>JACPQN010000091.1 GCA_016190485.1 Chloroflexota bacterium
CACGCTATCAGCCAGGGTCGTGACCTTCTCCTGCGGATACCCGAACTCCCGCACCAGGATGTCTGCGGCGTTCTGGGAGCTGGTCACCACCCGGTCTGCCATGTGGTTGATGAGCCGCTCCAGCCGCTGCAAGGGTCGGAAGAAGACGCTGTCTGCCCGGAGGAAGTGGTGGTCCAGCATCTCGCTGGTGAGGCTTCCCTGGAAGTCGAAGACCAGAGGAACCCGCAGCATCCGGCTCACGAGGTAGCCAATAAGGGCGCCTTCGTGGAGATGGGCGTGCACCACCGAAGGCCGCACTTGGAACGCTGCCTGCGCGGCCTTCAGCGCCAGCAGGGCATCGTAGTAGAGCTTGTGCAGATTGGAACCCACCTGCACGGTTTTCTGCCAGGGGGTGTTCATGGCTCGACGGATGTCGAGGCCCGCCAGGTCATGCCCGGTGTGGTAGGTGCAGATGGCCACCTGGTGCCCCAGTTTCTGGAGCGCCCGGGTCTCCTCGAGGATGCGCACGTGGCAGCCGTAGTCGGCGAAGAACGAGGTCGGTGCGATCGTGAGGATACGGTAGGTACGACTGGTAGGAAGGATGGCCTCGGCGCTGCCGAGGGAAGCGCGAGGTGAAGAGGACGCCAACCCTAGGGGCGACCTGGTGGGAAGAGCCGTTCCGTACCCGGTGGTGGAGGAGGGAGTCCGCTCCTCTGATCCCGGGGGCCGTGTGCTATGCAAAGGGCTACTACCCCTGGCGGCGACCTCCTGAGCTGTGGCCGCGGCTAGCGGATCCGCGCGTTCGCGCCGGAGTTAATCGGCTCGTTCACATAGAGGTCGCCGTTTCGGATCTTGAGGTTGAAGCCACACTCAGGGTTGGTACATACCCAGGCTTTGTAGTGGATCGCGGCGCCCTGGCTGCCGAAGTCGGACAGCGGCACCAGCTCGCCCACCTTGCACTTCAGACACTTGGGGAAGTCCACAGGAGTAGCCACCTCCCAGCCGTGATCACTTTGGCCAGTATACCCCCTCACTCCACGCAGGGCAAGGCTTTGTAGGGTTGCTTTATTTTTTAAAGTGATCTACACTCATGCCCTAGACATAGCTCCGCAGCAGGTTTTGCGGCCAGAAAGGATAAGCATGCGCATCATCGTTCTGGTGAAACAGGTGCCGACGATAACAGACGTAAAGTTCAATCCTGAGACCAAGACCATTGTGCGGGAAGGGGTCAACCTCATCCTCAACTCTCTGGACCGCCGGGCCCTGACCCAGGCCATCAAACTCAAGGAGAAACACGGCGGTGACGTCACGGCCCTCACCATGGGGCCGCCCCAGGCCAGGACTGTGCTCACCGAAGCGCTGGCAACGGGAGCAGACCGGGCCGTCCACCTGGTTGACCCTGCCTTTGCCGGCGCCGACACCCTGGCCACGGCCCGGGCCCTGGCCGCTGCCCTGGGGCGGCTGGACTTCGACCTGGTCCTGTGCGGCCGTTTTAGCATCGATGCGGAGACCGGCCAGGTAGGGCCGGAGGTGGCGGAGTTGCTGGGCATCCCCCAGGCCACCAACCTGCGTCGCCTGGAGTCGACAGAGGACGGGATGACCCTCCTGGTGGACCGCGAGGTGGACGACGGCACAGAGCAGTTGGAGATCCAGCTTCCCTGTCTGGCTTCCGCGGGAGAGTTCTTGATCACGCCCATCAGGCCCACGCCGGAGCAGCTCGAGGCGGCCAAGGCGCTGCCCGTGGAGACCTGGACCGCGGCGGACCTGGGCCTTCCTCTCGACCAGGTGGGGGCCGCTGGATCGCCCACCAGCGTCTCGGAGATCCGGGAGCTGGCGTTGCCCCGGGAGAAACGGATCCTGAGCGGCAAGGAACCGGCGGCCCTGGCCCAGCAGGTGGTGGAGTATCTCTTGTCGCGGGGCCTCTTTACCCCCTGGCAGCAGGCCACGGCCCAGGTTCCGCCCTCGTCGCAAGCTAGTGGCAAGCGCTCCGACCGGGCGGTGTGGGTGGTGGCAGAGCTGGTCCACGGGCGGCCCCGCAACGTCACCCTGGAGCTGATGGGACGCGGCGCGGAGCTGGCAGCTCAGCTCAACGGCGAGCTGGGCGTGGTGCTGCTGGGTAACAACCTGGCCGGCCAGACGGCAACCCTGGCCTCCTATGGTGCCGACCGGGTCTTCCTGGCGGATCATTCTTCCCTGGCCCACTACAGCACCCAGTCCTATGCCACAGTGCTAGCCGATGCCATCACCCGGCACCACCCCTATCTGGTGCTCATCCCCTCCACCGTCAACGGGCGGGACCTGGCGCCCCGGGTCGCGGCCCGCTTGGGCCTTGGGTTGACGGGTGACTGCATCGGCGTCGAGTTGGACGAGCGGCAGCGGGTGGTGCAGCTCAAGCCGGCCTTCGGGGGCAACATCGTGGCCCCTATCATCTCTCGCACCACGCCTGCTGTGGCCACCGTGCGGCCCGGTGTGCTGGCGCCGCTGCAACCGCAGGAGGAACGGGCCGCGGCCATAGAGCGCTTGCCCGACCCGCCTGGGGCCGACGGCCGGGTGAAGCTGCTGCAGTTCCAGGAGGTGGCGGGCGCCACAGGGATGCACATGGACGGCGCTGAGGCGCTGGTAGGCGTCGGCGCGGGCGTGGGATCGCCTGAGGGCCTGACTCTCTGCCAGGAGCTGGCCAAGGCCCTGGATGGCGCCATCTCCGCCAGCCTGCGCGCCGTGGGCGCCGGCCTGCTGCCGGGCCCGCTCCAGGTGGGCCTCACCGGGCGGGCGGTGTCGCCCCGCTTCTACCTGGCTGTAGGGATCAGAGGCACCCTTAACCACATGATCGGGGTTCAGAAGGCCGAGACGGTGGTGGCCATTAACAACGACCCCGCGGCCGACATCTTTAAGGCCTGTGACCTGGGCGTGGTGTGCGACTTCAAAGAGCTCCTGCCTCCTCTCACCCACGCGCTGCGGGCCGCGAAACAGGCCAGGCTGGGCCCCGACGTCGCCTAGCTGTAATCCTGCACAGTTTCTTCCGTTACCTAGATTAGGGTGTGTCCGCCGCCGTGCTCATGGTGGCGGTCAACTTGACATAGCTATGCTCAGTGACTAGGCTGGGAGCGACCTTAGGAGCGGGATCTGCGCGGGCGATCTATGGTAACCTGTCCCGTCTGCAAAGCGGAGAACAGCCAGACCGCCAAGTTCTGCCAGGAGTGCGGGCTCCGGCTGGAGTTCCAGTGCCCCTACTGCCGGGCGCCCTTCACCGCCGGGGCCAAGTTCTGCTCCGAGTGCGGCAGTAACCTGGACGTGCACTGTGCCCAGTGCGGGATCACCTCCCGTCCGGGGGCCAAGTTCTGCCAGCAGTGCGGCGCGCGCCTGGTCACCCTCTGCTTCCAATGCCAGGCTCCGACCCCGCCGGGCGCCCGTTTCTGCCAGCAGTGCGGCGCTCGCCTTGAACGCCGCTGCACCGGCTGCGGCACGCCCATCCTCTACGGCGCCAGGTTCTGCAACGGCTGCGGCCTGTCGCTGTCGCCTGCCGCAACCGAGGTCGTAGCGGCGCCCGCTCCTCTTCCTGTATCACCTCCCGTTGTCGAGGCGCCCAGGCCGGTGGCGCCCGTGGCGGAAGCGCCGCCTCTGGCCCCTCCGTCTGCTCCGACAGCGCCACCGGTTATAGCGCCGCCCCCACCGGAGGTTGCTCCGTCTCCTCCTGAGCCCGCTGCTCCGATCGCCGAGGCTGCTCCCCCTGCGGGAGCGCCCGAAGCGCCAGCGCAGGCAGAACCTGCGCCGCCTCTGCCTGAAGCTGTCGCGCCGGCAGTGGAGCAGGGGTCGCCTGCGCTAGAGGTAGCGCCAGCACCGGAAGCCGCCGCGCCCGTGGCGGAAGAAGCGCCACCGGAGGTCGCGCCGCCCAGAGTCGAGGAAGCTCCTCCTGCTCCGCCCGCAGCCGCGCCGCCAGTAGTGACTCCTGCCCCGGTCCATGCAGCGGAAGCGCCCATGTCCCACCAGGACGAACGGCGCCTGGTCACGGTGCTCTTCGGAGACGTGTCCGGGTTCACTGCCATGTCGGAGAAGCTGGATCCCGAGGAAGTAAAGATGATCATGGACCAGTGCCTGAAGGGCCTGGCGGATCAGGTGCATAAGTTTGATGGGACAGTGGACAAGTTTGAAGGCGACCTCATCATGGCGGTCTGGGGCGCGCCGCTGGCCCACGAGGACGACGCCGAGCGCGCCGTGCTTGCCGCTCTGGACATGCAGGAGTCTCTTCGTGTCTTCGGCGAGTACTTGCAACGCCGGCGCGGCTTTACGGTGAAGATGCGCATCGGCGTCAATACGGGCGAAGTAATCTCTGGGACTGTCGCTTCGGGGCGGGAGAAGGACTACACCGTCATGGGCGATGTGGTCAACACTGCCTCTCGCTTCGAGAGCAACGCTCAGCCAGGCTGTGTTATGGTCGGCGAAAAGACGTATCTTTTGACCAAGCACCTCATCGACTACGAGGAGCTTGAGCCCATCACGGTGAAGGGCAAGACCGAGCCATTGAAGGTGTACAACGCGCTGGGCGTGAAGAAGGACCGCGGCCGGCGCAGGGGTATCGCCGGGTTCGAGTCCCCTATGGTGGGCCGTGGCACGGACCTGGAGACACTGCTGAACAGCTTCCGTGAGATGGCCCATAATCGTTCGCCACACCTCGTCACTATCCTGGGAGCGCCTGGCATCGGCAAGTCCCGCCTCTTGGCCGAGTATCAGCGTTACCTGGACGCCGAGAATATCTCCTTTGCCTGGTGCAAGGGGCGGTGCCTGCCCTATGGCCAAGGTATAGCCTTCTACCCTCTGGCGGAGATGCTCAAGAGCCTCTTCGCTATCAAAGAGAGTGACCCCAGGGAGGTGGTGCAGCAGAGTCTGCTGGAAGGTCTCCAGGATATCCTGGCTCAGGCGGCCGGAGAGGATGCGCCTTCGCCCGAGGTAGCCGAGGAGGCGCGCCAGATAGCCCACCGCCTGGGCTATGCCATGGGCGTCTCCTACCCGGATAGTGATCTGCTGGAGATCAACCCTGCCAACCTGAAGGAAGAGCTCTTCTGGGCGTGGCGGCGCTTTTTCGCTCGCTGGGCCAGTTTGCAGCCCCTGGTGGTGGTGGTAGAGGACGCCCATTGGGCCGACCGGGTGGTGCTGGACCTCCTGGAGTCCGTGGTCGATGCCCTGGAAGATGTGCCCATCCAGTTTGTCCTTGTGAGCCGCCCTGAGATCACCGAGCAGGCGCCCGCCCTGGTCCAGGGCGCCAACCGCAGCATGGTGGAGCTGCTGCCCCTGAGGCCGCAGGAAGCGGGCCAGCTCCTGGATCAACTGCTTTCTCCCAACCTGCTCTCCCGCGCCTGGAAAGAGCGCCTGGTGGACGCGGCGGGCGGCGTGCCCTTCTTCTTGGAGGAGTACATCCGGTCCCTCATGGAAGAGGGCAGGATCGTGCACACCCTGGCAGGTTGGGCGCCCGTGGAAACCGAGAGGCTGCCAGACCTGCCAGATACGGTCTTTGGCACCATCCTGGCTCGTCTGGACCGCCTGCCTGCCAGAGAAAAGGGGCTGCTCCAGCGCGCCGCCGTGGTGGGGGGGAACTTCTGGGAAAGCTCTCTCTCCTATCCCGAGCCGGCGCTGGAGCGTGAGCGGGAGCAGCTCCATGGGTTACTGGCCAAGGACTGGGTGAAATCCGTCCCCGCTTCCGCCTTCGAGGGTGACGCCGAGTATGCCTTCGCCAACGGCCTGGCCAGGGAATCGGCCTATAGGGGCCTTACCCGCCTGCGCCGCAGCCGTGAGCACCAGCGGGTCGCGAAGTGGTTGGAGGCCAAGGTCTCCGACCGGGTGGAGGAGTTCCTGGAGCTGCTGGCCTACCACTACGGGCAGGGCAGCCTCCTGGAGTTCGGCACCGAGGAGAACGATGAGGCGACTCTGGTCAAGGCGGTGACCTATGGCTGGCAGGCGGCGGAGCGCGCCCGCCTCCAGCAGGCTTATGCCGATGCCCTCTCCCGCTATCAGTCTACCAGCGAGCTGCTGGAGCGCGTGGAGGCCATGCACGAGGGTGAACCCAGCGCCAAGATAGACCATCGTCCCCTGTGGGAGATGCAGATTGAGGTGCTCCTCCGCATTGCCCTGGTCAAGGAGCCCCTGGGGCAGCACGACTCGGCTCTGGAGCACCTGTCCACCATTGTGGAGCAGGCCAATGCCCATGGCAGCCGGTCCCTAGCCGGTACCGCCTTCGGCCAGCGGGCACGCGTGCTGCGACTGAAGGGGCAACCGGCCCAGGCGACCACCGCGGTCCAGGACGCCATCCGCTTGTTCCAGGAAGCGGGCGACCCCTCCGGTGAGGCTCAGGCCATGATGACCCTGGGAGAGCTCTACTCCGACCAGGCCAAGCTGGCGGACTTCGAAGCAGTCTGTCGCCAGGCCACAGAGCTGGCAAAAGAGCACGGCCCTCACTGGGTGGAGGCCCGGGGGCAGACCCTTCTGGGCACGGCGTGCATCTATCAGGGCAAGATGGGAGAGGCGGAGGCCCACCTGCGGGCGGCGGCAGAGGACTACCAGAAGCTCAGCGACCGCCGGGGGATGGCCTCAAGCCTGCTGATGCTGGGTCGCGTCCTCCAGGCCGCAGGGCACTCCGCCCAGGCCATCGAGATCATAGAGCGCTCCTTTGCGATCTTCGATGAACTGGGAGACATGCCCATGCGCGTGGCGGCCCTGGCCACTCTGGGACAACTCCACTTGGAGCGCGGCAACCTGGAGGCTACCCGACGCTACTCTGAGCGAGGGGTGGCCCTGGCTCGCACTGTGGGCCAGGCAGCCCAGGAGGCGCGGTGCCTCCTCCTGGTGGCCCAGGCCGAGCTGGGCGCTGGACAGCAGCAGCAGGCCGTAGACCGGCTGCTGGAGACCAAGAAGCTCTGTGAGGAGAGTGACCAGCGGGCCATCCTGCCGGAGGTCTACCGGATGCTGGCGCAGGCCTACGTGGGCGTCGGCCAGCCGGACGCGGCTGAGGAGTACGCCAGACTGGGTCGGGATGTGGTGGAGGAGGACGATCACTACTCCCAGGGCACTACCTGGATGGCCCTGGCGCAGGTGCTTGCGTGCCAGGGGCGCAAGGACGAGGCGGAGGAAGCTTTTGGCCACGCCTTGGAAGACCTGGAGGCCTCCGGCGAGAACTATGAGCTAGGGGAGGCCCACCTGGAGTACGGGGAGTTTCTCCTGGTGCAGGAGGAAAAAGACCGGGCCAAGGAGCATCTTGATCATGCCCGCGAGGCCTTCTCAAGCCTGGAGACCCGAGACAAGCTGGACCGCATCACCGCCCTCACCGCCAAGCTCTAGCCTTTTCCTCGCCTCGCAGGGCAGTCGCAGATCCTCAGATGGAGGCGCCGTTCGTCCCGCAGCAGTGCTCAAGGGCGTTCTTCGTTGCCCGTTTCCCGACACGGTGCTAGAATGAGACTGCGGGACCACCGAGGCCCCGTGTTTTCATGGTGGGCGTAGCCGAGGGGTTTAAGGCGCCAGGTTGTGGCCCTGGAGATCGAGGGTTCGAATCCCTCCGCTCACCCCAGTTCTCTTACCTCGCTGTATCCCTCCGGCATTGCAGCTTTCTGCGCCCGTAGCTCAATGGACAGAGCATCAGACTTCGGATCTGAGGGTTGGGAGTTCGAGTCTCCCCGGGCGCGCCACTTTTCAGTCTGTGGATCGGACCTATGCCTGCCCCCTACGTCTTGATGCACTGGGGCATACGCTCTCCGTCTCCAGAGGAGCAATGCACGAAACGCAGCGTCTAGCCCAGTTCGTCGCCGCGACAGGCTACTTGGACCTGCCTCAGCCGGTAGTGGAAGCTATCAAGGTGTACGTTCTGGACAACCTGGCCAGTTGCTGTGCGGGATCCCCTACGCCCTGGGCGAACATGGTGGGGAGCGTGGCCCTGGAAAGCGCGTCCTCCGGCCCTTGCTCAGTGTTCGCGCGAGACTGGACCACCACCCCCTCGTACGCCGCCCTGGTGAACGGCACCATGATCGGCGGCTTTGAGTGCGACCATGCCTTCGTGCCGGGATCGTGCCATCCCAGCGCCGCCGTTTTCCCCGCAGTCCTGGCTATTGCCGAGCGCGAGCACCTGGACGGCGCGTCGTTCCTGGCGGCCTTGGCCCTGGGATACGAGGTGTGCTGTCGGGTCGGCAGGGCGGCCACCCGAGCGGTGGAAGACGTGCGGGGGTTCCACGGACCGGGCACCAACGCGCCCTTCGGAAGCGCGGTCGGCGTAGGCAAAGCGTTGGGGTTGGAGGTGGGCCTGCTGGTCAACGCGCTGGGCATCGCCGGCTCCCACGGCGCCGGCCTGCTGGAGTTCGCCCGAGAGGGAGCCATGACCAAGCGGCTCCACGTGGCCCGAGGCGCCCAGATGGGCCTGGAGAGTGCGCTGCTGGCGGCGAAGGGTTTCACCGGGCCGTCCACCGTGCTGGAGGGCGAGCGAGGGTTCCTGCACGTGTATTCTCCAGCTCCCCAGCCTGACCTCCTGCTGGAAGGCCTGGGCGACACCTACCTGCTGCGAGAGGTGACCCTCAAAGCCTACGCCTGCCACGTCTCGTTTCACGCCGTCATCGACGGCATCGCTCGCTTCCGCCGGACACACGCCTACGACCCTGCACGGCTCCAACATGTGAAGGTGGTGGGAGCACCCAGGATGATGGAAGCGCGCCATTGTGTCAGGGAGCCCGGCAGCGTACTGGGTGCCCAGTACAGCCTGCCTTTCTCCGCGGCTATCGCCCTGTCGCGCAACATCGAGGAACCCTGGGCTTTCAGTGAGGAGACCCTGAGGGACTCCCAGGTCCGGAGACTTGCCAGGAACATAGAGCTGGTCGAGGACCGCGATCGGTTCGGCAGGCCAGGGGGGCCTGTCGCAGAGGTCACGCTGACCCTCGCAGGGAGCGAGGAGGGATTTGAGGTCACCAACTGGAAGGGGGCTCCCAGCAACCCCTATACCTATCCGGAGATAGCCGAGAAGTTTCGCTGCTACGCAACGCCGGCGCTGCTACCAGGCCGATGCGACGAAATCATCGCGCGGGTGGAGCGGCTTGAAAAAGAACCTGACATGGCGGACCTCGCGCGGCTGCTCCGCAGCGGGTAGCCTGGCAACGGGAGGCACAGTGTGAACCGGACAGCCCAGCTTCGCCACATGCTGGCGCAACCTCGCCTGCTGGTGGCGCCCTTCACCTACGACGCGTTCACGGCCAAGATAGCGGAGAGTGTTGGATTTGAGCTCATCTATCTCTCGGGTTTCGGCACCGCCATGTCGTTGGGTTTTCCTGACGTGGGGTTGGTCACCGAGAGCGAGATGGTCCAGAACGCCCGGCGGGTGGCGCAGGCGGTGACCATCCCGGTGATAGCTGATGCCGACACCGGGTACGGAAACCCCCTGAACGTGCAGCGCGCGGTGCGCGACTACGAAGCCGCGGGCGTGGCTGGGCTGCACCTGGAAGACCAGGTGTTCCCCAAACGGTGCGGCTTTTTCGAGGGCAAGGAGGTCATTCCCCTGGAGGAGCACGTGCAGAAGGTCCGGGCCGCGGTGGACGCCCGCACCGATCCGGACTTCCTGATCATCGCCCGTTGTGATGCGCTGGTCGTCGAGGGCTGGGAGGGCGCCGTGCGCCGCTGTCGTGCCTACCAGGACGCCGGAGCGGACATGCTCTTCGTGGACGGCATAAGCAACCCCCAGGACCTGGAGACCTACGCCCGGGAGCTGAGCGGACTCCCGCTACTGCTGAACGCGGACTTTGCCCCGGCAAGCCAGGTGGAGGGATACGGGTTCAAGGTGCTTATCCACCGGGGGCCTATGTTCACAGTGTACCGAGCGGTCAGGAAGGCGATGGAAGATCTGAAAGACACGGGCTTTTTGGGTCCCGACTGGTCGGAGGCGAGCCCGCAGGTTCGGCGGGAGATAGCGACTCTGCTGGGCCTGGACCAGGTGTACCAAGTGGAGCAGCGTTATCGGACTCCGGGGCCGGCCCGGGAGTGAGCCAGCAGAAGGAAGTATGGACGCGACTACGGAATACCTCAGCGGCTATGCTTGTCGGCTGACCTACGAGGAGATCCCGCGGGGAGTCGTGCACCAGGTGAAGCGGACGCTGGCCGACACCCTCGGGTGTGCTATGGGCGGGTTCGATAGCGAGCCGTGGCGCATCGCCTGGCGGCTTGCCTCCCGGGTCAGCGATGCAGCGCCGGCGCGCATCCTGGGGACCCGGGAGTCCACAGCGCCCGACCTGGCCTCCTTCGTCAACACTGTCTTGGTCCGCTACCTTGACTGCAACGACACCTACGCCGCTCGCGGTACCGGACACCCCAGTGACATGATTCCCGCGGTGCTGGCGCTGGCCGACTCTCTCAGAGCCGATGGCCGCGCCGTGATCGAGGCCATCACCGTAGCATACGAGGTCTTTTGCAGGCTGGTGGATCACGTCCCGCTCCATGGCTGGGACCAGGGCATCTACGCCGCTATTGGCGCGGCATGCGGAGCCGGCAGGATCCTGGGGCTTGACCAGGTCAGCATGGGCAATGCGATCTCACTGGCGATAACGCCCAGCCTTCCCCTGGGCGTGACTCGCGTCGGGGAGCTCTCCATGTGGAAGGGCTGCGCGACGGCGGCAGCCACCCGAGGGGCCGTGTTCGCCGCTCAGCTTGCCGCCGAGGGCATGACTGGCCCCGGCCACCCCTTTGAAGGCCGTGACGGGCTGTGGCAGCACATGGGTGTCGCCCCGCCGAACTGGGGCCTGACCAAGGGCCGCGACGCGCTTTTCCGCATCACCGGTACTACTTTCAAGGCTTTTCCCGCAGTGGTGCACAGTCAGGGTCCCATCGGCCTCGTCCTAGGGCTGCGACAGCAGGTCCCCGTGGACGAAATCGACGCGGTGCGGGTGGAGACGTACGGCGAGGCCATTCGTCGTACCGCCGCCGAACCAGAGAAGTGGGCCCCCAAGACCCGCGAAACGGCCGACCATAGCATCCCCTACCTCGTCGCCGCTGCATTCCTCGATGGCGCCGTAAGCCCAGCGACCTTCACGACGCCGCGCCTCCAGGACCCGGCGCTCAGGGCGCTGATGAGCAAGCTGACCGTGGTGGAGGACCCCGACTTCACCCGCCGCTATCCGGCCGAGTCCTGCACGCGCATCGAAGTCATCACCACAGCGGGCCGGCGCCTGCTGGCTGATACGAACCATCCCAAGGGGCATTATCGGAACCCGCTCACCGACGCCGAGGTCGAGGGGAAGTTCCGCGAGCTTGCTGAAGGAGCGCTGCCGAGTTCCCGGTGCGACGAGGCGCTGGCGCAGATCTGGGCCCTGGACCAGTTGCCGGGCCTGGACGCGCTCTTCGAGAGCTTGGTTGTTGAGGGCGCTGCCCCTGGCCAGGTGTGACCGCTCACCCGGCGCGATGAGCCGCTGATGTCAGGCAGCCGATAGGTCGAGGGTGTTTAATAACGCCCCCCAACCCCCTGCAAGGGGCCCTTCGGCTGCGCTCAGGACAAGGTTCACGGAACCCCTTCGGGGTTTTATGGTTCGGCAGGCTCACCACACGTTTGTTCGGGGGCACATCCCCCGAACCGCTTGGCAAAGCATGCCCTGAGCCTGCCGAAGGGAGGCTGCGCCTCTCTGCACTCTCCCTTGTTACACACTCTCCGATAGGTCCCGCCTTGTGCCTTCCGGCCAGCCGGGGAGGGCCAGGGCTATCGGCGCAGCGCGTAGGACGCAGCCTTGGTCCCGGCAATGCGCCCGAAGACCGCGCCCAGCATAAGCCCGGCGCCGCTTGGATAGTTGTGGTAGAAAACGCCGCCGGTGATCTCGCCCGCGGCATACAGACCGGGGATTGGCGTGCCACGCCTGTGCGTCACCTCGCCCGCTTCGTTTGTTATTACCCCGCCAAAGGTGAAGGTGATTCCACAGCGCACGCCGTACGCAACGAAAGGTGGCTTATCGAGCCGGAGCGCCCAGTTGGTCTTGTCGGGTTCGATCCCTTGGGTGCATTTGCCGTCCTTGATGGCTGGGTTGAATGTGCCATCCCGGACAGCCGCGTTGTACGCCTTGGTGGTGCGTACCAGCGCCGCCGGGGGCAGGCCGAGCTTGGTGGCCAACTCCTCGATGGTCCCGGCCATCGCGGGCCGGCTTCCGGAGGTGTAGCGGGCTTCCAGGCGCTCCACGGTTTGCTGGTCGAAGATTTGGTACGCGATGCCGTCCGGCTGGCGCAAGATCGCGGGGCCCACCACGGTGTAGCTGTAGGACTTGAAGTCCATCCCCTCGTCAATGAAGCGTTGGGCATCCCGATTGACCATGATGCCCAGGGGGTAGGACAGGCGAGCCGTGAGGTCACCCAGTTGCAGGTCGCCCACCACGGGCGAACCGGCATCCACGGGCACGGCATGAGCGCCATCCATGTGACCCCCTATCCGTGCCCCCAGCGCCTCAGCCCGCTCCAGCAGTTCCCCGGTGTTGTGGCGGCTGCCTCGCACGCGGACGGGACCCCAGTCCGCCCCCAGGTAACGGACGCGCCGCTCCGCGCTGGCTTCAAAGCCACCACACGCCAGGATCACGGCGCCAGCACGGACGTCTATGATACCCTCCGGGGTCTGCACCCGCACACCCTGAACCCGTCCCTCGACAGTAGTGAGGAGGTCCACCACCGAGGCGTCGTAGGCTACGCCGACGCCCCGCCCCTCTGCGGTGCGAAACAGCCTCTCCATTAGTCCGGGTCCACCACTCCAGAACTGGACCACGGCGCCAGCGGGAAAGTAGATACGGTCTCCCTGTCGCACCGCAGTCTGGTACAGCTCGAAGCGTACTCCCAGGCTCTGCATCCACCGGAGCGTCTGGTAAGAGTTCTGTACCAGCACGTTGGCGAGGACAGGGTCGGCCTTGCCCTCCGACATGCGCATGATATCCTCGGTATACGCTGCCGCCGGGTATGGGTGCACGTCCATGCGGGCAACCTCAGCCTCGCTCAGTTCCGGCACCAAGGGCAGGATGTCCTCCAGTCCCCCGTGGGCAAACCGCACGATTCCGCCCGTGAAGCGGCTGTTACCTCCCCTTTCTTCGAACGGGGCCCTCTCCAATACCAGGGCCTGCGCTCCCGCTTCGCAAGCGGCCAGCGCCGCCGCCAGGGCAGCGTTCCCCGCTCCTACGACAACGACATCGGCGACCAACTCCGCCACTTCCAAGGCGCTGCCTCCGTAGCTGATCACTGCCTACTTGTCCAGCCACACCTGGTCGTGCCGGATGTTGTTGTAGGAGCCCGCGTGCCGGGTATAGCCCTTCACGAAGCTGTAGTACGCCGTACGTCCGATGCCCCAACTGGTGATGATCTTGCTTGCCTGAGGCACTGCGGTCCTCTCCATCTGCAAGACCAGCGCCTTGCGCTTCGCGGGGTCCAGCTCCCTGGATTGCTTTGCGAACAGCTCGTCCACCTCAGGGCTACACAGCCTCGACCAGTTGCGAGGAGAGTTGCAGAGGTACATCTCGCTGTACAGGGCGTCGGGATCATCGAGGGCGACGGCCATACCCGGCCATGTCCCGAGGTCAAAGTCGCCTTTGTCCATGATGTCGTAGATCTGCGCGGTCTCGTATGGCTTCATGGTGGCGTTAACGCCTATCCGCTTGAGCTGATCCACGATGAAGATGGCGTGGTCTATGTAGCTCTGACTCTGGCGGGTTTTGATCAGGGCCTCGTAGCCGTTGGGGAAGCCGGCCTCCGCCAGGAGCTGTTTGGCTCGGGCCAGGTCCTGGGTCTTGTCTTCGCCATAGCCGGGCAGCCTCCGGATCTCCTCGTCCGGCAGACTCCACGGGCCGCCGGGCCGCATATACCCGCCGAGCAACCCGTCGCCCTGGGCCACTACCTTGATCGCGTCCTGGCGGCTGATGGCCAGGTACAGGGCTTCCCGGACTTTGGGGTTATCGTACGGCTTGCGGGTGGTGTTCATGAACAGGGTGCCCCAGTTGATGGTCCCGATGCGCTCGAAGACCATCTTCTCGCCGAACTCGCTCTTGAACTTCTCGGTGTCGAAGGTATTCAGCCCGTTGTGGATGTGGATCTGGCCGGTCCGGAAGGCCGCGATACCGGTATTGGGGTCGGGGACTATCAGTATCCTGATGCCATCCAGATAGGGCCGTCCCTTGTTCCAATAGTTGGGGTTCTTCTCCAGCAGCACCTCCGTCCCGCGGCTGTACTGCTTGAAGAGGAAGGGCCCCGTCCCCATGACCTGCTTGGCGGGAGCGTCATCGCCAGTTGCCTTAACCCATTCCTGGTCGTACATGGCCATCCAGCCCTGGGCCAGGTTGGGCAGGAGCGATGCGTAGGAGCGTTTCAGCCTGATGACCACGGTCGCGTCCTCTGGGGCCTCGACGGCGGCGATCGGCTCCAAGGCTGGCCGACGGGGGCTCTTAATGCCCTTGGGCGGGTCCATGACACGCTCGAGCGAGAACTTGACGTCGGCGGTCGTGAAGGGGTTGCCGTTGTGGAACTGCACACCCTTGCGGAGGGTGAAGGTATAGCTGGCGCCGTCCTGGGATATGGTCCACTTCTCGGCCAGATCGGGGATGATCTTCGCGTCGTTCCTGTCCTGGGGATCGAACCGGACCAGGTTGTCATAGGCGGGTCCTACTGGGCTGGTGACGGCGACGGTCGACTCCTGGTGCAGGTCAAAGGTAGGCGCCTCGGTCGTCTCGATAAGCGCCAGCACCCCGCCGTACTTGGGCTGCACCCCACCCTGCGCGCTATCGCCGGCGCCTGCCGGCGGCTGAGCAGGCTGGGCCGCGGGAGCGCAGCCGATGACCAGGATAAAGACCGCCGACGCAACGGTGATGGCCGGCAGCCATAGGCTACGAGATAGACGCTTCATGCCCTTCCCCTTTCTTTCCCCGGCGGCGGCATGTTCCGCGCCGCACGCCTCTCGCTCGTCCCGCTAGTAGAGCACTCGCTCTTCTTCCAGCGCCTTGATCTCGTCGGTGGAGATGCCCAGCAAGTCACCCAGCACGTACTGGTTGTGTTCCCCGAGCAGGGGAGCATGGCGGTAGATGCCGCCCGGATTGCGGCTGAACTTCCAGTGGTTGCCGTAGACGATCTCTCCGGCCAGGGTCGGGTGGTCCACCTGAACCCAGGTCCCCCGAGCCAGGAGGTGCGGGTCCTGCACCTCCTGCGCCGTCGTGAGCGACGGCATGGCCGCCACTCCAGCCCGCTGGAGCATATCCATCAGCTCGTACGACCCATATCCCTGGGTCCAGCGGTTGATGTGCTGGTCCAGCGCGTCCTGATGCTCCCACCGGCTGAGCTGGTCGGCAAACGTGGGATCCTGGGTCCACTGGGGGTTTCCCATGGCGCTGCAGAGGGAGCGCCACTCCTCCTCGGACTTCACGGCGATGCTGATCCACTGGTCGTCGCCTTTGCAGCGATAGAGGTTGTGGGGCGCCATGCCCCGCTGCCGGTTCCCCTGGGCGCCCCAGACGCGCCCGTTCATCGCATAGTCCATCATCGCCTCGCCGATGAGCGTGATGCACGCCTCCATCTGGGACATGTCGATGAACTGCCCGCGGCCGGTGCGCTCCCGGTAGGAGAGGGCCGCCAGGACGGCGAACGCGCCGTAGGTGCCAGCAACGGGGTCCATGTAGGCCAGGGTCGATCCCAGGGGCCGCTCGCCGTAGTAACCCACCATCGTCTCCAGTCCGGAGATGGCCCCAAGAGCGGGCGCGAAGGTGGTGAGGTTCCGCAACGGCCCCCACTGGCCGGCCGAAGATAGCGAGGCCATGATGATGTCTGGCTTGATCTTGCTGATGGCGGCGTAGTCGATGCCCCAATTCTCCAGAACATGCGGAGTAAAGTTGTCGGTGACCACATCGCTGACCCTGATCAGACGCTTGACCAGCTCTATGGCGCGGGGCGTGGCCATGTTGAGGGTGATGCTCTTCTTGTTCCGATGGTAGGCGTGGAAGCGCGTCGACCAGTCGGGATGGGCAGGCCTTCCTGGAGCCGGTTTCTGGGTCCTGGTGCTGTCCAGCCGAGCGTGGGACTCCACTTTAATGATCTCCGCTCCCATGTCGCCCAAGAGCTGGGTCATGAAGGGCACCGCCCAAACCCATCCGAAATCCACAACGCGGATGCCCGCGAGAGGATACTGCTGCTGGTCTAGGCGCATTGCTCAGCCTCCTGATGTCCGGTCAACTACCAAGGCCCGCTAGATAATCCCCAGGGTTCTGAGGCTTGCGAGCTGCTCGCGCGTATAGCCCAGACGGCCACAATAGATCTCCTCGTTGTGCTGGCCGAGGAGCGGCGCGGGCCGTACCATCGCCCAGGGCGTCTCGGAGAGCTTGTAGGGCGCTCCGGGGTAGCGCAGCATTCCCGCGGCCGGGTGCTCTATATCCACGAAGAACTCGCGTTCCTTCAGATGGGGCAGCCGGGCCACTTCCTCAGTGGTGTAGTACGGGGTAATGGGTATGCGATTCGCAACCCCAAGCTGGAACAGCTCCTCCCGTGTGCGCTCCATGAGCCACGGCTCTAGGAGAGCCTCCAGCTCGTCCGCCAGCTTCTCCCGGTTGGCCGGGTCCTGGAAGAACGGGTCCTGGGACCAGTCCGGGCCGCCCATTACTTGCCCCAAACGCTGCCACCAGTCTGCCGAGGTAGCGATCAGGTGCACGTAGCCGTCCTTGCAGCGCATCGAGGCGTTCAGGGCCGAGAGCCGGTGTCCCATGCGCGGCCGCACTGCCATCTCGTCGCTGGCGGCGAGAAAGCCCGTAATGGTGCTGCCGAAGAAGCAGACCTCCGCCTCCATCTCGGAGACGTCGACCTGCTGCCCGAGGCCGCCGTTCACGCCCCGAGCGAAGACCGCAGTCATGATGGCTGCCGCCGCGCTGATCCCCCCGGCGTAGCTGCTTTGAGCGCATGGCATGGTTAGCGGCTCCCGCTCCGGCTGCCCCACACGAAAACCCGTCCCGCTGGCGTGGAACGCGTTGAGGGGATAGCCCTTGTAGTCCCGGTAGGGGCCCGTGAACCCATAGGGAGTGATGGATGCGACGATGAGCGCCGGATTGATCGGCTCCAGGGCCGCGTAGGTCAGGCCCAACTCCTCTGCTTCCCTGGGGGCCAGGTTTTCGACCAGGATGTCGGCTTTCTGGGCCAGCGCCTGAAGGATGGAGCGGCCCCTGGCGGACCGCAGATTCAGGGTGATCCCCAGCTTGTTGCCATTGAGGTAGAGAAAGAGGCCGCTCTTCTCCGGATCCGGGACATCACCAGGAAACGGCCCCTCAGTGCGGGTGAAGTCTCCGGTGCCCGGCTCCTCGATCTTGATTACCTCGGCGCCCAGATCGGCGAAGAGCTTGGCGCAACAAGGCGCAGAAACACCGCCGCCGCACTCGAGTAGCTTGAGCGAGGAGAGCGCTTGATCGGCCATAGCTGGAACCTCCTTGGCCTGGAGGAAGACAGACTACAGCAGTAGCGGGTTTTCTGTAGCCGGCGCCTCCGCTCTTTCGGCTCTCTTATACTCCCGATAGCTCATTGTGACAAGGTGAGCTGGTCGGCAACCGACTACGAAAGGCCGGGCACACAACGATGCATGCAGGTTCGGGTGGGACAGCGAGAGGTGGCCTCAGCCGGGCGCAGCGCCCAGGCCGGTGAGTCTGGGAGCTGTGCCCGGCTGGCCTCTGGCCCGCGGCTCCGGCTAGTACTTACTTGCGAAAAAACGCGCTAAAAGAAGTCGCTCATGGTGAGCCGAGAGCCTGCCCTGAGCGAAGCCGAAGGGAACCACGAGCGGCTCTCCCTTCGACAAGCTCAGGGTGAGCGGGGTTGGGACGGACCCAGTGTACACGAACTTACGCAACCAAGTACTAGTGTCCTGAGTCAGAGATTCGCCGCACAATGTCATTCTTGAGGAGCGCAGCGACGAAGAATCAGGGGCGGGGTTGCATGCCCCGCCCAACCAGATGCTTCACCCCGTTCAGCATGACAAGCATTGCCGCCAATTATTCAACGAACTAACGCTTCAGGACACTAGGTGCGCGCGCTGCCGGCAAGGAGGAGCCGCTCCCCCTGAACCGCGATGTCGCCCCGTTCCGCCAGCTCCCCGACCGCGGCAGCGGCCAGGGTGCTGGCGCTCTTTGCGTCGAGGGAGCGGTCATGCGCCGTGATGCGCTGGGCGATGTCCTCAGCCGTGCACGGCCCTTCCGCGAGGCGCCTGATCACGAGTTCGAAGACGGACTGCTCGGTGAAGTTCGCGCAGAGATTGTCCACCAGGAATTTCACCGGTTTCATCGCATACCTCCGCCCACCCGGTGCCAACCTGTTATCCTTGAAGGTGGCGGCCGAAGAACTCGAAGACCTTTTGCCAGCCGTCCATGGCCTGTTGCTGTCGATAGTTAGCCCGGTCGTAGTAGAAGAACCCGTGCCCGGCCCCTGCGTAGCGGTGAAACTCGAAGGTCTTGCCATGCCGCTTCAGGGCCTCCTCGTGCTGATCGACTTGCGGCGGAGACGGGCTCTGGTCCTCCTCCCCGAACAGGCCCAGGAGCGGGCAGGAAAGCTCGGCCGTGTAGTCGATGGGCGCGACAGGCTGAGCAGCGGTCAACTCCTCCTGGGACTGGACCACTCGGCCCCCCCAACAGTCGACAGCCGCGTCCAAGCTCGTGGTGCGGCAGGCGACCAGAAAGGCGTGGCGTCCGCCGGAGCAGGTGCCGATCACTCCTACCTTCCCGTTGCTGTAGGGCAGGGACCGCAGATGCCCCATGGCCGCCTCGCAGTCTCCCACCACGCTGTCGTCGGGAACGCCGCCGGCGCTTCGAGCTCGCGCCGCGACCTCTTCTGGTGTCCCGTGGCCGAAGCGCTCGTAAAGGTTGGGGCAGATGACCGCGTAGCCGTGCTGACTGAAACGGCGGGCGGTCTCCCGGTAGAACTCGTCCCAGCCGGGGAGGTGGTGAATGAGCACGATGCCGGGATACGGGCCAGCCCCAAGAGGGCGGGATAGATACGCCTTGACGCTGTCGCCCTGGTAGCCCTTGATTGTGACGGTCTCAGCCAACATGCCTTCGTACGCATCGGTCCTGAACTGGTTCCACATGGTGTCCCTCCTTCACGACTGGTGATGGCCCCGCTCTCGGCTTGCACACGGTCCAGTGGCTCAGAGCAGGGGGCAGGCTCGTGCCTTGAGGCAGACAGCCCGCACCGAACACTACCCCAGGAAAGCGGCAGCGTCAAGGTCGAGTAGGGTCAGGAGAGCGTGTTTAATAACTCCGCACTGCAGGCTGAAGCATGCATAGCCGCTCAGAATGCCTCAGGCTTGAGCCTGAGGTGGCAGGTTGATAAACACCCTCGTCAGGAGATATCAGGCACGGCCTCCTTTTGTGACCCTCTCGGTTAGTGGAGGAGTATAATCAGGAACAAGCTGCCCTTTGCCATCTTCCTGGACCCGGAGGGGAACTGGTTCGGACTGCGGCAACGGCGTGCTCCCTAACGGCTCTCCCGCAGAGGATGCGCCATGAAGACGGCCCCAGGCTTACTGGCCTTCAGCCTTTCCCTGGCTGTCACGGCCTTATTGCTGGGTGGCGCGCTCCCCCATCCGGCCGTGACGCCCTTTCCTCAAGGAGAGTTTCCCGCCCCTACCCTCCTGAGCCCCCAGGAGGGCGAGACGGTAGCGTCCTTCGGCCCTGACCTGACCTGGCGCAATCCCCCTGGCGCCGCGCAGGTCCACCTCCAAGTCATCCCTTCTAGCCGGGACGGGCCAGGGGTGGACATCCTTCTGGGGTCGGCTGCCACTTCCTTTCGTATCCCCCCGCCGCCGGAGTGGTACGGGTTGCTGCCGGACATGACCTACACCTGGCGAGTCCGGACCGCAGAGGCCGCAGGGCCTCTGGCGGCGGACGATCCCATCTGGGGTCCCTGGGCGGAGCGCACATTCCGCACGCCCGCAGTCTCCAGCGCGAGCATCAGCCTTGTAGCTCCTCCTTCCGGCGCAGTGGTAGCCACTCGCACCCCTGAGCTTCAGTGGCGTAGCGATCGCAGGGACCTCTACTACTATGAGGTCCAGGTCAGCAAGGACCCCGAGTTCGGCGCCGGGCTTCTTGGCCCGTGGGCCCCTGTAATCTGGCAGGTAGTCCACGGCGGGTTGGCCCAGCCACCTAACACCTACCGAGTACCCGCACCTGCCCCGCTGGATGACAACTCGCCCTACTACTGGCGGGTGCGTCCCAGGGTGCAGGGGGATGGCAAGCCTGTGGGCTGGTCTTTCACCCTTCCTTTCTACGTGGTGGTGGCCGCGGGGCGGCCTGCCCCAACTCCTGCGGCCGCCCCGCCGCCGCCGCCAGGGAAAATTGCTTTTACCTCCAGTAGGGATGGCAACCCGGAGGTCTATGTGATGAAGGGCGATGGCAGCCAGCAGACCCGTATCACCGACAGCGAGGCAGCAGACCTGTTTCACGCCTGGTCCCCCGACGGGTCTCGGATCGCTTTCACCTCCAACCGAACCGGCCAGTATGAGATCTACGTCATGAACGCCGATGGCAGCGGCCAGGTCCAGTTGACTACGGGCGGGCTGGGAGTCTCCAGGCCCGTCTGGTCCCCCGATGGCTCCAGAATCGCCTTCTGGGCCTTCGCCGACGACTTTCCCAACACAGAAATCTACGTGATGCGAGCCGATGGCGCTGGCGCTACCCGTCTGACCCACCATCCCGCCGCTGACATTGTGCCCACCTGGTCTCCGGATGGCGCCAGGATCGCCTTCGCCTCTCGGAGGGACGGTGATGCCGAGATCTACGTGATGAACAGTGACGGCAGCGGGCAGCGCGCCCTGACCCGCAACTCCGCCGACGACACCCAGCCCGCCTGGTCGCCTCGGGGCGCTCACATCGCCTTCGTCTCCGACCGGGATGGCAACCCGGAGGTCTACGTGATGAGCGCTGACGGCAGTGGGCAAGCCCGCCTCACAGACTCCCCCTACACCGACGAGGACCCCCGCTGGTCCCCCGATGGCCGAAAGCTCCTCTACCGCTGCACTACCCGCGTCTGCATCGTCCCCGTGGAAGGGGGCCTGTCCCGGGCCATCACTGGGTACCAGGACGGGAACCCCACCTGGTCGCCCGATGGTGTAAAGATAGCCTACGAGTGTGGTTCCAACCTGTGTGTAGTGAACGCCGACGGCAGTCGCCGTACGCATCTGACTCAGCACGTCTTCCATGACTGGGACCCAGTGTGGTCACCCAGGTAGCAGCCTGCTGCTTCAAAGCGGACTGACCTTCCGGTATACTCAGGATACTTTCCCCACCTTGGGCCTCCGGCGCGGCGCCGGGAAGGAGACAGCTATGGCAACAGCGATCCTGGGAGGCACCCTCATTGATGGTACAGGGAGCAGCCTTCTTCGGGATGCGGTGGTTCTGGTAGAAGGCGACCGCGTCCAGGCCACCGGCAGGCGGGACGAGCTGACGGTACCCCCCGGCACCCGGGTGATCGACGCCGCGGGCAAGACGGTCATGCCCGGGATCATCGACACCCACGACCATTTGGCCAGTCACGGCTACGACATCCTGACCCGCACCGGCCTCCAGACCGTCATCAGCTACTCGAACCTCCTCACGGCCAGGGCCATCCGGGAGACCCTGGAGGCGGGGATCACCACGGTGCGGGACGCCGGCGGCCTGGACCGTGGCTTCAAGCAGGCCGTGGAGGACAGCCTGATCCCCGGCCCACGGTTGCTCATCACCCTGGGCTTCATCTCGCCCACCGGCGGCATCGGCGACCACACCACCGTCTCCGGCGAGCTGATTCACCCTAACCCCGCGCTGCCCGACGGCGTGGCCGACGGCCCCGCGGCGGTGCGGGCCAAGGTGCGGGAGATGATCCGCTGCGGCGCCGACGCGGTGAAGACCGCCACCACCGGCGGCGTCAGCTCGGCCCGCCACGGCCCCAAGGACCAGGAGTATAGCCGGGAGGAGCTGGAGGCCCTGGTGGACGAGGCCCACGCCCAGGGCAAGCTGGTGATGTGCCACGCCTTGGGCGGCCCCGGCCTGGAGCTGGCCGTGGCCTGCGGGGTGGACTCCATCGAGCACGGCGGCTTCCTGGACGAGCACCCCGCGGCCATCAAGGCGATGGCTTCAAAGGGCATCTACTACGTGCCCACCTACTCCGTCTACGTGCACCACCGCAAGAGCCCCTTCGAGTACATGCGGCAGCGGTCGCAGCCCATGCTGGAGCACCACATCCGCAGCCTGAGGATGGCCCTGGACGCGGGGGTAAAGGTGGCCATGGGGACTGACGCCGGCGGCTGGGTGCACGCTCAGAACATGACGGAGCTGGCCTGCTTTGTGGAGGCGGGCATGTCGCCCATGGATGCTATCGTGGCCAGCACGAAGACTGCGGCGGCGTGCATCGGCCTGGGCCAGGACCTGGGCACCCTGGAGCCGGGCAAGTGGGCCGACCTGCTGGTGGTGGACGGTGACCCCCTGGCCGACATCTCCATTCTCCAGCAGAAGGAGCGCCTGCTGCTGGTGATGAAGGGCGGGCAGGCGTATGTGGACCGCCTGTAGCCCATGAATACCGTGCAATCATTCTTAGCATTTGTTATCATCTGGTGTGGGTGATCACACCACTAGTAGTCCGTGACTCATTAATTGGGGAATAAGGCCGTCTGTCCGCTCATGGTGAGCCTGTCGAACCATGAGCCGCTCGTGGTTCCCTTCGGCTTCGCTCAGGGCAGGCTCTCGGCTCACCATGAGCGGTGTCTCTTATCACGCTTTTTCGCAAGTAAGTACTAGCGAGGGTGTTGTGGCTCTCGCCGGATTATCGTCGCCGATATCTTGAAACGCGCAAGAAAGATGGGCCGATGAGGAAAGAGCGTATGGTAGGGTCCCGGCTCCCGTCGGAGCTCATACAGGACTTGGAGCTGATAGAGCAGGCCGAACAGAGCGACCGCTCTACAGTGGTACGGAAGCTCCTTCAGCGCGCCGTCCGAGAGTGGAAGCTGGAGCACTTTGCCAGACGCTACGCGGAGAGCACCATGAGTATGGCCCGTGCCGCTCAGGAGAGTGGCGTGTCACTGTGGGAAATGATGGAATACCTGCGATCTAAGAAGATCCCTTGTCAGTACGACTTTCAGGAATGGGAGCAGGACTTGGCTGCAGTCGAGCGAGTGCTGGTTTCTGGCAGAGGTAGTTAGCACCACGCCAGTTCGCCAATGCTGGCGTGACCCCCGTCTTACCCCAGCACCCCCAGCGCGCCGCCGGTGACCTGGAGGGCAGTGCCTGTGACGAAACTGGCTTCGGGAGAGGCCAGGAAGAGCACGGCTTGGGCCACCTCCTCGGGCTTGCCGGGCCGCCCCAAGGGGATGTTTTGGGTCATGCGCTGCTGCTCCTGGGCCGTGAGGGCCTCGTAGCGGCGGGCCACCCGGGCGCCCGGCTCCGTGAGGATGAAGCCGGGGATCACCGCGTTCACCCGGATGCCGTGCGGCCCCAGGTCTTTCGCAAGCTGGAGGGTGAAGCCCAGCACCCCCGCCTTGGCCGCGGCGTAGGGCAGGCGGGCCGCCGAGGTGCCCAGAGGCCCAAAGGCCCCGAAGGAGGTTGACGAAGAGAAGTTCACGATGGCGCCCTCCCTCTGCTCCTTCATGTGAGGCACCACCTCCCGGCAGCAGAGGTAGACGCTCTTCAGGTTCAGGTCCACCTGCTGGTCCCACAGCTTCTCCTCTACCTCCTCGATCTCCCGCACCCCCACGTTGCCGCTGCCGCCGGCGTCGTTCACCAGGATGTCTATCCGCCCCAGGCGGTTGCGCGCGGTGCGCACCATGGTCTGCACCTGGCGGGCGTCGGTCACGTCGGTGGTGGCGAAGATCACGTTGTGTCCCAGGCGCCGCAGCATGCGGGAGGACTCCTCCAGGCCAGGGGTGTCGATGTCGGTGATGAGGAGGTCGGCACCCTCCTGAGCGAAGAGGTGGGCGATGGCCCGCCCGATGCCCCTGGCAGCGCCGGTAATGATGGCCTTTTTGCCTTCCAGTCGCATGGCCGCCCCTTAGCCTTGCACCGAGAGCTTGCCCGCGGTGTAGCCGCCGTCCACATAGAGTACCTGCCCAGTGACGTAAGCGCTATGGCGCGAGGCCAGGAACAGCACAGCCTGCGCGATGTCCTGCGGCTGGCCCGGGCGTCCCAGGGTCACCTCCTTCAGAAAGGCCCGCTGGTAGGCGGTAGAGACGGTCTCGTTCTGCTGGATGCGCTGCGTCATGGTCATGCCCGGCCCCACGGCGTTGACCGTGATCCCGTAAGGCCCCAGCTCCAGGGCCATGACCCGGGTCAGGTGCGCGAGGCCGGCCTTGGAGGTGCAGTAGCCCACGGCGTTGATCCGGGCCGCCTCTGCCGCGGTGGACACGATGTTGACGATGCGGCCGCCTTTGCCGTGGGCGATAAGCGCCCTGGCAAAGGCCTGGGAGAAGAGAAAGGGCCCCCGCAGGTTCACCGCCAGGATCCGGTCGAACAGCTCTTCAGTGAACTCCAGGAAGGGCATTCCGGTGGTCAGCCCGGCGTCGTTCACCAGGATGTCCGCAGTACCGAAGCGCGCCTGCGCTTGCTCCAGGGCGACCTGGACATCTTTGGGCGCCGAGACATCGCAGCGGGTCGCCGCGGCGTGGCCGCCCTTGGCTTCGATGAGCCGGACGGTCTCCTGGGCGCCTGCCTCATCGATGTCTGCGATGAGGACGCTGGCGCCTTCGGCAGCGAAGGTGAGGGCGATGCTGCGGCCGATGCCCGAGGCCGCGCCCGTGACGATGGCCACCTGCTGCTCCAACTCCATGACGCTGCTCCTGGGATGGGTTCGGGCGACGGTAGGATGGCATGCAGATGATGATTTGTCAAAGCAGGTCTGTGGGAGTGTTTAATAACTCCGCACTGCAGGCTGAAGCCTGCAGCATAGCCGCTCAGAATGCCTCAGGCTTGAGCCTGAGGTGGCAGGTTGTTAAACACCCTCGTCTGTGGGTGGGGGGAGTGCTGAACAACAGGATCATTGGGCGTATCACCAGGCCAAGCCACCGTTCGTTGAGCCTGCCTGCGGTGGGCAGGCTTGTCGAAGCCGTGCTCTGAGCCAGCCGAAGGGCATGCCCTTGCCAGTCGAAGAGGACCGGCGGTGGTGCCTTCGACAAGCTCAGGCAACGCCATAGCGAGTGATTCGGCGCTCTCGTCCACGCTGGCGGGCGCAGCGGCAGAAAGCCTCTCGCAAGAGAGGCTTTCTGCCAGTGGGTACTGGAAGATCTGCGGTTGTCGGTGGGTTAAGTAACTAAGAGGCGCTGGCGGCGGATTTCCTGGGCCGCCTCCACTGAGAACTCAGCTCCGCACTCGGCGCAACGGTAGCTGGAGGCTTTGTCTTCGTTGCCGATGTCCTGCACGCTGTCCCAGCGTGCCGAAAGGATCGGATGGGGACATTCCACATGAAGGCTCTGGGCTGTCGGCTGTTCGGCTTTCTTGCGGGTGAAGAAGCTCAGTACTCCCATGTTCACCTCCCCCGCCAGTACCCACTGCCGCCACCTATGCGCGCAGGCTATAGCAACTTTAGAGCAATTCTCTGGTTGTGGCAACCCCTTACAGCGGGCCGCCCGCGTCGCAGCGGCGGAGCAGCTTCTCCCAGTCGTGGTCCACCTCGACCTGAAGCTCCTCGACGAGATGCTGGTTCTCGGGCCGCAAGAGGTGGCTGAACCGGCCCTGGGACTTGATCCACTCCAGGATCGGTTTCTTGCGGCTGGGCCGGTGGCTGAGCTTCCAGACGCCGCTCTCCACCTCAAAGAGCGGCCAGATACAAGTGTCTACCGCCAGCTTGGAGAGCTCGATGCCCTCGTCCAGCTCGTGGCGCCAGCCGCGGGTGCAGGGAGAGAGGACGTTGATGAAGGAGGGCCCGTCCACTGCGACGGCCTTCCGGACCTTGGTCATCAGGTCTTTCCAGCCGTGGGGCGTTGCCTGAGCGACGTAGGGGATGTTGTGAGCCGCCATGATGGCAGTGATGTCTTTGCGGGGCTCCCGCTTGCCGGGAATGACCTTGCCCACTGGCGAGGTCGTGGTCCAGCCGCCCCTGGGGGTGGCGCTGCTGCGCTGTATACCGGTGTTCATATAGGCCTCGTTGTTGAGGCAGATGTAGGTGAAGTGGTGGCCCCGCTCCAGGGCGCCGCTGAGCCACTGGAGGCCGATGTCGTAGGTCGCGCCGTCGCCACCGAAAGCGAGGAAGCGCACCGGCCGGTCGGGCAGCTTGCCCTGGCGCACCAGGGAGCGCTGCGCCGTCTCCACGCCGGAGATGACGGCCGCCGCGTTCTCGAAGGCCACGTGGATCCAGGGCACGCGCCAGGAGGTGAAGGGGAAGGGCGAGGTGCCGATCTCCAGGCAGCCGGTGGCGCAGGCCACGACCACGGGCTCCTGGATGGCCAGGAGCACCTGGCGCACTACAATGCTCTCGGTGCAGCCGGCGCACAGCCGGTGGCCCGGCGCCAGCAGGTCCTCTTTGGCGCTCAGCTCCCGCAAGTTCAGCGGCATGCCGGTACTCCCTTCAGTCCAGTCCCAGGAATCGCTGGGCGGGCAATGCGGGCTCTTCCCGGGCCACCGCCTCCAGGTCTCGGAAGACCTGCTCAACGTGGCTGGGAACTGTATCGCGGCCGCCCAGTCCGTACACATAGCTCAACATGCGCGGAGCGGCGCCGTGGGTGGCCAGGGCTGAGCACACGTCCAGGAACAGCGCCCCGCCCTGGGCGCCGAAGATGGCGCTGCGGTCCAGGGCCGCGACCGCCCGTTTTCCTGCCAGGGCCTGCGCGACGGCCGCAGCCGGGAAGGGGCGGTAGAGCCGCAGCTTGAGGAGGCCCGCAGGGACTCTTGCGGCCCGCAGCTTATCCACCGCGGCCCTGGCCGCGCCGGCCGCCGAGCCCATGAGCACCACGGCCAGCTCCGCGTCCTTCAGCCGGTATGCCTCCAGCAGGCCGTAGCTCCGCCCGGTCAGGTCGCCGTACTCCTGGCCCACGGCAGAAACCACGCCAAGGGCGCGCTCCATGGCCTCGTATTGCTGGCGCTTGTGGAGGGCGAAGAACTGGCGGTCGTCGTTGGCGCCGAAGGTAGCGGGGCGCTCTATGTCCAGCAGGCTGTGTGCCGGAGCGTATGTCCCAATGAAGGACCGCACCAGCTCGTCCGGCAGCACCTCCGCACGCTCCACGCTGTGGCTGATGGAGAAGCCGTCCTGGGCCGACATGACGGGGAGCAGCACCTCCGGGTGCTCGGCGATGCGCACCGCCTGGAGCGCGTTGTCGTAGGCCTCCTGGCCGTCCTCTGCAAAGAGCTGGACCCAGCCGGTGTCACGGGCGCCCATGACGTCGGAGTGGTCTCCCAGGATGTTCAGGGGCGCGGAGAGGGAGCGGCTTACCAGGTGCATGACGATGGGCAGCCGCATGCCGGAGGCGCACCAGAGGAGCTCCCACATGAAGGCCAGCCCGGCGCCCGAGGTGGCCGACTGTACCCTGGCCCCGGCTGCGCACGCGCCGATGAGCACGCTCATGGCGGCGTGCTCACTCTCCACCGTGACCAGTTCCGTACGCACGCGGCCGTCGGCGACCATCTGGCTGAAGGCCTCCATGAGGATGGTCTGCGGGGTGATGGGATAGGCGGCCACCACGTCTGGGTCCGTCTGGCGTATCGCCTCTGCGACCAGGGAGGCGCCATTCAGAGCAACCACCCGGGGAGACGTTGCCAGGGTATCCTTCATTACTCGAGTCTGGGTCATCGCCTCATCCCTCCTGAAACACCAGCTCCGGCACCATCTCGATGCACTTGGGGGGACACTGGTTGGCACAGATGCCACAGCCCTTGCAGTGGGTGTAATCCAGGTCCACCAGGCGCTGGCCTTGCACGGAGAAGCAGCTATCCGGGCAGTAGACCCAGCACAGCATGCAGTGGGTGCATCGGTCCCAGTTGATGACGGGGCGCTCGGACCGCCAGCTGCCCGTTTCGTAGTCTATGGAGCTGCCCGGCCGCAGGATGACGCCCCCGGGGTCCAGAGCGCTCCAGACTGGCGCAGCCTGGGCAACGGCGGCGGGCGACGGCTCTCGGAAGGAGGGAATTCCGTTGTGCGGGGACTGCTCCCGCCGCACCGCCTGCGCTCCTTCTTCCAGCGCCCGCAGGTTGCCCTCCACCACGGCCGGCGACAGGCGCCCCTGGAGCCGCCGCTGGATGCTCTCGCGGAGACTGGGCAGGGCGACCAGCGGCAGCAGCGTGAGCAGGGCGCCCAGGAGGGGCACGTTGGGGATAGGCCTGCCGATGGCCCGCTGGGCGATAGCCGACGCGTCCAACGTGTAGACGGCGCCCGCTGTGGCGCCCAGCAGGCTCCGGACCTGGTCAGGCGACGCAGTGGTATTGACCAGGATGAGGCCTTCGGGCTTGAGACCCTGAGTAAGGCCCGGGGTGTCAAGCAGGGTAGGATCTAGGATGACCAGCACGTCAGGCTCGGCGATGGCGTAATGGATCTGGATGGGCTCGGGGCCGAGGCGGGTATAAGCCCGGATGGGGGCGCCACTGCGCTCCGCGCCAAACTCCGGCAGGGCCTGGAAGAACTTGCCCTCCAGCAGCGCAGCCTCGGCCAGCAGCTCACTGGCCGTCACCACCCCCTGGCCGCCACGGCCATGCCAACGGATCTCCACCATCCCTTCCATTGCCTGCTCCTTGACGCGCAATCTTACGTTGCTGTTCCTAATTATTGATTGTTCGGTATCGCTCGCTGGTGAGAGATACATGTTGTCTATGTGTGGAATAGATATCTCCTATGGTTCATCCTAAACCCTGGAGCGTCTCAGGTCAACACCGTCTTGTGAGAAAATCGTGAAAAGTTTTGCGAAGTTATAGCATTTGCTTGCCCAAGCGCCCTTCGCCACGCCTCATTTTTGCTGTGCCCGCTCTTCGAGCGCTGGCACAGGCGTGTTAGAATGGACGGTAGGAATCCACGGGAGGAGGCTAGCATGGGACTCCTGTCACGCATGGGAACGATCCTGAAGGCCAAGATGAACGCACTCGTGGAGGGCAGCGAGAACCCCGCAGAGACGCTGGACTACTCCTACGAGAAGCAGCTTGAGCTGCTCCAGCAGGTGAAGCGGGGAATCGTGGAGGTGGTGACCTCCAAACGCCGCGTCGAGCTGCAATCGGCCAAGATCCGAGACCAGGTAGCGCAACTGGACACCCAGGCGGCCCAGGCGCTGGCCGCAGGACGAGAGGACCTGGCACGCATGGCCCTGCAGCGAAAGCAGATGGCGTTGGAGCAGCTCCAGGGTATGGAAGGCCAGCTCGCCGACCTGGAACGGGAGCAGCAGAAGCTCACCACTGCCGAGGCGCGCCTGAGCACCAAGGTGGAGGCCTTCCGCACCCGCAAGGAGACCATCAAGGCCCAGTACCAGGC
Organism: Chloroflexota bacterium; assembly: GCA_016190485.1. Classification (GTDB taxonomy): domain Bacteria; phylum Chloroflexota; class Dehalococcoidia; order SHYD01; family SHYD01; genus JACPQN01. Next base: position 29,359 of record JACPQN010000091.1, read on the forward strand.
GGCCGAGGCCCAGGTGCGCATCGGCGAGGCGGTGCACGGTCTGGGCGAGGAGATGGCCGACATCGGGCTGGCCATCGAACGCGCGGAGGAGAAGACCGAAAAGATGCGGGCCCGGGCCAGCGCCATCGACGAGCTGGCGGCCTCCGGTGTGCTCACCGACCTGACCAGCAGCGGCGAGAGCGACCTGACCCGGGAGCTGACCAAGATCAGCGCCGAGCAGAACGTGGAGGCCCAGCTAGCCGCCATGAAGCGCCAGCTCGGGCAGGGCGGCGCGCCCAAACAGCTAGGAGCAGGCTCATGATCGTGCGCATCAGCACCGAGGGACAGTACCGCCTTCGCAGCGCCCAGTTGGACCGGCTCAACCGCCTGGACAACCAGGTGGTGGAGGCCGTGGCTAAGGGCAGCGAGAGGCGGTTCCGGACCGCCTATGACCGGATGCTGGACTTTGTGCGGCAGAAGGGAGAAGCTGTCCCTGTGGCTGAGCTGGTGGAGTCGGACCTGGTGCTCCCCCAGCCGGACCTAACGCTGCAGGAGGCCCAGCGCCTCTTTGTGGGAGAGGGCCTGCTACCAGGGTAAGAGGCGTTACCGGCTGGGCTGCTCCCACTCAGCCCAGGACAGGAGTCTAGAGCCTACATGGCGCATGTGTAGGGTGAGGGCTTGTCCTGAGCCTGCGGTGTCCTGAGCTTGTCGAAGGGTCGAAGGGCTTGTCCCCACCCGCGGCGGGCCACAAGGGCCCGCCCTACATCACTCCCGTCACCGAGGGGTCACACGTCCCGCCCTGCGTTGCCCCGCTACTGATGCGTCATCAAGGCCCGCCCTACATTGCCCCCGCCATCGATGCGTCATCAAGGCCCGCCCTACACGGGCCGAGCCCGGCCTACCCTCACACCGGCAGGTCCCATAGCGCGTACCACTGGTCGAGCTGCGGCTCTGTGGGCAGCTCTGCCGCCATGACGGCCTTCAGGCGGAGCTCCTCCGCGTTGTCCCGCTTGCGTCCCTCCAGCGGCACGAAGGGGTAGAAGCGGCCCCGCTTGTAGTTGTAGACCCAGTAGACAGGTCTTCCTTCCTCCTCAAAACGGAAGGCCGCAGCCAGCAGCAGAGGGCCGTAGCCGTGCTCCGCCACCGTGGTGCTCACCATGTGCACCGTGGCCACCAGGTCTTCCATATCCTTGTCCTCCAGCACCACCCAGATGTAGCCGTAGCTGTCCTGTTGGACGGTATAGCTGCTCCCGGTCTCTTTCACCGCGATGCCCAGCAGTCCGTCCAGCTCCTTTGTCAGCTCTCGGAAACGGGAGGCCTGGGCCGGCCGGAAGGCGATGCCCGCCCGGTTGCTGCTCCTTAGCTCCTGCCGGATGAGCAGCGTGACGTAGGCGGTGGCGAGGGCGAAGAGCGCGTCCAGCCTGGCCTTGGGCGGGCTGCTGCGGCCCAGGAGGATGTCAAGCAGCTTCACGGGCGCTCCATCTCCGCCTGGATGCGCTCGAGCTGTCGGAGGCGCTGCTCCAGCGAAGGGTGGGTGGAGACCAGGGTGGCCCAGAACTCCCGCGAGGTCACCGGAATGATGAAGAAGGCGCTGGCGGCCTCGACCTCCCGCAGGTCCCGCTGCGGGATGCGGGCAACTGCGCCGCTGATCTTGGTGAGGGCCGCGGCCAGCGACGCAGGCGAGCCGGTGGTGAAGGCCGCGCCCCGGTCGGCGGCCAGCTCCCGATAGCGGGAGAGGGCCCGCAGCAGCAGCGAGCTGATGGCCCAGACCAGCAATGAGATGAGCCACACAGCCATGAGGGCCCCGCCGGAGCCGTCCTTGCCCCGGCGGCCGCTGCCCACAGAGGGCACGTAGACCAGCCACCGCACCAGGAAAAAGGCCACAGTGGAGAAGAAGCTGGCAATGGTCATGACCATCACGTCCCGGTTGGCGATGTGGGCCAGCTCGTGGGCCAGCACCGCGTCCAGCTCCGCGTCGTCGATGCGTTCCAGCAGCCCGGTGGTCACTGCCACCACCGAGGCCCCGGGCCCGCGCCCGGTGGCTAGGGCGTTGGGAACGTCGGTCTCGATGAGCGCCACCCTGGGCATGGGCAGGTCCATCCCGGCGGCCAGACGCCCGATGCGCGCGTGGAGCTCCGGCGCTTGCTCCGGCGTGACCTCTCTGGCGCCCGCAGCCATGAGCACCAGCCGGTCCGAGAAGAAGTACTGGAGACCCAGCATGGCCGCGGCGAAGACGGCGAGGGTGATGAAGTCGGCTCCAAGGGCGGTGAGGACCACCAGGAAGGCCAGGTAGGTGGCAGCCAGGAAGAACAGCACCAGCCCCATGCGGAACCCCAGCCCAGAATCGCTCCCAAAGCGGGTGGCTCTCATGATGTTGCCTCCAGCGCCGCGCTAACTGCCCCTGTATCTCCATAATACAGGAGCCGCACCCGGAAGGGTGCGGCTCCTGGGAGCTTTTCGGCGGAATCGAGTGTCAGGCGGCTGCCTGGCGGCGTCGCAGCCAGAGGCCGCTCAGCAGGACGCCTGCGCCCAGCAGCGCGCCCAGGGCCAGCAGCGGGCCAGCCGGCTCATCGCCGGTGCGGGGTAGCGCAGCGGGCGTCACGGCCGCACGGACCCCCTCGCCCGCGGGCGACAGCACGTACCAGACGCCGCCCACGTTCTGGCCCTTGGTGTCGCCGGGCTTGTCGTCCGGGGCGTAGTAGTAGAGGGGCCAGCCGTTGTAGGTGACCTGAGTGGAGCCCTCCTCGCGCATGATGAACCCCAGCAGCGAGGCGGTGGCGCTCCCGCTGGCGGTGGGCGCGCCCGCGGTCAGCAGGGGCGGCCAGATCTGGGCGCAGCGGTCGGCGCAGTTGGTCTTGTTTTTCTCGTCCCGGGTGAAGAGGTAGAGGGTGCGCCCACTGGCGTCGGTGAGGATGTTGCCAAACTCCGCGCTGGCCCTCACGCTCACGGCGGCCCAATTCATCCTGGGGCCGCCGTAGGGCGACACCACGAACCAGACGTTGTTGACGTTCTGGCCCTTAACGTCGCCCATCTGGGTGTCCTGGGCGTAGTAGTAGAGGGGCCAGCCGTTGTAGGTCACCTGCTGGGAGCCGTCGGCGCGGGCGGTGGAGCCCAGCAGGCCAGCAGCCGCGCCAGTGGAGGCTTGGGGAGCGCCCTCGGTGATCAGGGGTGGCCAGATCTGGGCGCACGCGCCGGCGCAGTTGGACTTGTTGCGTTCGTCCCGCGTGAAGAGGTAAAGACTGCGTCCGGCGCCATCCGTAAGCATGGTGCCAGCCAGCGGACTGACGCTTATCTTGACCGAGGCGGGGCCAGCCGCGGCTGCTGGCTCCCCGCCACCCGCCAGCCACAGCACGAGGGCGGCGCCCACCACGGCAACGACGCCCAAACCAGCGATTATTCTTCTCATACAGACCTCCAGCCCTGTAGTTTGCTTACCAAGAGGCAATACGGGGGGCGGTTACACGTGCTAGCCACCTCCTACCTGGGGCATCTCTCCTGACGCTGTGATACGGCCACTGCGCTTCGGGTCGCCGCCGTACTGGGCTAGAAGCTGGTCCTCGTAGGAGAAATCGTACGCTTCCGTGTCCAGTTCCTGCTCCTTGTACCAGCGGTAGGTGTCCGCGGTGCACTGCTCCGCGTTGTAGCTGGGCCAAAACCCGAAGTCTTCTTTGGCCTTCTGGATACTCGGGATGCGGCCATACTGCCATGGGAAGGGGAGAAGGTTGCGGTCCTTTGCCGCAGCCGCCGCGGCCTCGGGAACGTCCAGGTACACCACCTCCACGTCCCGCTCCGTGAGGGCCGAGATGAGTTGCACGTAGCCGTTCATGGTCACCAGGTCTGGCCCGGTCACGTTGTAGCTCTGGCCGAAGGTCTGGGGGTTGCCTCCCATCTGAACGAAGGCCCTGGCCAGGTCCCGGACGTGGCCGTACTGCATGTGGGTATAGCCGTTGCCGGGGAGCAGCACCCGCCGCCCGCGACCGATGCGCCGGAACCAGAGCTGCTCCCGGGCGGGCAGGGGGTTGCCGGGGCCAAAGACCATCCAGGGCCGCACGATGCTGCTAGGGAAGCCCCGCTCCCGATGCGCCTGGAGCAGCAGCCGCTCGGTGGCGATCTTACCGCGGGCGTAGTCGCCACCCTCCACTTCATTGTAGGGGAAGTCTTCGGTCACGGGAGCGTACCAGCGGCGCTCGTAGACCGCGGCGGTGCTGGTGTAGACGTAGTGCCCGGCACGTCCAGCGAAGATCTCCACCATGATGCCCGTGTCCTCGGGCACATAGCCCGACACGTCGTACACCACGTCGAAGTCCCGCCCGGCCAGGGCCGCGCGCACCTGCTGGGGGTCCTTGCGGTCACCCTGGAGACGCTGCACCGCGGCCGGCAGCTCCGCGGCCGTCTGGCCACGGTTGAAGACCGCTACCTGGTGCCCCCGCTCTAGCAGCTCCTGCACCAGACTCAACCCCACAAACCGGCTCCCTCCCAGCACCAGTGCGCGCATGGTGGCTCCTCTCCTGTGGCTCTGCCAAGCTCACTATCGTGATCCGCTACGTACTCTAGAGGCACCCACGGCCGCGGTCAAGGGCGGAGAGAGAGCGTTTAATAACTCCGCACTGCAGGCTGCAGCCTGCAGCATAGCCGCTCAGAATGCCTCAGGCTTGAGCCCGAGGTGGCAGGTTGATAAACACCCTCGAGAGAAGGGGTATAATACAGGCTAGTAACTACCTGCTGAGGGGACAATGTGACATCCGAGGCGCTGGTTCGCTCGTCACAGGGAGTATCACGGGACGCGCTGGTCGATCTGCGCCTGCGGTTGGGGGCGCTCCGCATCTACCGCGGCGTGCTGGCGGACCCCCCCGGTCAGATGATGCTCGCGCTTCTGGGGCAGCTAACCGGCGACAAGTTCCCGGAAGAGGAAACTCTTATCGCTACGACGGAGACCTTCGCCCAACTTGGCGGCGCGTTGCTTGCCGAGGCGGCGCGGGCGCCCCAGGGGCTTTGGGGCGATCCCTGGCAGGAGCACCTGGTGAACCGCCTGCTGGCCGATGCGAATCCCTTCAGCCAGCAGGCCGAGGGGGACCCGGCGGCCGCGCCCTCCGGCGGCCTGCTGGCCGCAGTGCAAGCGGAGCTCCACACCCTGCAAGCCCTGCACGAGCTCTCCCTGACCCGCTTGCAGGAGGCGCTTGTGGAGGGCTGGCCGGAGCGGGCGGAGCGTTTGCGGGAGCTGTGGCCCGATCTCGACCCCTTGGTCCCGCCCGCACCAGAGAACGGATCCGGAAACGGCGGCCTCGGCGGCATGCGGCGGCGGTTGCGAGAAGCCACAGACTGGGCGACGCTGGCCCCAAAGCTGGCCCAGTTCTATGCTCAGATGGGCACGGGGCTCTTCAGTCAGTACCGCTCCTTCCGCTGGGTTATGCGTGATGGCGCCGGCGCGCTGGAGGGCATTCCGGCTCCCGACCCCATTCGCATCGAAGAGCTGATTGGCTACGAGCGGGAGCAGGAGATGGTGCTGCGCAACACCCGCCACTTTGTGCAGGGGGCGCCCGGCAACAACGTGCTGCTCTACGGGGACAGCGGGACCGGCAAGTCCTCGCTGGTCAAGGCGCTGCTCAACGCCTTTGGTGACTCTGGCCTGCGCCTAGTGGAGGTGCCCAAGGAGCACCTGACGGACTTTCCCTACATTGCCCGAGCGCTCCGGGGCCGGCGGGAGCGGTTCATCCTCTTCGTGGACGACTTCTCCTTCGAGGAGCACGAGACGGAGTACAAGGCGTTGAAGGCGCTCCTGGAGGGCAGCCTGGAGGCGCGCCCCCGGAACGTGCTGATCTACGCTACCTCCAACCGCCGGCACCTGGTGAAGGAGCAGTTCTCCGACCGCTCGGCCCCCGGCGACGAGGACGTGCGCCCTCACGAGACGGTGCAGGAGAAGCTCTCCCTGGCGGACCGCTTCGGGATACGGGTGGCCTTTCTGACACCGGATCAGCCGCGCTACCTGGCCATAGCGCTGGCCCTGGCCCGCCGGGAGGGTATCGCCCTGCCCTCGGAGGAGGTGCAGCGGAGGGCCCTGCAATGGGCCCAGTGGCAGCACGGCTTTTCCGGGCGCACCGCGCGCCAGTTTGTCGATGACCTGCTGGGTGAGCTGCAGGCTGGCCCCGCTCCCGGTCAACCAGGGGGCGTGCCGTGGTGAGACGGGCGCGAGAGGTCCTCCCTGGAGTGTACCAGGTGGCCACCCTGGGCTCTGCGGTGACCATCCTCTGCGAGGGCGACCAGGTGGTGCTGGTGGACGCGGGCCTCCGGAGCACGCCGCGGCGGGTGGCCGCCTTCCTGGAGATGCAGGGACTCTCCCTGAGCCAGGTGACCCACATCCTGGTGAGCCACTGGCATCCCGACCATATCGCCGGGCTGGCGGCGGCCCGGGAGGCCAGCGGGGCGCTCGTCGCCGTGCACCCCCTGGACACGCCCGCGGTCTGCGGGGCCAACGGGTACCCCAGTCCCTTCTCGCACCGGCTGCTGGAGGGTATCACGGCCCCTCTGAGCGGCCTGCTGCGGCCGCGGCCGGTGCCGGTGGACCTGGCGCTGGAGGAGGGCTTCAGGCTGGATATCCTGGGCGGGCTCGAGGTGATCCACACCCCGGGACACACGCCGGGCAGCGTGTGCTTTTACTTCCCGGCCCTGGGTCTACTCCACGTAAGCGACTCGCTCCAGTGCTGGGGCGGCAGGGTCGGACCACCCAGCCCTTTCTTCACCCAGGACATGGCCCAGGCCCGGGCGTCCATCCGGCGCATGGCCGCGTTGCACTTCGATGTCCTGAGCTTTAGCCATTTCCCACCCGTCAGGTCGGGTGCGCGGGAAGCGCTGCAGGCGCTGGCGGACCGCCTGAACTAGCAAACTCATGTACGATCCATCCCAGCCTGTTGCCCTGTGGTTGGCCGCAGCGCTTCAGGCCTACTCTGGCGCGGTGTGGGACATCGTTCCCCGCTTGGCGGGAGGGCCGCAGGGCCCTCCCTGGCGCTGGGTGCTGGTGGAGCTGGCGCTCTTTACCGGGCTGCTCTCCGTGGGGGCCTGGTGGGTGCGGATGCTGATTGGGGTAGGCCGGTACGCGCGCACACCCCAGCACTGGGGGACGGCCGCCGTCTTCGCCTGCGTCTTCAGCCTGCTGTGGAACTGGTATGGGCTGGTGGCCAGCCAGATGATCCAGCTCGGCCTCCACCCCGTGGAAGGGTGGGAGTGGACCTTTCTCACCTGGGGACTGCCCTACATGGCAGCCGGCGCCGCGTTTTCTGGAGCGACGTTTCTCGAGAAGCTGGGCGTCGCCCTGGCCCTGGGCACCCTTGCGCTGCTGGGGCTGGGACGCTGGTGGGCCGGGGGCCGCGGGCTGCCACGGCGACGGCGAGCCACCCGCTAGATAGCCATGGACGGCATCGTGGTGGACTTCCATGTGCACATCTTCCCGCCTCACGTTAAGGCGGACCGCTCTGCCTATCTGGCCCGAGACCTGCTTTTCCGCAGTATGTATGAGAGCCCTCGAGCGCGGATTGCGACAGCGGAAGACCTGGTCGCCAGCATGGACCGTGCGGGGGTGGATATCTCCGTGGCGCAGGGCTTTGCTTGGACCAGCCAGGACCTCTGCCGGGAGAGCAACGACTATCTGCTGGAAGCGGCGTCCCGCTATCCGGGCAGGATCGTGCCCTTCTGCACCGTGCAGCCGGCGGCGGGCGACGCAGCGCTGCGAGAGCTGGAGCGCTGTGTCCAGGGCGCACCACCAGCCCGTGGCCTCGGCGAAATGCGGCCTGAGCTCCAGGGGTTCGGGAGAGAGGACTGCGGCCTCTGGGATGACCTGGCCCGCTTCTGCGGCCAGCACGGCCTGATCCTGCTGATGCACGCTTCGGAGCCGGTGGGCCACGGCTACCCCGGAAAGGGCGGCATGAAACCCACCCTGATTTACCAGTTCCTGCAGCGCTTCCCCGCGTGGCCCACGGTGCTGGCCCATCTGGGCGGCGGCCTGCCCTTCTACGCCGCCATGCCGGAGGTGCGAGCCGCGATGGCGCAGACCTACGTGGACATCGCCGCCTGGCCGCTGCTCTACCGTCCGGAAATCTTTGCAGCGCTGGCGGCCCTGGGGACCATGGGGCGGGTCCTCTTCGGCTCCGATTATCCCCTGCAAGATCAGTCCCTCGCGGTGCAGCGCCTCCGAGAGGCGCCCCTCGCGCCGGAGGCCCTTGCTGCCGTCTTGGGTGAGAACGCCGTCAGGCTCCTGGGGTTGGCCCATGGCGGATAAATCGCTGCGCGCCTTTGTGGCCCTGCCACTGCCCGACGCAGTAAAGCTAGCCCTGAGCCAGGTACAGCGGCGCCTCCGGGCCGTGGCTGAAGGCCGCCTGGTGAAGTGGGTCGAACCGGGGGCGATGCATCTGACCCTCAAGTTCCTGGGGGAGATACCGCCCCAGCAGGTGGCGCCCATTGGAGAAGCGGTCCAGCGGGCGTCGGAGGGGGCGCCGCCCTTCACGTTGCGGTTGGATGCCCTGGGGGCCTTCCCCTCCGGACAGCGGCCCCGCGTGGTGTGGGCCGGGGCCAGCTCGGTCGTGGAGCAGTGTGCCACGCTGTTCCAGCGGGTGGAGCAGGAGCTGAGACCCCTTGGGTTCCCGGCAGAGACGCGACCCTTCGCTGCTCACGTCACCCTTGGCCGGGTGCGGGACCAGGCGCCTGCAACAGCCCTCCTTGGCCTTGCCGACGTCCTGGCCAGCGCCGCGCGACTGGAGCCGGCGCTGGAGGCGGCCATAGACCGCGTGGTGCTGTTCAAGAGCACCCTCACGCCCAAAGGGGCGCACTATGAGCCACTGGCGCTGGCGCCTCTGTTGGGACCGCCCTAACGAACGCGAGGCGCATGGAGCCTAACGACACCGCTGGCCTCTCGGCGGCCGTTCCGGCCTCTTGGACTGCGGAGCGCTGCGGGCACTGCGGCGTCCTCTGGGTCCAGGGCTGGTGCGCGGACTGCGCCCACGAGAACCACCGCTCGGGGGCGGCGAGCGACGATCCGGCGGCAGACAGCCTGTGCCCCGTCTGCGTGCTGCTGGGGCGACCGGAGACCGAGTGGGAGCTGGGAGAGGTCAGCCTGGTCTGCCCGGACTGCGGCGCCCACTATTTCTGGCCAGGCCGGGAGCAGGCGGCGTACCTCCGCAGCCAGGACCTACGGCGTGTGCCGCACGCCTGCCGCCGTTGCGCTCAACAAGGCCAGCAGCGGCGCCCCGACGACCTGCGGGCGCTGCAGCAAGCGGCTCGGAGCCTGAGGGAGTCCTACCGCACCCTCCGGCCTGATCTCCGGGACCCCGAGAAGATCATCCTGCGCTACCAGCGCGCGCAGCAGCGAGCACAGTGGATCGTGGCCACCTATGGGACCTACCTGGGGGAAGACTTCGTCTACCGCTTTCAGGGCGCCATCGGAGCGCCGGTGCCAGCCTCCCCCTTTGACGACACGGCGCCGACGCGGCGGGCTATCCTGCGGCTACGCAAGGTGACTCGGGAGCTGCTGGAGGCGGTGGGATCATTGGTGGAAGGCGAGAGCGGTGCGGAGGAGTGGTAGGCTTGCGGGGGTACGATGCAGCCTTTTTATTTCAGAGAGCCTCTCGTATAATAGGGGGCGCATTGGTGAAGAAGGGCACAATCTTTCCGCAGCCGCGGAGGGTCACCCGGAGCCCGTGGCCGATGGCTGCGGAAGCAGGGGTTAGCGCATGAGGAAGATCACCGTCATTGGGACGGGCTACGTGGGCCTGGTCACCGGCGCCTGCTTTGCCGACCTGGGCAATGCGGTCCGCTGCATTGACATCGACGAGCGGAAGATCGCGATGCTGCGGGAGGGCCAGATGCCCATCTACGAGCCTGGCCTGGCAGAGCTGGTGGTCCGCAACGTCCGGGCGAGGCGCCTGAGCTTTACCTCCGATTATCCCGAAGGGTTGCGGGACACCGATTTCGCCTTCATCGCCGTGAACACCCCCTCGGGGATCAGTGGCGAGGCGGACATGAGCCAGGTGCGGCAGGCTGCTGAGGGTATCGGTGAGAACATCCACAAAGAGACGGTGATCGTTAACCGGAGCACCGTGCCCATCGGCACCGGCGACATGGTGGCCAGCATCGTGCGGCGCGCCAATGGGCACGTGCCCTTCTCCGTGGTCTCCAACCCCGAGTTCACCCGGGAGGGCCAGGCGGTGCAGGACTTTCTGCATCCGGACCGCATCGTGCTGGGCGCCACGGACCGCGTCGCCGCGGAGCAGGTGGCCCAGCTCTACGCCTCTTTCTCCTGCCCCATTATCATCACCGACTTGAACACCGCGGAGATGATCAAGTACGCCTCTAACGCCTTCCTGGCCACCCGGGTGGCCTTTATCAACGAGATCTCGGCCATCTGCGAGAAGGTGGGCGCCGACGTCAAGGAGGTGGCCCGGGGCATGGGGCTAGACACCCGCATCGGCCTGGGGTATCTGGAAGCGGGCCTGGGCTACGGCGGGAGCTGCCTGCCCAAGGACGTGCGCGCGCTGGAGCACATGGCCGCTATTCACGGCTGCCACCCGCAGCTCCTGCGGGCCGTGATCGACATCAACCGGGACCAGCGCCGCCTGGTGGTACAGCGCCTCCGGGAGCTCCTGGAGACGGCCGATCCCCTCAGCGGGCGTCGCGGGCTGGAGGGGCGCGTAGTGGGTGTGCTGGGTCTCAGCTTTAAGCCCGGCACCGACGACATTCGGGAGGCCCCCTCTCTGGACGTGGTACACCTCCTGGAAAGCGAAGGCGCTCGGGTGCGCGCCTATGACCCGGCGGCCATGGACCGGGTGCGGGCGGAGGGCGTGCTCCCGGATGTGGAGCTCTGCCCGGACCCCTACCAGCTTGCCCAGGACGCTGACGCGCTGGTGGTGGTCACCGAGTGGAACGAGTTCAAGAACCTGGACATGGAACGGGTGAGAGACGCCTTGCGCCGGCCTATCGTGGTGGACGGCCGCAACATCTATGACCCGCAGCGCATGCACGAGTTGGGGTTCACCTACTGGAGCGTCGGACGGCAGAGCCCCAGACAGGCGCAGGCCCGGGCGGAGACCACGGGCGCCCGGTGGCTCTAACCCCGCGATCTATGCCCGGCCAGCAGCCCCTTGCCGGGCTCGAGGGCATCCTCCGGGAGTACCAGGGCCGGCGTGGCGTACTGCTGGAGGTGTTTCATCGTGTCCAGGACGCCTACGGCTACGTGCCCCCGGAGGCCATCGAACCCATAGCCCGGGCGCTACGGATGCATGCGCCTACCGTCTATGGCACCCTCACCTTCTACACAGAGTTCCGCACCGCCGCCCCGCCCCGGGTCCTGGTCAACATGTGCCTGGGTCCCACCTGCCATCTTCGGGGCGCTGAGGCCATCAGGCGCATCCTTGAGCGTCGCCTCCAGCTCGACGAAAACGGGCGCTCCCCGGACGGCGCGGTAGGAGTCCACGTGGTGCAATGCGCTGGGCACTGCCACGTAGCGCCCCTGGCGTACCTGAACGGCCAGGTACGAGGACGCCTGGCCATGAGTGACGTGGTCGCGCTAGCGGAGGAGGCCAGGTTCCTGGCAGGAGGAGCTAGCGCCTAGCGGCTGCTGCAAGCGCTCATGGTGAGCTTGGAAGCATTCATTGCCCTGCAAACTCAGGCCCAGGCGCGCTGGAGGGCGCGAGGGGAGTCGGCCGTCCCCCGTATCGAGGTGGGGATGGACTCCTCCAACCAGCATGCCGGCGCCGCGGCGACCCTTCAGGCCGTGCGAGACACGATCCAGCGCCTGGGCCTCCAGGTGGCGGTGGGTGCTGTGGGCTGCAGCGGTATGTGCTGGGCGGAGCCTATCGTGGTCATCACGCACCCGGGCGAGCCTTCCGTCAGCTACGGCCCCGTGACCGCGACGGCTGCGCCCGGCCTGGTGGAAGACGTGCTGCTGCGGGGTGACCGCCGCCCGGACCTGGCCTTGGGTGTCACAGGAGATCAGCCACTGGAGGGCATCGCTCCTTTCTCTCAGCAACCCTACTTTCAAGCGCAGCGACGCTGGCTCCTGGAGCGCTGTGGCGTCGTGGACCCGGAAGACATCGACCACTACCTGGCCACGGGTGGCTATCGCGCCCTGGACAAGGCGCTCTCCTCCATGACGCCGGAAGGGGTGATCAAGGAGCTGCTGGACGCCAATCTCACAGGCCGGGGCGGCGCCAACTTCCCCGCGGGACGCAAGTGGGACTTTCTCCGCACGGCCACCGCAACACCCAAGTACATGCTCTGCAACGCCGACGAAGGCGACCCCGGGGCCTTTGTGAACCGCATCCTCCTGGAGAGCGACCCGCACCTCATCCTGGAAGGGATGATCATCGGGGGTTGGGTCACGGGGGCGTCCCTGGGCTTCGTGTACATTCGGGACGAGTACCCGGTGTCGGTGGAGCGGGTTGAGCGCGCTGTGCAGCAGGCGCGCGCGAGTGGGCTCCTGGGGGAGCATGTCCTGGGCAGCGACTTCAGCTTCGACATACAGGTGGTCCGGGGCGCCGGAGCCTACGTGTGCGGTGAGGAGACGGGGCTCATCGCCTCCATCCAGGACTACAGAGGCATGCCCCGGATCAAGCCTCCCTTTCCGGCCCAGTCGGGGGTTTTCTATAAGCCCACCAACGTCAACAACGTGGAGACCTACGCCTGCGTGCCGGGCATCCTGAACAACGGCGGCGCCTGGTTCGCCGGCGTGGGCACCGAGCGCAACAAGGGCACCAAGCTCTTCAGCCTCAGCGGGCGGGTGAACCGCACCTGCATCGTAGAGGTGGACCTGGGGACGTCCATCCGGACCTTGCTGGAGAGCTGCGGCGGTGGCCTGGGGGAAGGGCACACTCTGAAGGGCATCCAGCAGGGAGGGCCCCTGGGCGGTATCATCCCCGCCACCTGGCTGGACACGCCCCTGGACCCGGCCAACTTCAGCTCCGAAGGGACCATCATGGGCAGTGGCGGCCTGATATTTCTGGACGAGCGGGACTGCGTCATCGACATGTGCAAGTGGCTCCTCACCTTCGACCAGGACGAGAGCTGCGCCCGCTGCACCACCTGCCGGGTGGGCTCCATGCGCATGGTGGATATTATGGAGCGGATGACAGCAGGCCAGGGCGCCGAGGAAGACCTGGAGACCATGCGCCACCTCTCGGGCGTAATGCAGAACGCCAACTGCGTGCACGGGCAGTTCATCCCCGGCCCCTTCACCAGTACCTACAAGTGGTTCCGAGAGGAGTTCGAGAGCCACATACAAGAGCGGCGCTGCCCGGCGAAGGTCTGCTCCGCCATGGTGGAGTACGTCGTTCAGCCCGAGGCGCTCGCCGATGGGCATGCAGAACAGCTCGTGGCGCTGTGCCCGGTGGGAGCCATTGTGCGAGACGAAGGTAGCGCCACCATCCTGCAACACCGTTGCGTGCGCTGTGGCCTCTGCGCCCAGGCGGCGCCGGAGGCGGTGCGCCTTAACGACATCCGGAGCTATGAGCCGGCGGTACGGGAAGTGCGCTAAGCGTAAATGGGCACGCTGAGATGACATCGCAAGAGTTCTTGGATCTCATTAGAGTCTCCGGACGCTAAGAACCCTGAGGAACAGAAGGTTCTTCTTGAGGAGAGCCTGGCGAACCCGAACGCAAGAGTGTCTAACGGGAGCAGGCAATGGCAGTAGTCAAGAAGCAAGAGAAGCTGTTCACCGAGGCGGAGATAACGGCTCGCTACCCTAATGAGTGGGTGACGGTGGAAGTGGTCACCACTGATGGGAAGGGGTATTGGAAAAGGGGCCGAGTGATAGCCCACGGGCCGACGCGGGAGGATTCCCTGAGACGGTTGAGGTACTGGCGAGCAAAGCATCCTGATGCGGGCGTCGCCCACGTGTTCACTGGGCCACTCATGGAGAAAGAAGTCGCTATCATCGTCGACCTTTGGACTTTCCCTTTAGAGGACAGACCCGTGGAAGAGGGCGAGTCCGACTAGGGGGACGGTTCGTATGCCAGGGCGCGCGCCGCTACTCCGAGCCGGTGATCTCTTTGCAGTTCGTGCCGTGATAAATGGAGCCTATGAGCTGAACATGCTGGTGGATACCGGATCAGCCTTCACATTGATAGCTGAGGATTGGGCCGAGGAGTTTCGTTTCAAACTGGAGCCGCCATTGCGAAGCATAGGGCTGGTAACCGTAGAGCGTTTGGCCGGGCCGCTCATGCTTGGACGGCTGGGCAGTCTCCAACTCGGAGGCGCCCTGCTTCGAGGAATTGAGGCAGGACTTACGAGGTTACCGGATGTCCTCAGGGTGGATGGCATTCTCGGCCTCAGCTTCCTGCGCAACTTTCGCGTCACTTTTGAGTTCGATTCCGCATCGTTAGTCCTGAGAGAACCACCACCCGCCAGGCGGGCCTCCCGCTAGGAGAAGCTGCATCGTGGATACGGTCACCATCACCATAGACGGCCAGCAGTACACGGTGGAGAAGGGCATTCCGCTGGTGCTGGCGGCGGAGGGGGCGGGGATCCGCATCCCCCACCTCTGCTACTACGAGGGGCTCTCGATTTTCGCGGGGTGCCGCCTTTGCGTGGTGCAGATCGAGGGGATGCGGGGCCTGCCCACCTCCTGCTCCACCGTGACCGCCGAGGGCCAGGTGGTCTGGACCAAGACCCCCGAGGTGCTGGAGATGCAGCGAGGGGTTATGAGCCTCATCCTGGCCGACCACCCGGACCGCTGCCTCACCTGCCACCGCCAGGAGCACTGCGGCATGGATGGCATCTGCCTGCGGGACGCGGTGGTGACCTACCGCTGCCTCACCTGCGCCAAGAACAAGCGCTGCGAGTTCCAGAGCACCTCCGAAGAGCTGGAGATGCACAAGTACCCCATGCGCTACTATCAGGAGCAGCACTCCTGGTACGGCCCGCAGCATGCAGAGCTCCCCATCCGGCGCAATAACCCCTTTATCGAGCTGGACTTCAACGAGTGTATACTCTGCGCCCGCTGCGTCCGGGCCTGCGATGAAGTCCGGGGCTTGGGCTGCTACGAGATCAGCTACAAGGGTCCCCAGGCCCGCATCGACACTGCCTTCGGCTTATCGCTCCAAGAGGTGGGCTGCGACGCCTGCGGCGCCTGCGTGGACGCCTGCCCTGTGGCCTGCATCCTGGACAAGCCCAGCAAGTGGAAGGGCAACGCCCAGCGCATCGTCACTACCACCTGCCCCCATTGCGGCGACGGCTGCCAGTTGGACGTGGAGGTGCGCCAGGAGAAGATCCTGCGGGTCTCTGCCTCTAAGCAGGGGCCGGCTAACCACGGCTTTGGCTGCGCCCGGGGCCGCTCCGGCCTGGGTTTCGTGCATGACCCGGCTCGGCTGACCCGACCCATGGTCCGGAGGGATGGCCGGCTGGTGGAGGCCACCTGGGACGAGGCGCTGGGCCTCATCGCCGAACGCCTGGCAACGCACAAGGGCGGCCAGTACGCAGCGGTGGGCTCGCCCGTCGCGACCAACGAGGAGAGCTACCTGCTCCAGAAGTTCACTCGATCCGTCATGGGCGCCAACAACGTGGATGTGTACTCCCGCTTGGACCACCACAGTCTGGTGGATGGCCTGGCGGAGGCCCTGGGTTACCCGGCCATGACCGGCTCGCTGGAGGACATCGCGGCGGCCCGGTGCCTGCTGGTCATCGGCTCCGACACCGCGGTGACCCACCCCATTGCGGCGTGGCAGGCCCGAAGAGCGGCCCGCTTTAACGGGGGCAGCCTCATGGTGGCGAATCCGCAGGACAACGAGATGACACGGTGGGCCGACCTGTGGCTGCGCTATCGCCCTGGCACCGCGGTCGCGCTCCTGGGCGGGATGCTGGCCGCCATCCTGGAGGAGGGACTGGAGGACCGGGAGTTTCTAGCGCGTCACGTGCAGGGGCTGGATGAGCTGCAGGAGTCGCTCCGGGAGCTGAGTCCGGCTCAGGCTGCCCAGATCACTGGGGTGCCGGAGGCGGACCTACGGGACGCGGCCCGTCGCTTCGCTACCAGCGGCGCCTCTGCTGTGGTCTATGACGCGGGGATCGCCCAGGGCGCTGATGGCAGCGACGCGGTCCGGGCGGTGGTAGACCTGACCCTCCTCACTGGGAGCCTGGGCAAAGCCGGCGCGGGCATCATGGCCCTACGAGGCGAGAGCAACCAGCAGGGAGCGGCGGACATGGGCTGTTTGCCCCAGTACCTACCCGGCTATAGGCCTGCCTCTGGGCCGCCGGGGCTCCACCTGGAGGAGATGGTGGATGGGGCCGCGACCGGCCGGGTGCGGGCCATGCTCATGGCCGGCGCAGACCCCCTGAGCGACGACCCACAGCGGGCGCAGGTGGCCGCGGCCCTGGACCGGCTGGACTTCCTGGTGGTGCTGGACAGCTTCCTGACGCCCACTGCCCAGCGGGCGGACGTGGCGCTGCCCCTGGCCACCTTCGCGGAGCAGGATGGCACTTTCACCAACACCGAGCGGCGCATCCAGCGGGTGCGGCAGATAGTTCCACCCGCGGGAGAGTCCATGCCCGGCTGGGCCATCATCCGAGACCTGGCGGCCCGTATGGGAGCGTCTGGTTTCGACTTCGCTTCGCCGGTCGACGTGATGACAGAGATAGCCTCGGAAGCGCCCATCTACGCGGGGGTCTCCTATGCCCGCCTGGAAGAGGGGAGCCTCCAGTGGCCCTGCCCGGCGGCGGACCATCCTGGGACTCCACTGCTCTATGGCGACGGCTTCCCGGTGGGCCGGGCCCGCCTGTCCCCCATAGCCTATCGTCCATCAGCGGAGCCCCCCGACGCCGACTACCCGCTGTTGCTGGTCAGCGAGCGAGCGCTGCTGCCTTACCACAAGGAGATCCTCACGCTCCGGGAAGACCCGGTCACACGCCCCTTCGATGAAGAGATGCTGAAGCTGCACCCCCAGGACTCGCTGCGCTACGACGTGGGCGATGGCGAGCTGGTGCGGGTGGCGACCCGCCGCGGCGTGTTCCAGGCCCGGGTCTGCGTCACCGACCAGGTGCCCGAAGGCGCCCTGTATCTCACCCTGCCCATCTTGCAGGACCCCGCGCCACTACGGGACGGGTCCCTGGACCAGCTCGCTGGCCCCGGCCTTACAGGCGCCCGGCTGGAGAAGGTCCGTGGGTAAAGCGCGATTCGCCCACGCTTCTTGGTTTCACGCAGAGGCCGCAGTGGGGCCTCTGTTTTTCTGTCGCCTCGGGTGAGCCGCCGAGAGGGCGTGCTAGAATAAAAGTGGAACCTTTGAGTGGCAGCCCAGAGAGAACACCATCCCGGGAGAGCATCGGTGCAAGTTGCTGAACGTCCCAAGGTAGACCGCAAGGCCCGCCTTCAGATCCCCCCACAGAAGATCAACAAACAAGACCCCCAGCTCCGCCGCTGCAACTGGAACGAGGTCGTCCTGGGCTTTGAGGACGAGCGGGGCGCCATGGTGGAGGCCACTCGTTGCATCCAATGCCCAGCGGCTCCTTGCATCAAGGCGTGCCCTATCCATAACGACATCCCCGAGGCGCTCTGGGAGCTGGAGCATGGGAACTTCGTAGAGGCCGCCAACGTCTTCCGCCTGACCAGTACCATGCCCGAGGTGTGTGGCCGCATCTGCCCGCAGGAGCGGCTGTGCGAGGGCGCCTGCGTGGTGGGCAACCAGAAAAGGGTGCCGCCCACGCCGCCCGTGGCCATCGGCCGGCTGGAGGCCTTCGTGGCCGACTACCAGAGCCAGCGCCACGGCCTGCCGCCGCCGCCCGTTGCTCCTGCCACGGGCAAGCGGGTGGCAGTGGTAGGCTCCGGGCCGGCCGGGCTCACGGTGGCGGAACTGGTGGCCCGGGCGGGCCATCAAGCGGTGGTGTACGAGGCCTGGCCCAGGCCGGGCGGTATCCTGCGCTACGGCATCCCCAGCTTCAAGCTGGACAAGCGCCTGACCGAGGAGAAGCTGCGCTACCTGGAGGAGCTGGGGATCGAGTTTGTCTGCGGCACCCAGATCGGAGTTGACATAACCGTAGACAAGCTGCTGGAGCAGAGGTACGACGCGGTCTTTCTGGGGAACGGCGCCGGGGTCAGCGTCAGCGTCGGACTGCCGGGCGAGGACCTGAAGAACATCTACCACGCCACGGACTTCCTGGTGCGGGGCAACCTGTCCCCGGAAGAACTGCCCGAGGCGATGCGAACGCCGGTCCTGGTGGGCCAGCGCGTCGTGGTCATCGGCGGCGGGGATACCTCCATGGACTGCGTGCGCACCGCGGTGCGGCTGGGCGCGGCCCAGGGCGGGGAAACCACCGTCACCTGTCTCTACCGCCGCACCGAGGCCGAGATGCCGGGTCGTGAGGAGGAGCGCCGCCACGCTAAAGAGGAGGGGGTGCGGTTCCAGCTCCTCACCGCGCCGGTGCGCTTTCTGGGGGACCAGGACGGCAGGGTGGTCGCAGTGGAATGCGTGCGCATGGAGCTGGGGGAGCCCGATGCCTCTGGCCGGCGGCGGCCGGTGCAGGTGCCTGGGTCGGAGCACCTGGTGGAGGCGGACACCGTGGTACTGGCAGTGGGCTACTGGGGCGACGAGGAGTTCGCTGAGCGGGTCCCCGGCCTGGAGCACAAGCAGGGGCTGCTCAAGGTGCACCCCGAGACGGGGATGACCAGCCGGCCCGGCGTCTTTGCCGGCGGCGACAACGTGCGGGGCGCCGACCTGGTGGTCACCGCGGTGGCCGAGGCCCAACGGGCGGCCCAGGGCATCCTCGAGTACCTGGGGAGAGCCGACTAGTGGGATAGCTTTCTATCGCCGACAGTTGGGACGCTGTCGGCATGGGGCTGAAGTCCTTGAAGTGTTCTCATGGTGACGAGGTCTGGTCGAGGATTTCCTGGACGTCCTGCTTGAGCTCCGGAAGTTCCTCCACGGCAGTTACCCACACCACCTCATGGTCAACGCCGAAATAATCGTGGATGATCTTGTGGCGCATCCCAACGATGTCTTGCCACGGTATCTGGGGGTATCTATCACGTAGCTGAGGCGAGATCCGCCTGGTTGCTTCTCCTATGATCTGAAGCTGTCTGACCACTCCGTCCTATAATAGCCTGTGTGTCTGGAAAGCCCTCCAGTCGATTCCTTCGAGGTACTCCTCGATTTGGGCGATGGCATCCAGTATATGGCGCAGATAAACGGTGTCGTCACGTTCGCTCATAGATCGGTCTAAGCTGTGCCTTGATCCGGTTTCTGAGGTACGGACTTAGCGAAGCTTCAGTTACCAAGTCAACTGGCCGGCCCAGCTTTTCCGAAAGCTCACGCTGAATCTTCACCAAAGCGATCAACCCCTTGGGTTGGGAAAAGCGAACCAGCAAGTCCACATCGCTGCCTGGCGTAGCTTCACCCCGGGCGTAGGAGCCAAACAAGGCTAGGTACGTGATGCCATTCCCCTCACAGATATCTTGTAGGTCGGCACTGCGGATTGGGTCGGTGAACCTAGGTTTGGCTGTCATTCGGTGGTCTGCGCTCATTCCTACTGCCCGGGTAGTCTTAGTCGCTGGTGGTCATCGGCTCGATAGCGTGAAACCTGGGAAGGCGGCACCTCGTTTTGTCTCTTGGTGATTGCGCATTAGCATCGGAGGCACTTCTTGAAACCCAGTTCCTTCCCACCACCTACTACGTGACAAGTGTACATCATTTCGCCATTAAGGACGCTCAGATGAGTGAGGACTGAGCTTCGAGCACGCCCGCTGGTTCTCCGGCGGGTCAACCAGCGGATCCCCATGCAACGCCTATGCCGCTCGTTGCTAGTATTATCGTAGAGTTGCAAGGCGCCTCTTGATGATTCACACTGCTGGAGAAGGGTATTTATAGCATGACACGGTGATGGCCATGGCCACAGCATCCCGGCTTACTGGACGGTTTCAACAAATGGCCCTGTGGCCCAGACTCGTCCTCGCGGTCACAGCAGGTTTTCTGCTCCTCTTCGGCATCTTTGGCTGGCTCAGCCTACAGGCCGTCAACGACAGCACGGCCCGCGTGCTCGCAGAGCGCCTGGTGATCACGCAGATGGCTGCCCGCGACCTGGACGCCTTCCTCACGCGGGCTTTCTATGAGCTGGAGAAAGCCACAGAATTTGCCGCTTTTGATCCCAGGGCTCCCTCACAGGCGGAGGAGGTCCATATACTGGCCCACACCTACGGTCGCGTGGGCACGTTCGCCCTGGGGGTGTATTACCTCGCCCCCGATGGCAAGGTGGTGTTGGCGGAGCCGCCCAGCAGAGCGCAGTCAGGCAAAGACTTGGCACCAGAGGAGCACAGCAGACACGTTAGGAAGATACAGGAGGCCGGGCGGCGTGGTGTTTCGGACCCCTTTGTGGACCCGTACAGTGGCAAACCGACTGTAGCCCTGACGGTGCCCGTGCTTGCCCGGGATGGCCGTCTCGTGTCTGTACTGAGTGGCCTCATTGACGTGAGCGGCGCTGAGGTTGCGGGGCCCCTGCGGTACGCCAGAGATCTGGGCCATACGGGCCACGCGGAGCTGGTGGACCATCGCGGTCTCGTGATCGCCGGCACGGACTACGCGAGCTTCCTGAGGCCGGGAGAGCACATGGACTTCTATATGAGAATGCTGAGCAGTGGTAGTGTGGCTGTGGAGAATACCCGCTATGTTCCCTGGCACCCTGTGCCTGAGGGACGACAGGATGAGCGCCATATCATGGCCTTTGTCTCTCTTGCCGAGGCCCCCTGGGGCGTGTCAGTCGGGGGCGTGGACTGGGAGACCCTGGCTCCGGTGACAAGGCTCCGGAATGCCATGCTCGTTGGCGGCGCGGCAACCCTGGTGGCCCTGTGGCTGCTGGCGTTGCTGGGCGCCAGGCTTCTGGTGCGCCCCGTGAAGCTTCTTACCACAGCAGCCCAGCGCATGGCCGCAGGAGACCTCCAGCCGGCCATCTCCGTGAGCGAGGGGGGCGAGATCGGCCTCCTGGCAGACAGCCTGGAGATGATGCGGGCTCAGCTTAGGGAATCCATGGACAGGATGCGGCGCTGGGGTGAAGAGCTGGAAACCAAGGTGAACGAGCGGACTCAGGAGCTGGCCACTCGCAATCGCCAGCTTGCCGCGGTTACCGCCGTGGCTACGGCGGCCAACGAGGTTCGGGACGTGGAGAGCATGCTGGACCGCTGCCTCCAGGTGATCCTAAGGCACACAGGAATGGACACCGGCGCCCTCCGCCTGCTGGACCCCGAGCGCAACCAGTTGGTTATTGCCGCGGCCCGGGGCGATTTCTCCGGCTTCCCATGCCGCCAGCAAGCCGTGGCGCTGGGCGCCTGTCCCTGTGGCCGGGTTGCGTCCGTTGCCGCGCCGCTGTTCCTTGGGCCGGAAGAGCGCCAAAACCTGCAGCCGCCGTGCAGCGCCCCTGGCGCCCGGGGCCTCGCGATTCTGCCTCTGGTGTCCCCCAAAGGCGTCCTCGGCGTGCTCTCCCTTTCTCGGCTGGGGGGAGGCCCGCCGGAGGCTGAAGACGGGGAGACGCTGGCGGCCATATGCAGCCAGCTAGCGGTGGCGCTGGAGAATGCGCAACTCCTCCGGGAGCTGGCGCAGCTTCAGGCCCAGCATGAACTGGACCGCCTGAAGACCGAGTTCATCTCTGCGGTTTCCCACGAGCTACGCACCCCACTGGGTATCATCAAAGGCTACGCCAGCGCGCTCTCCCTGGAGGATGTGGCCATAGACCCCTCCATCCGGCGAGAGTTTCTCCAGGTAGTGGAAGAAGAGGCGGACAAGCTGCAACAGATGATTGAGGAGTTACTAGACACCTCACGACTCCAGGCGGGCAGGCTTCAGGTGGACCCCAGGCCCGTCTCCCTGAAGGAGCTGCTGGATGTCGCCTTACACAGAGCAGCGCCCGTGGTGCAACAAGGCGGCCACGTCCTGAAGACGCCTCAACTCCCGGAAAAGGTTATGGTGAACGCCGACCCAGGTCGAGTGGAGCAGGTGCTCTACAATCTGCTGGACAACGCCGTCCGCTACTCTTCTCCGGGCACGCCGATAGAGATAGGGGTAGACCTGGCGGGAGATGAGATCAGCATTTCCGTGACGGACCACGGTGAGGGGATTCCATCGCCTGATCTGGAACACATCTTTGAACCCTTCTATCGCGGGGCAACTGCGCAAAGGGGAAGCACCCGGGGCGTGGGACTGGGGCTGGCTATCTGCCAGGGCATCGTAAAGGCCCATGGCGGAAGGCTGTGGGTGGACAGCGTGCTCACCAAGGGGAGCACGTTTATCTTCACTCTTCCGGTGATCGCGCAGCCGATCAGCGCAGCCTGAGCCGAAGCGGCCGCTCGGAATGGGACGGGCGAGGTTGTGATGACGCCGACAGACGTGCTGGTGGTGGAGGACGAGCCACGGTTTCAGCGCCTCATCCGCTTTGTCCTGGAGGCTGGTGGCTATCGCGTACGCCAGGCTGCCTCCGGCGGAGAGTGCCTCCAGGCAGTGGCCCAGCAGTTCCCTGACCTGCTCATCCTCGACCTTATGCTTCCCGACCTGGACGGCTTCGAGGTCTGCCGACGGGTGAGGGAGGTATCCGCCGTCCCAATCATCATCCTCACGGCCAAGGGCGCTGAAGAAGACAAGGTGAAGGGGCTACGCCTTGGCGCCGACGACTATGTGGTGAAGCCATTCTCCGCCCAGGAGCTCCTCGCCAGAGTAGAGGCGGTGCTGCGCCGGTCACCCCCATCCCACGCGCCCCAGGGCCAACCTTCCTTCGTCTGGGGAGACCTCCGCATCGACTTTCTCTCTCATACCGTCACCGTGAGAGACAAGCAGCTCCATCTATCACCCACGGAGTACCGCCTGCTGCACGAACTGGCGCTCCACTCCGGCAGAGTACTCACTTCGGACGAGCTGCTGGAGAAGGTCTGGGGGCCCAGCTACCGCGGCGAGCACGAGGTGCTCAGAGTAGCGGTGTGGCGGCTCCGCCAGAAGCTGGAGGAAGACCCTCCCAACCTGCAGTTCATTCGGACCATCCCTGGGGTGGGATACCTGCTGGGCAGTCCGTCCTAGGGAAAGCTTTTGCCAGTCGAGCGGGAGTCCAACGGACTCCTGCTTTCGTTTTCCCTACTTTGTTACAGAACTGTTACGAACCGCCCAGGCCTTGTTACGGATTGGTAACAGGATTGCATGCTACAAGGAGAGTAGGGATTATCCTGCTAGCGCAAGAAAGGAGCGAGCAGATGAACAGGAATCTGACCTCGTGGGTCGTCGCGGGGGGCCTGGCCGTGGTGCTCTTGGCGGCCGCGTCCGGAGTGGCTTCAGCACAGCTCGCCAAACCCGGCATTCCCTCTGGTGAGAGGACCTTCTACGTGACGGGGCTGGAGTACAAGGGGTCTACCAGCACCAAGGACCTGGCCGCGCCTACCGTGGACCCCAAGACCTTGGGCGACGGCTATCGCTACAAGAAACCCGGCGACGCCGACAAGAGCGACGCCACCAAGTGGGAGGTCTCCACCTACCGCTGGGAGCCGGGAGTCATGCAGGCTTTCCAGGGGGACAAGATCAACCTGGTTGGCTTCATCGTCAACGGTGATAAGCACAAGACCTGGATCGAGGACCCGGCGGGCGGGACCGTGATGAAGGAGCAGGACTGGAACCGGGGGCGAGAGTATAAGGTCTCTTTTGTCGCCGACAAGGCTGGCTTCTACATCCTGCACTGCGACGAGCATGACCCCAGCATGACCGCCTACATCGTCGCCCAGCCGCGATAACATCCCGGCACGCAAAACCAGCCGGCCTAGAGCTCAAAAAAAGGCCTTGGGCCCCGGGATAACGGTCTCCCGGGGCCCAAGCGTACAAGGCTGTGCTGATACGAAGCGAGGTAATCGGTGCGCAAGCATCTGGGCATCTGGCTGCTTCCGCTAGCTGCGCTGCTCACAGCGTGTGAATACCCCGGGACGCCCCACCCGCTGGCGGAAGCTGCCCAGGCAGACAAGGGCGCCCAGGCTGCACGGGCGCCCGGTGCGTCTCAGCCGTCTCTGGCATCCAGCGCATCGCAAGCCGCCCAATCCTCCGCGCCTAGGGACGGCCAGAGTGCGACTGTGCTCCAAGGCAGGGTAGGGGTGACCCAGAAGGACTTCAAGCTGGATCCGGACAACCTGACGGTGAAAGCTGGCGCGGTGACCTTCGTGTTGAAGAACGAAGGGCGCTACACTCACGATTTCCGAGTGGAGGGGCAGGGGACCGATGCCAAGGCGCCGAAGGTGGGGAGCGGGCGCACCCAGGAGTGGCGCGTCACCCTGAAACCCGGCACCTACCGCATCTCCTGTCCTATCAGTAATCATGCCGACCGGGGCATGGTAGGCGCCCTCACGGTGGTGCCGTAACTTGAACGGGCGAGCGACCGCGTGCCCATAGACGTGCCCGTCATCGGCGCGCGCTCCGCCGTTTGGATCGCCAGCCAGCTCCACCTCTTCTTTGCCGCCTTCGTCCTGGGAGCGCCCATCTTCATCGTCATCTGCGAGTGGTGGGGGCAGCGTGCTGGGGATCCTCGCTACGAGCGTCTGGCGGTGGAAACCATGAAGGTGGTGACCATCGCCTACAGCTTCACGGCGATCACCGGGGCTGCCTTCGGCTTCGTCCTTATGGGCGCGTATAGCCAAGTGATGGCCCACCTCTTCGAGCAGATGGGCTTTATCTTCGGCCTGTACGTCCTCTTCTTCTTCCTAGAAACGCTGCTGATGTACCTGTACTGGTACACCTGGGAACCGCTGGCTCAGCGCAAGGGCGTCCACATCTCTATCGGGATCTCCCTGAACGTGGTGGGCACGGTGGTGATGCTGCTCATGAATACCGTGGGATCGTACATGCTGTCGCCGCCTGAGGCAGGGGAAGCCGCCAGCCTCTGGGAGCTGATCAACAACCCCACCTGGAGCGGGCTTAACCTCCACCGTTTCATTGCCAACATCACCCTGGGTGGTTTCATGGTGGCGCTCTTTGCCGCGTTCATGTTCTTGACCACCAAGACTCGAGAGGACCGAGCGTTTTACGACTGGATGGGGTTCATCGGCAACTTCATCGGCGTGGCAACGCTCATGGCTCTGCCCCTGGCCGGGTATATCTACGCCAAGGAGATCTTTCTCTACGACGCGGCTATCGCCACCTTTCTCATGGCCGATAAGCTCTCATGGTTCTTCGTGTTGCAGGGCTTCTTGGTGAGCCTGCTCTTCCTGGGAGCCAACTACTACATGTGGATGAGCATCCGCCGCATCACTGGAGCGGAGGTATACCTGGGCTATATGCGCCCCACCTTTGCGGTCATGTGGGTCGGCGCTGTCATCTGGATGACGCCTCAGAACTTCCTGCCGGACCTCACCACCGCCGTACCCGCCGGCGTCACACGGGAGGAATTGATTATTCCGGAGCGGGCCGCCTTCATCGGCCTGATGATGGCGAAAGCCCTGGCGGTGACGGCCATCATCATGTTCACCTTCCTCACCTATATGATCTACCGGCGCGCCATCGCTCTCGGCAGCATCCGCTGGGGCGAGATTGCGCCTCAGGCCCAGTACGCGCTGGTGTTCATCCCCGCGGTGGCGGTGTACACCATGGGGCTCATGGGCGCCATCCGGGAGCTGGCCAGACAGGACTGGCATGTCTACTCGGTGCTGCGGGACACGACCCCCTACTGGTATACCACCTCCCTTGCCCATACCAGCATCATGGTGGCCATCGCGACGCTGGCCTTTTTTGCTCTGATGGCGTTCATCTTCTGGGTGGGCTTCAAGCTAGGCAAGACGGCGTGAGGGGCTGACGGATGACGACCCGTTCAGAACAGGTATCTCAAGTGGAGGGGACAGGCACAGAACGCGGTCGTCTTCGCTCTATGACGCGACTGCGGTACATCATTGTGGCCCTCCTGGTGATTATCTGGGTGGGGCTGCCTATGGTGCCCTCGGAAACCGGACTGAGATTCGGTTTCGGTTTTCAGCTCTTTTTCACCGTTGCCCTCGCTCTGGGCGCGCTGTTCTTCTGGTTCCTGGGGCTGGAACGCATTCCCTATCC
>JACPQN010000092.1 GCA_016190485.1 Chloroflexota bacterium
ACATGGGGATGCGCACCGCGGCGCTGCGATTGCGCTGGGAGAAGACCAGGTTCACCGGCGCCTCGTAGCCTGGCACCAGGCGCCGGTAGGAGTTGGTGGTGGGGGCGCAGAACCCCAGCAGCGCCGGCGCGTGCTTGAGGATCCCGCCAATGTACCACAGGCCCATCTGGCTGAATCCGGCGTACCCGCCCCGGTCGTAAAACAGGGGCTGGCCGTTGGTCCACAGGCTCTGGTGCGTGTGCATCCCGGTGCCGTTGTCTTGGAAGAGGGGCTTGGGCATGAAGGTCACGGTCTTGCCGTGGGCGTTGGCCACGTTCTTGAGGATGTACTTGTACATCATCTCCTGGTCGCCCATGCGGGTGAGGCTGCGGAACCGCATATCAATCTCGCCCTGGCCTGCGGTGGCCACCTCGTGGTGGTGGGCCTCGATGTCGATGCCCGCTTCCATCATCTTGAGCACCGCTTCGGAGCGGATGTCCTGGAGCGTGTCTCCCGGCGGCACCGGGAAGTACCCCTCCTTGTAGCGGGCCTTGTAGCCCAGGTTGGGCCGCTCATCCCGGCCGGTGTTCCACTGGCCCTCCACGGAGTCGATGTGGTAGTAGCCGGAGTTCACCGTCTGGTCGTAGCGGATGTCGTCGAAGATGAAGAACTCCAACTCGGGGCCCCAGTAGCTCATATCGGCGATGCCCGTGGCCTTCAGATAAGCCTCCGCCTTCTGGGCCACATACCTAGGGTCCCGGGAGTAGCCCTTGCCGGTGAGGGGGTCTCGCACGTTGCAGATGAGGGTGATGGTGGGCGTGGAGAAGACGGGGTCCAGGAACGCCGACGTGGCGTCCGGGATCAGGAGCATGTCGCTCTCCTGGATGTGCTGGAAGCCCCTGATGCTGGAGCCGTCGAAGCCGACTCCCTTGGCGAAGGTGCCCTCGTCCAGCTCGGTAATGGGGATCGTCAGGTGCTGCCAGAGGCCCGGGAGGTCGATGAACCTGAGGTCCACCATCTTCACGCCCTGCTGGCGGCAGAAGTCCAGGACCTCCTTGGGACTAGTAAAGCGGCTGACGGCCTCCCCGGTAGTAGCCGTGGTACGCTCTGCCATGTGTGCTCCCTCCAGATGTGTGTTGCGTTCCGCTGCTGCGCTGGACTCCAGGGGTACTCCGACACCTAGCCCAACACGTCTTTGCCCCTGTAGTATGCGGGAGGGCTGTTTCCAGGGTGTTACGCTGATGTTACAGCTTTGTTACAAAGTGGGATTTCTGCCAGGAGCTAGGACGCTCCTTTTGCGGGGCGGAAGCGGTAGCCGACGTTACGCACCGTCTCAATGAAGGAGTGGTCTTTGTCCTCGATCTTGCTGCGCAGCCGCCGGATGTGCACGTCGACGGTGCGGGCACCGCCGTAGTAGTCGTAGCCCCACACCCGGTTGAGCAGCGCCTCCCGGGTGAACACCTTGTCCTGGTTGGAGGCGAGAAAGCGAAGCAGCTCATACTCTTTATAGGTTAGCTCCACCGGCCGGCCGGCCAGGTGTACCTCGTAGCGGCTGGCATCGATGACCAGGTCTTCGCAGCGCAGGATCTCCTGACCTTCCAGCTCTACCCTCCCCAGGCGCCACAGGAGCTGGCGGAGGCGCATGCCCAGCTCCACCGGGCGGCTGGGATAGAGCTGGAAGTCGTCGAACCCCAGGCCGAAATCGAAGCGGGGTAGCCGGTCCTCGCCTACCAGAGCCAGGGTGGGAATGCGCTGGTTGCCGCCGCAGGCCTGGAGCAGGTCCTGGAGGTCTCGGGTGGCCAGCACCGGATAGACCAGGTTCACCAGCACCAGGTCTGGCGATTCCTGTTCGATGACCCGCAGGGCGGCTTCGGCGTCCTCCGCCAGGGCGCAGGCGTGTTCCTGCCGCCGCAGCTCCTGGACCAGTCGCTGCTGCTCTTCGTCGTCCCGGCCAATGAGGAGGATCTTGGGCACCGCGCACCTGGTTCTATGGGAGGCCGTTGCCACTGGCTGGTCGCTGCGGCTGGCGGAGGGCGGGTAGGCGACCAGTGGCGGCGCTCATAGCAGCCGCACCTTGCTGTGGTCGCCCAGGACCAGCTTGTAGGCGCGCGGCTTCATCTCCGCCGGGCTGATCTCCACGTTGCGGCCGATGAGGCTGGCTTCGATGCGCTGCCCGCCGGTGTCGATGCGGCACTGGTCCAGAACGATGCTGTGCTCGATCTCCGTGTTCACGATGACACAGTCATGGTCTATGGCGGTGTAGGGGCCGATGTAGCTGTTCTCGATCCTGGTGTGAGGGCCGATGATGGCAGGGCCGCGCACCACCGAGTGACGGACCTCCGCGCCCTCTTCTACCACTACGTTGCCCTGTAAGGTGGAGGCCTCGTCCACGTGGCCGCTGATCCGGGGCTCCAGCAGCTCCAGCACCCAGCGGTTCGCCTCCAGCATGTCGTCCATCTTGCCGGTATCCGTCCAGTAGCCGCTGAGGTGGCGAGCCTCCACGCGGTAGCCGTGGTCGATGAGGTACTGAATCGCGTCGGTGATCTCCAGCTCGCCCCGAAGGGAGGGGGCAATGCGCTCCACGGCCTCGAAGACGTGATGGTCAAACAGGTAGATGCCGATGACGGCGAGGTTGGTGCACGGCTCGCTGGGCTTCTCCACCAGGCGCACCACACGACCCTGGGCCAGCTCGGCGATGCCGAAGTCCTGGGGGTTGGGCACCTCTTTGAGCACGATCAGGGAGTTCATGCCACCGCCGCGGAACTCCTGGACATAGGGCACGATGCCATCCCGGATCAGGTTATCTCCCAGGAACATGACGAAGGGTTCGGCGCCCAGAAAATCCCGGGAGACCTTGACGGCGTGGGCCAGGCCCAGGGGCTGCTCCTGCTGGATGTAGGTCACCGTGGCGCCAAAGCGGCGGCCGTCGCCCACCGCGGCCCTGATCTGCTCGTGGGTATCCCCCACCACGATGCCGATATCGGTGATGCCCGCCTGCGCCAGGTGCTCCAGCACGTAGAAGAGCACCGGCTTGTTGGCGATGGGCACGAGCTGCTTGGCGCCGGTGTAGGTGAAGGGGCGCAGGCGGAGGCCCTTGCCGCCGCTGAGCACCAGCCCCTTCACGGTCGCCCGCCCCAGAAGCGATGGGTACACATGCCCTTAGTATAGTATGGCTGGGGGCTACGGGCTAGGGCGTACCCGTCGTCTCGCCGGGGGGCTGTTGACATCCCGCGTCAGTTGGATAAGATAATATAATAGATAGCAGGTGGTATATAGCCCTTGCAAAGCATTATCACCGTCCGGGCGGTAATTCGGACTCCGTAGCCAAGGGGGAGGTGGGCCATGCTTTGGCGGCGCTTGTCTCTGGTGGGCATATGGGTAAGCCTGTTCATAGTTGCCTGTGCGCCGGCCACGCAGATACCGGCCGAGCAGCAACCTACGTCCGAAACTCCCCAGTACGGCGGAGTCTTGCACCTGGCGCTGGACTCGGATCCGCCAACCCTGGACCTTCACGCGGCCAGCACTTCCCGCACGTCTTCGTCGGTGCAGCCCTCCATGAACCCCTTGGTCCGCTACGACCCCCTGGACCCGCCTATGAGCAAGATCGAGCCCAATCTGGCGGAACGCTGGGAGGTCAGTCCGGACGGCAAGATCTACACCTTCTACCTGCATAGGGGGGTCAAGTTCCACCAGGGCGGGGACTTTACGGCCAGCGATGCGGTCTTCAGCTTCGAGCGACAGAAGCTGCCCGCCAAGGGCGAGGTGCGGCCCCGCCGAGCGGCCTTCGAGCCGGTGGAACGCTTCGAAGCGGTGAACGACCACACGCTTCGCGTCGTCATGAAGAAACCTTACCCCTCCTTCCTGGCCAACATCGCCCAGGGGTGGATGGCCATGTTGGACAAGGAGTGGGTGGAAGCCGGCCATGACCCGGCGAAAGAGGTTAACGGCACCGGGCCCTTCCTCTTTAAGGAGTACATTCGGGGGACCTCCGTGGAGCACGTCAAGAACCCCAGCTACTGGAAGCAGGGGTTCCCCTACCTGGACGGGGTAAAGTATTTCATCGTTCCCGATGAAAACACCACCCAGGCGGCCTGCCGGACGGAAAAGATCCTCATGTGCGGTGGCCTGGATCAGGCGGAACAGGCGGAGTTCAAGAAAGAGCTAGGGGATAGGGTGCGCTTTGCGCAGAGTCCCGCCCGCTGGGGCGGCGATTTTGTGAACCTGTCCACCCTCAAGAAGCCCTTCGATGATATCCGAGTGCGCAGGGCGCTCGCCTACGCGATCGACCGGCAGGCCGCGCTCAAGGTGCTCGCCGAAGGGTTGGGGTACAACCAAGGGTATATGCCGGTCAAAGGACCGTGGGCGATCTCGCCAGAGGAGCTGGCCAAGTTCCCTGGCTACGGCCCGGACGTAGAGAAGAACCGAGCAGAGGCGAAGCGGCTCCTGGCGGAGGCTGGGTATCCTAACGGCTTCAACGTCACCATGGGTGTCCGTAAAGTGCAGGGAGTCGAGGCCGACAGCATCTTCCTGAAGGACCAATGGGCCAGGATCGGCGTCATGGGCACCTTGCAGATCATCGAGACCCAGGCAGCATACGAGCTCTTGGACAAGGGGGACTACGAGATTTTCACGTGGGGTACGGCCTATGCCTTTGATGACCCCGACGCGATTTTTGCCGAGCACTACCTCTGCAACGCGCCCCGGAACTACTCGAAGCTCTGCGTCCCAGAGGTGGACGACCTCTTCGCGCGGCAGACCGTAGCCACTGACCCGGCGGAGCGCAAGAGGTTGGTACACGAGATGGAGAGGGCTGCGCTGGCCGCGCAGCCGAAGATCGTCTTGCCGGTGAATACCAACGAGGCAACGGCCATCTGGAACACGCTGCGGAACTGGGAGACCCAGCCCAGCGGCTACAGCAACCGCCACTTCGAGCAGGCCTGGCTGGTGAAGTGAGCACGCGTTGCCGCCGTCGCTGAGGGGATCCCCCTCCGGCAGTTCCAGCACAAGGTATCCCTGGCTCAGATGATCCTGCGGCTCCGGAGCGCCGCGATGGCGCCGGCGTCGTAGCCCAGGCTGGCCAGCACCTCCTCGGTATGCTCCCCGGGCGCCGGCGCCGGCCGGCGCATCTGCGCCGGTTGGGGCGTCCGCTCGAGATGCACGGGCTGCCCCACCACCTGGAGGGCGCCCAGGACCGGATGGTCCACCGGCCGAGCGATACCCAGGTGGAGCACCTGCGGGTCGGTCAGGGTCTGATCCACGCTGTAGATGGGCCCGCTGGCCACCCCGGCCTCGTTGAGGACCTGGACCCACGCCGCGCTGGTGCGCTGCCGGGTGTACGCGGCCAGGGCGGCGTTAAGGGCCACCCGGTTCCTGGAGCGGCTGGCGCCGTCCCGATAGTCGGGGTGTTCCACCAGCTCCGGTGCGCCCAGCGCGGCGCACAGCCGGCGGAACATGACCGGCCCGGAGGCGGCGATGTTGATGTGGCCGTCGGCGGTGGGAAAGACCCCGGTGGGGATCCCGGTGGGGTGGTCGTTGCCTGCCTGTTCCGGGACCTGGTGGGCGATGAGCCAGCGTGCGGCCTGGAAATCCAGCATCGCGATCTGGGCCTCCAGCAGCGAGGTATGCACCCACTGGCCCTCTCCCGAGCGCTCCCGCTCGTAGAGGGCCACCAGAATGCCCTGGGCAAGGTACATCCCTGCGGTGAGATCGGCGATGGGGACGCCCACGCGCACGGGCCCCTGGCCGGGCAGGCCCGTCACCGACATGAGGCCTCCCATGCCCTGGGCAATCTGGTCGTACCCCGGCCGGTCCCGGTAGGGCCCCGACTGGCCGAAACCGGAAATGCTCCCGTAGATAATGCGGGGGTTCATTGTGCGGACAGCTTCGTAGTCGATCCCCAAGCGGTGCTTCACGTCCGGCCGGTAGTTCTCCACCACCACGTCGGCGCGCTGGGCCAGCTTGAAAAAGATGGCCTTGCCTTCTTCCGCCCTGAGGTCCAGCACGATGCTGCGCTTGTTGCGGTGGAGGTTCTGGAAATCGAAGCCGTGGCGAGTGCCGGTGGCATCCTCACCACTGGTGGCCTCGGCAGGGGCTTCGATGGCGATCACCTCGGCGCCCCAATCTGCGAGCTGGCGCACGGCTGTGGGCCCCGATCGCGCGCGCGTGAGGTCAAGGACTGAGACATCCGACAACGGCAGGCGCAGTGACATCTTGGGCCTCCTCCTTTGGCGTGCCCCGCAGCCCGCGCTGTGGGGCGGCTGGAAGCGCAGTATACCACATCGACGGGCGTCCTCAGAGGCTGCGAAAAGACCGGGAGCTTGTAGGGCGGTCGCCTGAGGCGACCGCCAGGGGGTGGGGGACAAGCCCTTCGACAAGCCTGCCTGCCGCAGGCAGGTTCGACCCCCACCCTACACGAAAGAATACAAAACCTCTCAGGCCGGAACCACCCAATTGCGCTTGCCTCGAGACCCTCGAGGGGTTCAGTATTGGGGGCCATAGTGGAAGCGCATCAGGCATGAGATAGGAGACGACCATGTGCAGAAGCATCAAGGTCTTGCATGGGCTTAGTGCGGCCGTGGACGACCAGGAGGTGCGGGAAGCTGCGCTCCAGTTTGTCCGCAAGATCAGCGGCTACCGGGTTCCCTCCCGAACCAACCAGGCGGTCTTCGACGCCGCGGTGGAGGAGGTTGCCGCCGCCGCTTGGAGGCTGCTTCGGGGGCTCCAGGCCCGCAGGCCTGCGCAGGCCGGCCTCCATAACCTTGACGTAAGGGGAAGAGTCGGGTAAACTAGTGCCTGTGCTTAGCGTGGAGGCCGTCTACCGGGGGTGGAGGGTACCGCCATGGACAGACACTACATGCGCATCGGCGAGGTGGCAGAGCGCACCGGGCTCACCCAGCGCACGCTCCGCTTCTACGAGGAGAAGGGGCTGCTGGACCCGCCCACGAGAATGGAGGGTGGTTTTCGCCTCTATTCGGAGGAGGACTTTCAGCGCATCGAGCACATCCTCCAGCTCAAGCTGCTCCTGGGCTTCTCCCTGGCGGAGGTCAAGCAGATGGTGGACGCGGAGACGGTGCTGGAGGAGCTGAAGGCCCAGTACCAGCAGGAGTCGGACCGGGGCGCGAAGCTGGAGCGCGTGCGGGACGCCATCCGGGTGATCAAGGGCCAGTCGGCCTTCATTGACCAGAAGCTGGAGCAGCTCCACCAGATGCGGGACCGCTGGCAGCGGCGATTGGAGCACTACCGGGAGCACTACCACGAGCTGATGCGGGACATGGATGCGCCCCAGCCTGCCGCCCGCCGCTAGATCCACAGCACGGGGCCGGCCTTACCCCCGGTCGGCGACCAATAACTACGTAAGGAAGAGATAGATCCTATGATGCGGCACGCCCCCACCCTTGTCGCGGAACCTGAAGCGCGCCCCGCCCGGGGAGGCTTCAAGCTCAGCACCTTCACCTCCCTGCGCTACCGGGACTACCGGCTGCTCTTCTTCAGCATCATGTTCACCAGCGCGGGGCAGTGGATGGAGCAGATCGCCCTGAGCTGGATGGCCTACCAGATGACGGACTCCCCCTTCATGCTGGGGGCCATCAACGGGATGCGGGCCATCCCCTTCCTGGTGATGGGCCCCTGGGCGGGTGTGGCCGCCGACCGCATGGACCGCAAGCAGCTCATGTTCCTGAGCCAGGCCTACGTAATGCTCCTCACCGGTATCATGTCCTTCCTCATCCTGGCCGACCTGGTGCAGGTGTGGCACCTCTTCGCCTTCACGCTCCTGAGCGGCATGGGGTGGTCTTTCACCCAGCCTGTGCGACAGACCCTCATCCCCAACCTGGTGCCTCGGGCCGCCCTGATGAACGCCGTGGCCTTGCAGTCGGCGGCCTTCAACTCGACGCGGGTCATCGGCCCCACCATCGCGGGGCTGCTGCTGGCCTCCCTGGGCGCGGGATGGGTCTTTGCCCTTAAGACCAGCCTCTACGTGGCCGTCCTGGGGTTGCTGGCGCTGATGCGGGTACCGGCCACCCCCGGCGACGCCCGGCGGGCCAGCCCGGCCCGGGAGCTGTGGGAGGGCGTCCAGTACATCCTTGGAAACCAGGTGGTGAGCTGGCTGATCCTGCTGGCCCTCATCCCCATGCTCTTCGCCATGCCCTTCCAGACCCTCATGCCCGTCTTCGCCCGGGACGTGCTGCAGATCGGGCCCCAGGGCTTCGGCCTTCTGGTCTCGGCCTCGGGCATCGGGGCTCTGGTGGGCACGCTTACCGTGGCCTCTCTGGGCAACTTTCAACGCAAGGGGCTCCTCCTCCTGCTCAGCGGGGGTGGCTTGGGACTGACCCTGATCTTCTTCTCCTGGTCGCCGTGGGTGCCCCTCTCCCTGGCGGTGCTGGTCGTTGTGGGGGGGTTCCAGATGACCTACATGTCCATGACCAACACCCTGCTGCATCTCAACATCACCGACGAAGTGCGGGGGCGGGTGATGAGCATCTACATGCTGGACATGGGGCTGACGCCTCTTGGCGCGCTCTTCGCCGGTACTCTGGCCAGCCTTTTCAGCGCGCCCCTGGCGGTGACCGTCATGGGATCGGTCTGTGTGGCCTTGACCATCACCGCCCTCACCCGGGTGCCCAGCATCCGCCGGCTGGCATGAAGGAGCCGCCTTGACAGAGACCCTCCGCAGACCCCTGGTCGCCCCGGCCAGTCCTGTTGCCACCCTGGACGCGCCGGAGGCAGGTGGCGCGGGTCCTCGGCTCCGGCTGGGCACCTTCACCTCGCTTCAGCATCGCGGCTATCTCTACATGTGGATCGGTGTGCTGTTCACCAGCGCCGGGGCGTGGATGGAGCAGGTGGCCATTAGCTGGCTGGTCTACCAGATGACGGACTCAGCCTTCCTGCTGGGCGCCATCAACGGCATGCGGGCCCTGCCCTTCCTGGCGCTGGCGGCGCCCGCGGGCGTCGCGGCAGACCGGATGCACCCCAAGCAACTCATGCTCTGGAGCCAGGGGATCATCCTGGCGCTCTATGTAGGGCTGGTGGCGCTGCTCTATCTGGATATGGTGGAGGTGTGGCACCTCTTCGTTTTCACCCTGGGGGCCAGCGCAGCCTGGTCCTTCAACCAGCCCGTGCGTCAGGCCCTGATCCCTTACCTGGTGCCGCGCCACGACCTGATGAACGCGGTCGCGCTCCAGTCCGTGGGCTTCAACGTGACCCGTGTCCTGGGGCCCGGAATCGGCGGCGTACTGATGGCCACCGTGGGGGGCGGTGGCACCTTTCTGCTGGTGACCCTGACCTGGGTCGGGGTGATGGTCACCACCTACTTGATCCCCGTGCCGTCGGCGGGCATTCCGGCCAAGAAGAGCAGCAACGCCTGGGAGGACCTGGTGGAGGGGTTGCGCTACATCCGCCGGGACCGGGTGGTGCTGGGGCTGCTGCTGCTGGCCCTGGCGCCCCTGGTCTTCGCCATGCCCTACATGAGCCTGATGCCCATCTTCGCCCGGGACGTCTTCGGCATGGACGCCCGGGGCCTGGGCGAGCTGATGACGGCCACCGGCGTGGGGGCCATCGTCTCCACCCTGGCCGTGGCCTCCCTGGGCGACTACCGGGGGAGGGGGAAGCTGCTGCTGGGCAGCGGCGTCGGCTTCGGGCTGAGCGTGGTGGCCTTCGCCTTTTCCACCAGCTATCCCCTATCCCTGGCCATCCTGGTGGTGGTAGGGCTCTTCAGCATGGCCTATCTGCCCCTCACCAACACCCTCTTGCAACTCAACACCCCGCAGGAGTATATGGGACGCGTGATGAGCATCTACATGCTGGACCGGGGCCTGATGCCCCTGGGGAGCTTTGCGGCCGGGGCCATGGCCGAGGCGCTGAGCGCTCCGCTGGCCCTGGGCGCGATGGGCGCGCTCAGCGCCCTCCTTATCGTCCTGGGGGTGCTGGCCATGCCCCAGATCCGCAGGTTAGACTAGTGTCCCGTTTCCGAAGTTCGTTGACAAACCCCGGACAGACGGTCATTGCGAGCCCGACGAAGGAGGGCGTGGCAATCTGGGGGTGGGAAGCTAGGCCATGCCTCCACCCAGATTGCTTCGTCACCTCCGGCTCCTCGCAACGACAATCGCGGCGTTCTTTAGAGACATCACACTAGCGGAGCGGAGGACGCACGTACTATGACACTCTCTCCGGTACCCTACGCCGACTGTAGGTCTCGGAAGGGAGCACGACGGTGATGCAACGACCTGACCTGGAGCGGCTCACCCTGGAGCGCAGCGCCGACGCGGCCCTCGTGGAGAGGCCGCAACCGCGCCGCGGCGGGATCAAAACCTTCCGCGCCTTGGGGTACCGGAACTTCCGCTTCCTCTGGCTGGGCCAGTTGAGCAACTCGGCCGCAATCTGGACCGAGCAGGTGGCTCGCCCCCTCCTCATTGTCTCCCTCATTCCTGATCCTGCCGCCGCGGCCCTCCACTTGGGCGCCATCCAGATGGCTCGCACGGTGCCCCAGCTCTTCTTCGGCCTCATCGGTGGCGTGCTGGCGGACTGGTTCGACCGGAGGTGGCTGCTGCTGCTCTCCAAGACCCCCTACATGACGGTCAACTTCCTGTTCGCGCTCATCATCCTCTCGGGGAATCTGGAGCTGTGGCACGTCTATGCCACCACCGTCCTGAAGGCCTTCCTGACCAGCTTCGACCAGCCCGCCCGCCAGGCGGTCATCCCCAGCCTGGTGGCCAGCGAGGACCTCCCCAACGCGGTCGCGCTGAACCAGGCCAGCATGACCACCATGCGCATCGGCGGCGCCCCCTTAGCCGCCCTTTTGGTGGCCCTCTTCGACTTCGGGGTGACCTTCTTGTTTGTTGCCCTCTTCTCGGGCGGCGCGGTGATATTCACCTACCTGATGCGAGTGCCGCCTCCGGATTTTGTAGGAGAGAAGAACCTCAAGGCCGGGGTCATCAGCCTCAAGGAAGGCATGGCGTACGCCTGGCGTGACCTGGACATCCGGGGGGCCATCATCCTGACCATGGCCTACTTCCTGCTGGGCATGGCCTACCTCCAGGTATACGCGCCCCTCCTGGCCACCCACGTTTTGGGCATTGGGAAAGAGGGCTACGGCGCGATGATCTCCGTCGCCGGGATCGGTGGGGCGCTGGGCCTGGTGGTCATTGCGTCCACCTCCCCCACCACCAACCGCGGCCCGATTATGCTGGTCCTCATGGCCCTGCTGGGCGTATTCCTTATCGGGTTCGGTGGCAGCACCTACGGATTCCCCCTGGCCGTCACCTTCGGGTTCATCGCTCTGGTGGGCATAGTCCAGAGCACCTTCAACGCCCTGGCCACCACCGTGCTGGTGATGAGCGCTCCCGTGGACATGCGTGGCCGCATCATGGGCATCCTGAGCCTCGACCGCGCCACCATAGCGGGCGGGGGCATGCTGGCGGGCTTTCTGGCGGCGGTGCTGGGCCCCCAGCAGGCGCAGATGCTCTTCGGCGCCGGCTGCATCGTCTTCGCCCTGGTCCTCGCGACGGTGATGCCCCACATCCGGAGGCTCCAGTGACCGATACCCTCCAACGGGAACCAGATGCTCCCACCCTAAGCCCCACCAGGCCGGCGCCTTGGTGGCGGCACCTGTTCAGCTCCCTGCGCCACCGGGACTTCCGCCTGCTCTGGGTGGGCCAGACTCTCCAGTCAGAGGGGCAATGGATGGAGCAGGTGGCCCGGGGCTGGCTGCTGTGGGAGCTGAGCCACGACCCTTTCATGCTGGGCCTCTACGGGACCCTGCGCACCGTGCCCGCGCTGGCCCTGGCGGTGCCCGCCGGCATCCTCACGGACCGGCTGAGCCGCGTCGCGCTGATCCAGTTCTCCCAGATCTCCGCCTGCCTGCTGGCCTTCATCTTTGCGGCGCTGGTGCAAACGCACGTCGTGGCCGTCTGGATGGTGCTGGCCTTTGCGCTGCTCAACGGCACCTCCGAGGTGCTGCGAATGCCCGCCCGCCAGTCTATGGTGGCCACCCTGGTGCCGGGACGGGACCTGCTGAACGCCGTGGCCGTGAACGAGGTGGCTCAGTACACCATGCGCATCGCGGGGCCGCTGCTGGCGGGCGGCATCATGTCGGCCTTCGTGGACGACGCCTTCCTGGGCGTGGCAGCGGTGTTCTACGTGCGCGGGCTGCTGTACCTCATTGCCGTAGTGACCACCGCCTACATCCAGGCGCCCCCCATGCCCACGCAGGCCCGAGGGCGCACGGTGGCCCAGAACCTGGGCGACACCTTCCGCTACCTGGCGAGCAACCGCGTGCTCCTGGCCCTGGCCGTGCTGGGAGCGGTGCCGGCGGCTTTCGGCCAGCCATACCAGCACCTCATGCCTGTCTTCGCTCTGGACATCTTTGACGTGGGCGCCTTTGGCTTGGGCGTGATGAGCGCCGCAGTGGGGGTGGGCGCGCTGCTGGGATCGCTGGTTCTGGCGGGCATGGGCAACATTCGCCCCATGGGCCTTGTCCTCTTCTTCAGCCTGGCCGGGTATGGCGCCTCTATGATCCTCTTCGGACTTAATCCCTGGTTCCTGGCCTCGCTGCTGCTGCTGCTCCTCCTGGGAGCCTCCCAGGCTGGCTTCTTCGCCATGCGACAGACCCTGACCCAGCTCATAGTGCGAGACGAGCAGCGGGGCCGCGTGGTAGGCGTCACCCAGCTCACCCGGGGTGGCCTGAGCCCTTTGGGCTCCCTTCAGGCCGGCGCGCTGGCGGGCATTCTGGGCGCGCCTGTGGCAGTGATGATCATGGGCGCGACCCTTGGTAGCATTGCCCTCTTGAGCGGGTTCCTCCTGACCGCCGTGCGGCGACTGGAGTACTCCGAGGAGCTGCAGTGGCGAACCGAAAGCCGGGACCTGGGGTAGCCGCGCAGCGCCGGCTGCTCGGCGTCTAACAGGCTGCGCAATAGCCGCTCATGGTGAGCCTGTCGAACCATGAGCGGCTCGCCCTTCGACAGGCTCTCAGGACGAGCGGAAAGGCCCTTTTCCCAGCCTGCTACTAGGAAGCGGTCAAGCCGCCGGGTCCATCCCGTCCAAGCCATCGCCCTTGTTCTACCAGCTCGGCATCTTCGCGCACCGCCAGCGCTGGAGCATCCTCCTGCTCTGGGCCGCCGCCCTGGCCGTCAGCCTCGTCTTCGCGCCCCGGGTGAGCACGGTGCTCCACCCCGGCGGCTTCACGAACCCCAACAGCCAGGGCAACCAGGGCGTGCGTCTGCTGCACCAGGAGCTGGGCGCCAGCCGCAGCACCTTCACCGTGGTCTTCGCCAGCCAGCGCGCCCCCGTTGAAGACCCGGAGTTCCGCCGTGAGATGGAGCGGGTCCTTGCGCCGCTCCGTGCTCACCCCAAGGTCACCGACATCTTCACCTACGCCTCCACCGCCAACCGGCGGCTGATCTCCCCCGATGGCCGCACCACCTACACCCTGGTGGGGCTGGACGCCTCCACCGCCGAGGCGCAGCGCCTCCTGCCCGCGCTGAAGGCCCTGCTGCCGGACACCTGGCTGGAGCGCTGGGTCACCGGCGGCCCCGCCGCCTACGCCGACATGGAGCTGGTGAGCCACCGGGACCTCCAGCGGGCCGAGAGCTTCTCGCTGCCGGTGGCCCTGCTGTCCCTACTCCTGGTCTTCGGCGGTGTCCTGGCGGCGGGCATGCCCGTGCTCGTGGGCGGCATCAGCGTGCTGGTCACCCTGGCATTGGTCTTCTTCCTGGGCCAGGTGATGGAGATGTCCATCTTTGTCCAGAACATCGCGACCATGCTGGGGCTGGGCATCAGCATCGACTACGCGCTCCTCATGGTGAGTCGTTTTCGGGAGGAGCTGCCGGAGCACGGGGTGGAGGAGGCCCTGGCCCGCACCATGGCCACCGCGGGCCGAGCCGTCTTCTTCTCCGGCCTCACGGTGTTCCTGGGCCTCAGCGGCCTCCTGGTCTTCGACTACATGATGCTGCGTTCGGTGGGCGTGGGCGGCGCGCTGGTGGTGCTGGTCTCCCTGGTGGCGGCCCTCACCCTGCTGCCGGCGGCCCTCTCTCTTCTGGGGCCGCGGATCAACGCCCTGACCCTGGGCCTCGCCCGGGAGACCGCGCAGGAAGGCGGCTTCTGGCGCCGGCTGGCGGGGGCCGTGGCGCGCCGCCCCCTGCCGGTCTTTGCCGCGGTGCTGGCGCTGCTCCTGGCCCTGGGGCTGCCCTTCCTGCGGGTGCGCATGGGCGCACCCGACGTGACCATCCTGCCCCGGGACGTGGAGTCCCGCCAGGGCTTCGACCTGCTGCGGGAGCGCTTCGGCGCGGGGGAGATCGCGCCCATCTTCGTGGTGGTGGAGGCCCAGGAGAGCATCCTGGGCCGCGACAGCGTAGGCGCGGTCTACGACTATGCCCGCCGGCTCCAGGCTCTGCCGGGCGTGGCACGGGTGGAGAGCATCGTGACCCTGGACCCGCTGCTCACCAAGACGCAGTACCAGTTCCTCTACGCCCGCCCAGAGCAGATCACAGACCCCGCGGTGCGCCGCAGCCTGGAGCTGCTGGCCGGCGGCCGGGTTGCCCTGATCTCCGTGGTCACCCAGTATACCCCCGTCTCTCAAGAGGCCCGGGCGCTGGTACGGGAGGTGCGCAGCCTCTCTCCCGCGCCGGGCCTGCGCACCTACGTGGGCGGCGCCGCCGCAGAGCTGATGGACGTGGTGGACGACCTCTACACCGTGTTCCCCCGGGCGCTCCTTATTATCGTTGTCATCACCTATCTGGCGCTGCTGACCCAGTTCCGCTCCCCGGTGCTGCCGGCCAAGGCGGTGCTGATGGACACGCTGAGCATCCTGGCCAGCTACGGCGCCATGGTGGTGATCTTCCAAGACGGCCACCTCAGCGGGTTGCTCCGTTTCACGCCGGAGGGGTTCGTGGACGCCACGGTGCCCATCATCATGTTCTGCGTCCTCTTCGGGCTGAGCATGGACTACGAGGTGTTCATGCTCTCCCGCATCAAGGAGGAGTACGACGCCTGCGGGGACAACGGCGCGGCCGTGGCCGCCGGACTGGAGCGGACCGGGCGCATCGTCACCAGCGCGGCGCTGATCATCGTCATCGTCTCCGGCTCCTTCGCCCTGGCCGACATCGTCATCATCAAGGCGCTGGGGGTGGGCATGGCCCTGGCCATCTTCCTGGACGCCACGGTGGTACGTGCGCTCCTGGTGCCCGCGACCATGCACCTGTTAGGGCGGTGGAACTGGTGGTCGCCCCACTGGCTGCGGGGCAGATGAAGACTGCCACGTCGGGCGCTCGCTCACGGCAACCCAGTGGGGCTGCCCGCTCCCCTTGACCCTCGCCTGCGCCGTGTGTATCGTGGAAGTCGTCGCTTGCTGCCGGACAGGATCACAGGCAGTCCTGCCTGCCGCAAGCGTCGGGAGAAACGCTCTGCAAAGGAGACTGCTCCACGCCATGAAAGCGCGTGTGAACAACATAGAGCTGGGCTACGCTCAGCAGGGACAGGGCCAGCCCGTGGTCTTTCTCCACGGCTTTCCCCTGAACAAGGCCATGTGGGAGCGCCAGGTGCAGGCGCTGGCAGGCCGCTACCGCGCCATTGCCGTAGACCTGCGGGGCCATGGGGAATCCCAGGTGGTGGAGGGACCCGGCAGCATGGAGGCCTTTGCCGATGACGTGCGTGGGCTGCTGGACCACCTGGGCATCGAACAGGCGACGCTGGTGGGGTTCTCCATGGGTGGCTACGTCGCCTTCGCCTTCTACCGCACGTACGCCAGCCGGGTGAAAGCCCTGGTGCTGGCCGATACCCGCCCCCAGCCCGATACCCCCGAAGCGGCGGAGGGGCGCCGCAACACTGCGAAGGTGGTGCTGGAGAGCGGGAGCACCGCCGGCGTGGTGGATGGGATGATGCCACGCATGTTCACCTCGGTGACGCTGGAAGGCGCCCCGGCTGTGGTGGAGCGGGCTCGCGGCATTATGGGGAGCACCGTGCCGCAGGCCGTCGCGGCCGACCTCCTGGCCATGGCGGGGCGCCCGGACTCCCAGCCGACCCTGGAGCAGATCACCTGCCCCACGCTGGTCATCGTGGGCGACCAGGACGGGCTCACTCCCGTGGCGGACTCGGAGCTGATGGCGAGCGGAATCCGGGGGGCTAAGCTGGTCAAGGTGGCGGGGGCCGCCCACCTCAGCCCCATGGAGCAGCCCGATGCCTTCACCCAGGCGCTGCTAGGGTTCCTGGCGCAGTTGCCGTAGTCCCTGGGGGATATGCTGCTACCGCAGGGGGCCGGAGATGCTCCCGTCCACCGCCACGTTGCGGATGTGTTGGAGCACCAGGAGCAGCTCCTCGTCCCGATGGAAGAAGCCCACGTAGGGCCGCACCAGATAGCCACTGCGGGGCGTGACGAAGTCTGGGTGATCGTCCACGCAGAACTCGGGGAGCACCGCCAGGGGTTCGCCTTTGGAGAAGCATGCCTCCACGAACTCCTGGAGCCTGCACCGCTCTGCAATGTACTCGGCGTAGGCCTTGCCTCCTGCCGACCAGAGGAAGAGCCGGTGCCCTTCGGCCTTGAGGGCGGCAAGAACGTCCCGCGCGTGGGGGCGCAGCTCCAGGAAGGGAGAGATGAGGGTGAGGTCTACGTCGAAGAAGATGTTCATGGGGGGTGATGCTACTCCATGCTACGTCTCGTGAGCATACCCCGGCGGGCAGGGACTGTCAATGCGGCCCAGGTGAAGCGGCCCCGATGAAGAGTGCTGAACAACAGGACCATCGGGCTTGCAACCAGCCGAGCCGCTGGTCGCTGCCGTGCTGCATGGCTGGCAGGCCGATGGGCCAGGCGTAACCCCTCCCGTATAAGCCTTCGGAGAGGGTAACGCATAGTTATGTTGAGCTTATCGAGCTTGTCCGGAGAGCCCGCGCCCGAGTTGGCGCCCGTAGCAGACGGCCTCGTGCGGGTGTATCAGGCGCACATCGGACTGATTTACCGCTTTTTGTACAGCCGGGTGGGCAACCGGGAGGACGCGGAGGACCTGACGTCGCAGGTGTTCCTGAAGGCGGTGAGCCTGCTGGACAGCTCCCGGGACGCGCTGAGCATTCGGAGCTGGCTGTTTCAATTGGCCAGGACCACCCTGGCGGACCACTGGCGCCTCTATTACAAGAGCCCGCGTGCGCCGTTGACCCTGCTCACCGATGCCAGAGAAGCGCCGCCGCCGCCCGCGGGGGAGTCCGCCTCCGGAGAGACCTTGCGCCAGGTGCTGGAGCAGCTTCCGGAGCACTACCGGCGGGTGCTGACCCTCCGCTTCCTGGACGGGCTGACCATCAAGGAGACGGCGGCGGAGATGGGCATCACCGAAGGCAACGTCAAGGTGCTGCAGCTCCGGGCGCTGCGCCGAGCCGCAGAAAAGGGGAGGCACCTCCTATGAGGGACCCCTTCGAGCAACCGCATCAGTACGTGGAGGCGCTCCTGG
This sequence comes from Chloroflexota bacterium, assembly GCA_016190485.1. Lineage (GTDB taxonomy): Bacteria > Chloroflexota > Dehalococcoidia > SHYD01 > SHYD01 > JACPQN01. The sequence goes on from JACPQN010000092.1 coordinate 17,403, forward strand.
CCGGGCGAAAGCCCCGGCGCTTTCGGGTAGCGGAGGCGGAGGACTGGGACGCGCTGAAGCTGGCCGCCCAGCTCGCTGCGGCCGGCGCCGCGGACCGTGAGGAGCCCACGCCGCAGTTCGTGGCCGGGCTGACGCGCCAGATGGAGGCGCGTGCCCGGGGCGGGCGGGACATGGCCCAGGGCAGGCGGGGCCTGCTGGCAGCCGCCCTGGCCGGCCTGGCCGCGGGCATCGGCTCGGGCCTGGGATTGGACCGCTGGCTTCTCCGTCCTTCGTCCCCCCCACAGCCCGCGCCTGCGCCGATCCCCATCGTGCGGGACAACGGCCGGTGGTATCTGGTGGCACGCCTGTCGGAGTTGCCGCCCAACACGGTGATCCGCTTCACTGCCGGCGCGCTGGAGGGCCACCTGATCAAGCGGGGCCAGGAGGTGACGGCCCTGTCCGCCATCTGCTCTCACCTGCCCTGCTCCCTTGTGTGGCAGGAGGGAGAGGAGCACTTTCTGTGCCCCTGCCACGACGCGACCTTCCACCCCAGCGGCGAGCTGAAGTTCGCTCGCCGGCCCTACGCGCCCCTCACCCGCTTCGAGATCACGGTGGACGGCGACCGGGTACTGGTCTGGAGCATCGGCTCGGACACTCCCAGGCAGCCCGCTTCCCCGCTCTAGTACTTACTTGCGAAAAAGCGTGATAAGAGACGCCGCTCATGGTGAGCCTGTCGAACCACGAGCGGCTCCCCCTTCGACTGGCTCAGGGTGAGCGGATAAGAGCTTCTGCTATAGCAACGCGGATTTATGCAACCAAGCACTAGC
>JACPQN010000094.1 GCA_016190485.1 Chloroflexota bacterium
CCGTACGGGCTAGCGTGCGCATGGTAAGGTGGTACCGAGAGGAATTTGGCCGCGCGGCATCCCTGTACCAGCCCGCCCTCAAGCTGCACCTCTCGGAAGATTTCCGGGAAGGCGCAACCGCCTTCATGGAAAAACGGGAGCCGGTGTTCCAGGGCAGGTAGGGAGGCTCCACCCGGACGGTGGATATGGTAACTTCAGAGGGTAACGACACCAGTACTGCTACGGAGTCGAGGGCATGGCACAAGGAGAGGATGGTGTCCTGAGCGGCGTCCGCGTCGTCGAGTATGCGGACTTCGTTTCAGGGCCCTATAGCGGCAGACATCTCGCGGAGCTGGGGGCCGAAGTGATCAAGGTGGAGCCGCCCGGCTTCGGTGATTCTGCCCGGCGGACGGGTCCCTATGCCCACGACGATCCGGCGTCGGACAACAGCCTGCTCTTCAACTACCTGAACGTGAACAAGCTGGGCGTGACCCTAAATCTCCAGAGCGAGACCGGGCGGGAGTGGTTCCTGAAGCTGTTGGAAGACGCCGACGTCTTCCTCTACGGCGGTAGCGCTGGGCAGTTGGACCGCCTCCGGCTCTCCTACCGGGAGGTGTGCCTGGTCACTCCCCGCATCATCGGCGTCTACCTGACGCCCTTCGGGCTCAGCGGCCCCTACCGGGACTTCCAGGGCGGCGAGCTGGTCATGGCCCATGTCGGCGGCCTGGCCTCGGTAACCGCGGGCGCGCTGGCGGACCCGGACAGGCCACCGCTGAAGCCGGGGGGCCACCAGGCCCTGATGATTGCCGGCCTGTATGGCGCGATGGCGACCCTGCACGCCCTGTTCGCTCGGGAGACGACGGGGCAGGGCCAGGAGGTAGATGTCTCCGAGTTCGAGGCGGTGACCTCCTTTCAGGCCGGCGGGATGATCCGGCAGGCCTTCTCGCGAGAGGCTACGACCCGGGAGGCCCAGGGGAGCTTTCTCTACCCCGCGCAGGACGGCACTGTTGCCATCAACCCCATGCAGGACTACATGTGGCGGGCCATGGCGGGAGTTATGGGCAACCCGGAGTGGGCCGACCGCCCGGAGTTCTCCACCAGGGCTGGGCGCACGGCCAACCGGCGGGAGCTGTTTGACCTGGTAAGCGGGTGGACCAGCCAGTTCCTTAAGGAAGAGCTGTATCAACGTCTTCAGGGGGCGCGGGTCCCTGCCTTTCCTACCAATACCGTTGCCGATGTGCTGCGGTCTGAGCATCTGCGGGAGCGCGGCTTCTTCGAGGAGGTCCCGCTCCCTTCGGGCGAAAAGCCTCTCGCGCCCGGCAGGCGTTACCGGCTGCCTAGGGGCATGCCCGGCGGGGGACGAGCGGCGCCCAGACTGGGAGAACACACGGCGCAGGTGCTGACGGAGCGCCTCGGCCTGGCCCGAGAGGACCTCGTCACGGCCTTCGAGCTGGGAGTCATCTAAGGAGAGCCGACCATGACCGACCGCCGATTGCCCCTGGAAGGGGTCACCATCGCCGACTTCACCTGGGTGATCGCGGGCCCGCGGGCCACGCAGTTCCTGGGCGCCATGGGCGCGCGGATCATCAAGATCGAGGGCCCGTACCGCCCCGACCAGTTCCGCAGCTCACCCACCGAGATCCCCGGCGCAGACAGCGAAAATTACAGCGTCACCTTCTGGGGCTTGAACTACAGCAAGCTCGGTTGCACCATCGACTTCACCCAGCCCAAGGGCCGCGAGCTGGCGCTGAAGCTGGTAAGCATTAGCGACGTCGTCACCGAGAACTATGCCTATGGCGCCATGGAGAAAGCGGGTCTTGCCTACGACGACCTGCGCAATGTGCGCCCAGACATTATCATGGTATCGAGTTGCGCCCTGGGCAAGACCGGGCCCAGCAAGGGCCACGTCACTTACGGCGCGCTGCAGCACGCCTTCACCGGCCTCAACTCCGTTACGGGCTATGAGGGCGAGGATGCCGGCGCCGTGGGAGGAGCCTTCAGCGATCAGACCACGGGGGCGACCCTCTGCACCGCGGTGCTGGCGGCGCTATGGCACCGGAAACGCACAGGAGAGGGTCAACATATTGATGTCGCCATGGCAGAAACCACCATGGCGCAGATACCCGAGTTCTTCCTGGACTACACGGTGAACGGGCGGGTGGCGGGCCCGCAGGGCAACAGTGAGCGCGGCGCCGCTCCCCACAACTGTTTCCGGTGCAGGGGCGACGGATGGCTGGCCATCAGCATTCGGAACCAGGAAGAATGGGAGCGTTTCTCGGCGGTCATGAGCGACCCTGAATGGACGCGAGACCCCCGCTTTGCCGATCAGCTCCGGCGCTGGCGCAACCGCCACGAGCTAGAACTCCTCGTGGAAGGATGGACCCGGGCCCAGGACGCCACGGATGCCATGCACCTCTTGCAGCACGCGGGCGTGCCAGCCGGCGCGAGCTACAGCAGCTACGACCTCTTTGAGAACCCCCACTTGAGCACCCGCGATGCCTTGGTGGAGCTGGAGCAGACCGTCGTGGGGCGCAAGCCGGTGGCCCGTCTCCCCTACCTCCTCAATCCCGGCCCCAACGGGCGCTACTTCCCCGCGCCGCTCCTGGGCGAGCACAACGACCTGGTGTTCCGAGAGGTCCTGGGGCTTTCTGACGCTGAAATTGAGGAGTTGAGGGCAAGCAGGGTGATCCGCTAGCAGCCTGCTAGTCCCTACTGCTCCGGCGGACGGCGCGCCGCTCTCCCACCGGCCATCTTGTTATATGATGGAGCCGCCAACGCCGCAACGGAGGTGCCCCTATGCCATTCGGAGGCAATGACTGGCTCGCCTTGACGGTGGAGCCTACCCTGGAGCCGGAGCTCCCCATCTGCGATCCCCACCACCACTTCTGGGACTTTCGGACCGCGCGCCTTCCCTACCAGCGCTATCTTCTTCACGAGCTGGCCGCCGACGTGAACAGCGGTCATAACGTGCGGGCTACCGTGTTTATTGAGGCAAGATCAATGTACCGCTCTGGCGGACCGGAGGAGATGCGCCCCGTCGGAGAGGTGGAGTTCGTGCAGGGCATGGCGGCCGCCAGCGCCAGCGGCCTCTACGGGCCGGCTCGGGCGGCGGCGGCTATCGTTGGTCACGCCAACCTGAACCTGGGAGAGCGGGTGGAGCCGGTGCTCGCCGCGTTGCAGGCGGCCAGCCCCAACCGGTTTCGTGGTATCCGCCACTCCGTGACCTGGGACCCCCACCCAGAGGTGGAAAACACTGCTGCCCACAAAATGGAGGGACAGTTGGCCAGCGCCAACTTCCGATCGGGGGCGCGGGCGCTGGCGCGCCTGGGGTTGTCCTTCGATGCCTGGCTGTTTTTCCCGCAGCTGCCCGAGCTGGCCGACTTTGCCAAGGCCATACCCGACCTGACCATTATCCTGAACCATATCGGTGGCCTGCTGCGGGTCGGCCCCTACGCCAGCCGAGACCACGAAGTGCTGGCCGCCTGGCGGAGCGGGATCGCCGCGGTGGCGGAGTGTCCCAACGTCTACGTGAAGCTAGGGGGCATCGGGATGCCCCGCACCGGCTTTGACTGGCACGCCCGGACCAGACCCATCGGTTCAGAAGAGCTGGCCGAGTCTATGGCCCCCCTCATGACCTACTGCATCGAGCAGTTCGGCCCTCACCGGTCTATGTTCGAGAGCAACTTCCCCGTTGACAAGGTGTCCTACTCCTACAACGTGCTGTATAACGCGTTCAAACGGTTGTCCAAGGGCTACTCGGCCAGCGAGCGTGCTGCTCTGTTCTACGACACCGCTGCTCGGGCATACCGGATCGACCTGTAATACTCCGATGACGCCCCACTCACTCCAGGCGCAGGCGGGCGAGCCGCCAGGGTGTGCTACACTTGCCCACGGCATTGGGCCGAAGCGCTAGGGACCACGGCTGAGGAGGTCAGGATGGCAACGATGAAAGCGGGACGGGCGCTGGTGCAGGTGTTGCAGAAAGAGGGGATCAAGTACGTCTTCGGCATCGTGGGGTCCACCTTCCTGGAGACGCTGGACGCTTTCTACGGCCGCTCGGACATCACCTACCTGAGCGTGCGCCATGAGCAGGGGGCCGCCTTCATGGCTGACGGCTACGCTCGGGCCACGGGACTTCCGGCGGTGTGCCTGGTCACCGCCGGCGCCGCCGGCTCCAACCTGGTCACGGGCGTCGCCAGCGCCTACACCGGCCACTCGCCGGTGATCGCCATAGTGGGCGGGCCAAACAGCTCCTACCAGTATCGGGACTCCTTCCAGGAGATTGACCTGGTTTCCATGTTCAAACCGGTGACCAAGCTCTCCATTCAGGTCAATCACCCCGAGCGCATCCCCGAGATCATGCAGTACGCCTTTCGCACGGCGATGTCCGGCAAGAAGGGCCCGGTGTTTGTGGACATCCCCCGGGACTACCTGGACGCGGCTGAGATCGAGTATGAGCCTCGGTCTCCGGAGGGCTACCGGGTGGTACACCGGCAGCCGGCGGACCCGGAGCTGGTGCGCCGGGCCGCGGGCTTGGTACGCCAGGCCAGCAGGCCCCTGCTGCTGGTGGGGGGCGGCGTAACCGCCAGCGACGCCAACGCCGATCTGCTTCGGTTGGCAGAGCTTCGCTCCATCCCCATGGTCACGGTGTATGGTCGCAACGACGCCGTGCCCAATGACCACCCGCTCTACATCGGGCCACTGGGGCGGGCCGGGTCGCCGGAAGCGGGCGCCGCCTGCAAGGCCGCAGACCTGTTGCTCGTTATGGGGAGCCGCCTCGCCGAGTTCACCTCGTTCTACGACGAGCGGTTCATCCGCCGCGGTGTCCCCCTGGTGCACCTGGACATAGACCCCTTGGAGGTCGGGCGCAACTACCCGGTGGCCGCCGGGCTGGTGGGCGACGCCAAAACGGTGCTTGGGCAACTCGTGGAGCAGCTCAAACAGGGCGCGCTGCCGCCGTCGGACCCCGCATGGCAGAGCGAGGCGCGCGCCCTGCGGGAGCAGCGTCTGTCCCGGTTGGCGGAGGAGGGCTCCTTGAGCCCGGTTCCCATAAAGCCCCAACGGGTTTACCACGAGTTACGCCGGGCGCTGCCGCCCGAGACCATCGTCACGCTGGACGCAGGGGCCTGCCCCGCCTTCGGTTACGACCGGCTGCACTTCACGCACCCCAGGACGCTGATGACGCCTCTGGACCTGGGCGGTCTGGGCTTCGCCTTCCCGGTGGCCCTGGGGGCAAAGCTGGGCCGACCCGACTCTCCCGTCCTCGCTATCCACGGCGATGGGGGTTTCCTGATGAACGTGCAGGAGCTGGAGACGGCGGTCCGGGAGGGGATAGCTGCAGTCACCATTGTCTTCAACAACAACGAGTGGGGATCTGAGAAGGCGTACCAGAAGCTGCTGTACAACGAGCGATACGTTGCCGCCGACATCACCAATCCGCGCTATGACAAGCTGGCGGAGCTGTTCGGCGCTCGCGGCTACTACATCAAGCACCCGGACCAGGTGGGTGACGTAGTTCGGGAGGCGCTATCGTCGCAAGTGCCCAGCGTTATCGAAATCCCTACTGACCCGACAGAGCTACCCTATCCGGCCCGCCTGACGGCCTGACATCAGCGCCTCTGGTCCGCGTTCCCCGTTCCTCGTCCCCCGTGCTACACTTAAGTCATGAGGGTCGCCATCGTCCATGACTGGCTGAACCAGTACGGGGGCGCGGAGCGGGTGCTGGAGGCGCTCCACCACCTGTATCCGGACGCGCCTGTCTACACCAGCCTCTACGCGCCGGAGGGGCTGCCCGCTGCCTACCGTGCCTGGGACATCCGCACCTCCTTTATGCAGCGGCTCCCCCTGGCCAAGCAGCGCCACCAGCCTTTCCTCCCCCTCTATCCCCTGGCCTTCGAGCGCTTCGACCTCTCCGGCCCTGCTCGTCCGGCAGGCGGGTACGACCTGGTCATCAGCAACAGCAGCGGCTTCTGCCACAGCGTTCCTACCCCGCCCGAGACCCTCCATATCAACTACTGCCTGACTCCCCCTCGCTTCCTCTGGAGTCCGGAGGGCTATCTGGCCCGGGAGCAGGTGCCGGGCCTGGTCCGCCGGCTGCTGCCGGCGGTCATCGGCCCGCTGCGGCGCTGGGACGCGGTCACCGCCTCCCGCCGGGTGGACTATTTCGTGGCTATCTCCCAGGCGGTGCGGGAGCGCATTCTGAGCTGCTACGGGCGGGAGGCGGTGGTGATCTATCCTCCGGTGGACACCTCAGCCTTTGGGCCCTCTGATCGCGTGGGTGACTTCTACCTGGTAGCTTCCCGCCTGGCGCCGTACAAGCGGGTGGACCTGGCAGTGCGGGCCTTCACAGCGCTGGGGCTGCCCCTGGTTGTGGCCGGCGAGGGCCGGGACCGCCGGGCTTTGGAGGCTCTGGCCGGTCCCAGCGTGCGCTTCGAGGGCTGGGTGAGCCAGGAGCGGCTGCGGGAGCTCTATGCCACCTGCAGGGCTTTCGTCTTTCCCGGCGAGGAGGACTTCGGCATCGCACCCCTGGAGGCAGGGGCTTCGGGCCGTCCCGTGATAGCCTACGCCGCGGGCGGCGCGCTGGACACCGTGGTGGAGGGCGTCACCGGTGTCTTCTTCCACCAACAGACCCCCGAATCTCTGGTCGAGGCCGTACGCCGCCTGGAGCGCCTCTCGTTCGACCCCCAGGCCCTTCGCCGCCACGCCCAGGGGTTTGACACCGCGGTGTTCCAGGAACGTTTCACCGCCCATGTGGCCGCGTGCCTGGCAGAGCGCCGGGCCGCCAGCGGCGGCTTACCGGTGCCTGCCTAGCAGTTGCTCATGGCTTTCGGCCACATCCACAGATGAAGATCTTGAAACCCGTCACCCTCACCCTTGCCCTCTCCCTTCAAGAGAGGGGGGATCTTCGAGGCAGGTAAGCCCATGCCACGCCGAACCCCTCCCCGTAGGATCGTCCCGCCGGGCAGGCCGCCGCGGGTGCTGGGCTACGGCGGTGGCTATCATCCCCGCGCCGGCCCCGTGCAGCCGCCGCGGCGCAGCAGCTTCTGGGTAGAGCTGGCGGTGTGGCTGGCTACCACCGCGCTGGCGGGCGCCCTCCTCCTCCTCCTGGCCAGCCACGAGCTGTTGCTGGCCCTGCCGGTGGTGCTGGCCTACGCCCTCATCTCCTGGCTCCTGTGGGGCACCCGACGCCGCCAGGAGGGGAGGGCCAGGCGCTAGCCGGAGTCCCATGCGGAGAGCGGCGGTGCTCCTGGTGGCGACAACCCTCTTCCTGGGAGGGTTGCAGCTCATCGGGACCGCACCCCCTGGCTCTCCCGAGCCACAAAGCGCGGGGGCGCCGCCCCCAGCGCAGCCGGCGGCGGCGCCTGCGCCGCTCGAGGAGCTACGCGCCAAGATCGCCCAGGGGCGCCACGGAGAGGGCTTTAGCCTGTCCCTCAGCCAGGAGGAACTGTCGGCCCTGGCAGACCAGTTCCTGGCGACTCACCCCAGCGTCCCTTTTGCCAACGTGCGCATCGCGATCAGCGGCGACAAGGTGATCGCCGACGCCTCCACCAGGGGATTGGCGCTCACCCTGCCCATCCGGGTGACCGGCGCCGTGGGTGCCAGCAACGGCCAGCCCTGGGCCAAGGTGGAGCAGGTGTCTCTGGGCGGCGCGGGACTGCCGGGCTTTCTCCGAGAGCAGGTGGCAAGTCAGGTAAACGCCAGCCTTGACCTCTCCCGCTACCCCCTGCCCGTCTCTGTCGAGGCGGTGGAGCTGCGCCAGGGCGGCCTGACGGTCCGGGGGGCCGTGAAGTAACCGAGCGCTACCCGTCGCTGGGCCGGACCTCCCGCCTCGCTTTTCCGGGCCCAGCCGGGCTGTTGCGCCGCTGCGATGAGCAGCAACCATTAGCGTCTCCTATCCGAGCTAGAGATTTTCCTGAAATCCCCTCCTTGTACTTGTGGAAACATTCACAATTTGGTATGATAAGTAAGTGTTATAGCTGGCAGGCACCTGTAGCCTCCGGCTATACAGGACTGCTGCGAAATGTGCTCCGTGCGCCGCAGTGGCAGGCATCATGTGGACGGTATGTGCGCACGAGAGCTACTCAGGGAGGTACGATGGATCTCAACCGGTTGCGTCTGTTCAGCGCCGTGGCAGAACACGGCAGCTACTCCCGGGCTGCTGAGGCCCTGGACCTCAGCCAGCCCTCGGTATCAGTCCAGGTACATCAGTTGGAACGCGCGCTGAGCGCGTACCTCTTCTTCCAGGTGGGCCGCAAGCTCCATCTGACGGAGGAGGGTAAGCTTTTGCTGGGCTACGCCCACCAGATCTTCTCGCTGGAGGAGCGGGCGGAGCAGGCGGTGCAGGAGCTCTCCAGCCTGGAGCGTGGCCACCTCGTGGTGGGAGCCAGCTTTACCATTGGCAACTACATGCTGCCGCCTGTCCTGCGGGAGTTTCAGCAGCAGTACCCCGGCGTGGAGCTGGTGCTGGAGCTGGGCAACACCCAGGAGATCCAGGAGCGCATGCTGGACAACGAGCTGGACGTCGCGTTCGTGGGCCGCGTGGTGGATCATCCGCAGATCCGTTCCGCTCCCTACTCCATGGATCATCTGGTGGTCATCGCGTCAGCGGGCCACCCCCTGGGCAACCGCTCGTTGGTCTCGGTTCAAGAACTGACCGAAGAGCCTTTTGTGATCCGGGAGAAAGGCTCTGCCACCCGGGACCTGGTGGAGAGCCGCCTCCACGCTCTGGGTACCGACTACCGCGTCTCCATGGAGGCCGAGGGCCCCGAGGCCGTGAAGCAGGCCGTGGCAGCCGGGCTGGGGGTCTCCGTCATCTCCCGCACTGCGGTGGCCTGGGAGGCAAAGGCCGGCCGCCTCTCGCTGGTGAACGTGCCGGAGCTGGACCTGCACCGCCAGCTCTACCAGGTCTTGATCAAGAGCCGACCCGTTTCCCGGGCTGCCCAGGCCTTCATGGGCCTGGTCTCAGAGCACAACGAGCACGTAGCCTAAGCTTCTTGGAGACAGCGCAAGGCCCCCAGAGATTCCTCTGGGGGCCTCTTGCTACCCAATCGCCGAGCTAAAGGATCGGGAGATACCGCTTCAGCTCGTAGTCGGTGACCTGGGTCCGGTAGTTGTCCCACTCGATCTTCTTGTTCTTGATAAAGCTATCAAAGACGTGGTCGCCCAGGGCCTGCCGCACCAGGGCGCTCTGCGCCATCTCCTGAATCGCCTCCTCCAGGGAACCCGGCAGCGAGCCGATGCCCCGACGCTTCCGTTCCTCTTCACCCATCTCAAAGACGTTCTCCTCCACCGGGGAGGGCGGCTCCAACTTGTTGCGGATCCCGTCCAGCCCCGCGGCCAGCATCACCGCGAAGACCAGATAGGGGTTGCAGGCCGGGTCGGCGGCCCGGTACTCGATGCGGGTGGCCTCCTCCTTGCCCGGCTTGTACTCGGGCACCCGGATGAGGTCCGACCGGTTCTTCATGGCCCAGGAAAGGTAGACGGGCGCCTCGTAGCCTGGCACCAGCCGCTTGTAAGAGTTGACCCACTGGCTGGTGATCGCGGTGATGGCCCTGGCATGCTTTAGGAGGCCCGCGATGTAGTGGCGGGCAGTGTCGGAGAGGTTGTGCGTGGCCTGGCTGTCGTGGAAGGTGTTGCGGCCGCCCGAGAAGAGGGACTGGTGCACGTGCATGCCGCTGCCGTTGTGTCCCATGAGGGGTTTGGGCATGAAGGTAGCGTACACGTTGTTGTTCAGCGCCACCTGCTTGACCACCAGGCGGTAGGTCATGGCGTTGTCGGCCATGGTGAGGGCGTCGGTGTAGCGCAGGTCTATCTCGTGCTGGCTCACGGCCACCTCGTGGTGGCTGTACTCCACGCCGATGCCCATCTCCTCCAGCGCCAGCACCGTCTCCCGGCGCAGGTCGCTGGCCACGTCCAGGGGCGTCAGGTCAAAGTAGCCACCCTGGTCCAGGGGCACCGGTGGCCCCTCGTGGCTCTGAAAGTAGAAGTACTCCAGCTCGGGCCCCACGTAAAAGTGGTAGCCCAGCTCCGCTGCCTGCTGCAGGTTTCGCTTGAGCACGTAGCGGGGGTCGCCCTCAAAGGGAACCCCTTCGGGCCGCATGATGTCGCAGAACATCCGGGCCACGGAGTGACGCTCTCGGGGCCGCCAGGGCAGCAGCACGAAGGTGCTGGGGTCTGGAATGGCCAGCATGTCGCTCTCGTCGATGCGGGCAAACCCTTCGATGGACGAGCCGTCGAAGCCCATGCCCTCGTCCAGGGCCTTCTCCAGCTCCTCGACGGTGATGGCAAAGCTCTTCAGGGACCCCAGGATGTCGGTGAACCAGAGCCGGATGAACTTGACGTCCAGCTCCTTTGCCCGCTTCAAGACATACTCTTTGTCTTCTCCCGCCATGGCCTCCCACACCCTCGACTTTCCCAGGTTGCGGCGAGGACTGCGCCAGGCCGCCGGACGCGCCGCCGAGTCCGCAACATGCAGTGTACCCTGGGCCTACCCAGGTGACAACCCACTAAAGGGGAGGGCCACCGCCTCCAAGCAGCACGCAGGCCCCGACGCTTTGTCGGGGCCTGCGACTGGTCTATACGAGGCGGCTACATGTCGTAGTAGAGCATGAACTCGTAGGGGTGTGGCCGCAGCCGGATGGCGTCCACCTCCCGCTCCCGCTTGTAGGCCAGGTAGATCTCCAGCAGGTCCTTGGTGAAGACGTCCCCCTTGAGCAGGAAGGCCTGATCCGCCGCGAGCGCATTCAGGGATTCGTCCAGGCTCCCCGGCACCTGCTTGACCCGCCGGGCCCGGCTGGGCGGCAGCTCGTAGATGTCCACGTCCATGGGCTGGCCCGGGTCGATCTTGTTCTGGATGCCGTCCAGGCCCGCCATGAGGCATGCCGCGAAGGCCAGGTAGGGGTTGCAGGAGGCGTCCGGGCAGCGGAACTCCAGCCGCTTCTGCTTGGGGTCGTCGAAGTACATGGGGATGCGCACCGCGGCGCTGCGATTGCGCTGGGAGAAGACCAGGTTCACCGGCGCCTCGAACCCCGGCACGAGCCGCTTGTACGAGTTGGTCGTGGGGGCGACCAGGGCGCACAGGGCCTTGGCGTGCTTGAGGACGCCGCCGATGTAGTAG
>JACPQN010000095.1 GCA_016190485.1 Chloroflexota bacterium
AGGAGGTCCGGGTCAAGACCCCCTTCGGCGAGCCCAGCGACGCCATCACCGTGGGCGCCCTGGGCGGCACCCGGGTCGCCTTTCTGCCCCGCCACGGGCGCGGCCATCGCATCAGCCCCACCGAGCTGCCCGTGCTGGCCAATATCTACGCCCTGAAATCCCTGGGGGTAGAGTGGATCGTCTCTGTGAGCGCCGTGGGGAGCCTGCGGGAGGAGATCCGTCCCCTGGACCTGGTGATCCCCGACCAGCTCATCGACCGCACCAAGAGCCGGGTGAACACTTTCTTCGGCGGCGGCCTGGTGGCCCACGTGGGTTTCGCCGATCCTTTCTGCCCTGTCCTCAGCGAACTGCTCTACCAGACCGCCCGGGAGCAGGGCGCCACGGTGCACCGCGGCGGCGCTTACGTGGTCATGGAGGGGCCGCTCTTTTCCACCCGGGCCGAGTCCAATCTCTACCGCTCCTGGGGCGCAAGCGTCATCGGCATGACGGCGCTGCCCGAGGCCAAACTGGCCCGGGAGGCCGAGATCTGCTACGCCACCGTGGCCTGCGCCACGGACTATGACTGCTGGCACGAGAGCGAGGAGGACGTCACCATCGACATGGTCATCGCAAACCTCCTGAAGAACGTCGAGACCTCCAAGAGCATCGTGCGCCAGGTGGCATCCCGCATCCCCGCCCAGCGCCACTGCCTCTGCGCCACGGCCCTGGCCAACGGCATCATCACCGCCCGGGAGCTGATACCCGAGCAGACCAAACGGGACCTGGCCCTCCTCATCGGGAAGTACGTGTAGCTCCACGGCCAGACGGGACGCCGCAGGAAGGACCCAGCGTGAGCACCAGCCAGTTTCCCTTTTCCCTCATGGCTACCGGCATCGGCAGCATGCCGCATACCGACGCCGGCGAGGCTGCAGCGGCGGTGGTGCGGGCATTGCCCAACCTGCCGGCCTGGCCGCAACTGGTGCGGAGCTCACCCCTGGAGGGCATGGCGGCCCAGTTCGCCGAGGGCATTACCGGGGTGCGGATGGAGGAGGACCAGGTCATCCAGGAGGGGACTCCCGGAGAGCACGACTATCCCACCCTCAGCCCCGAGCGCGCCGCGGGCTTCTTCGCCCTGCTGCAGCAAGACCTGACGGGAGTGCGGGGCCTGAAGGGCCAGGTGACGGGCGCCCTCACCTTCTCTTACCAGGTGGCGCTGGAGAGCGGCCGACCGGCCATGGCTGACATGCGGGTGGCCCGGCGCTATGCCCAGCTCCTGGGCAGAGTGGGGGAGTGGCAGGAGAGCCAGCTCCGCAAGCACACCCGCAACGTGCTGATCTTTTTTGACGAGCCGATGCTGGACCAGGCCCTGGCTGATCCCAAGGTCGGCCCCACGGTGACCATGGACATCCTCTCCTCGGTGGTGGTCTGGCTGCGGGCCCGCACCGGCCTCCACTGCTGCGCTGCGCCCCGGTGGGACTTCCTGACCCGGTTGCCCTACCACGTGCTCAGCTTCGACACCTATCGCTACGGGGAGACCACCGAGATGGCCGTAGCCCCCCTGCGGGACTTCCTGTCCCGGGGCGGCGCCATCGCCTGGGGGGTGGTGCCCACCAACAGCGACGAGCTGGCCAGGGAGTCGGTGGAGGGCCTGGAAGGCCTGCTGGAGCGCACCTGGGGCCGGCTGGTAGACCTGGGGATACCCAGGGCGCTCCTGGAGCGGCAGGCCCTCATCACGCCCGCTTGCGGCCTGGCCAACCTGACGCCCCAGGAGGCCGAGGCCGCCCTCGCCATGGCCAGTGGCGTCGCCGCCCGGCTGCGGGCGCGGGCCGGCCTTGCCTGAGGGTACACCGGTGAACCGCTACCAGCAGGTCATCTCCGCCCTGGAGCATCCGGAAGCCTACCCAGAGCGGCCCCTGGAGATCCAGCACATCCAGACCCACATCTCGCACCTCTTCCTGACGCCAGACCGCGTCTATAAGGTGAAGAAGCCTGTGGACTTCGGCTTCCTGAACTTCACCACCTTTGAGCAGCGACGCCACTTCTGCCAGCAGGAGCTGGTCCTGAACCGGCGGGTCAGCCCCGACGTGTATCTGGACGTGGTAGAGGTGCGCCGCGCTCCCGATGGAACCATCGCAGTCGGAGGCGACGGCGAGGTGGTGGAGCACGCGGTGATGATGCGGCGGCTCCCCACGGAGCGGTCTCTGGACCGCCTCCTGGCCAACAACCAGGTGACGGAGGAGATGGTGCGGAGCCTGGCCCGGGTGACGGGTGGCTTTCACCAGCAGGCTGCCACATCCCCCGAGATCCAGCGCTACGGCACTCCCGAGGCCGTGGCCGGCCCGGTGGGAGAGAACTTCCAGCAGACCCAGAGCTACGTGGGGCGCACCTTCTCTCCCCTCAAGTACCAGCGCCTCCAGGAGTACAGCACGGCCTTCCTCAAGAGCCACCGGGACCTGCTGGCGCGACGGGCGACGGGCGGCCGGGTGCGGGACTGCCACGGCGACCTCCACTGCGCCCAAGTCTTCGTCACCGATGAGGGCGTGCGCATCATCGACTGCATCGAGTTCACCGAGCGGTTCCGCTATAGCGACGTGGCCTCGGACATGGCCTTCATGGCCATGGACCTGGACCAGTTCGGCCGCCACGACCTCTCCCGCGTCTTCGTCGACACCTGGGCGGAGGTCACCGGAGACCGGGAAGCGCTGCAGCTCCTGGACTTTTACAAGGTCTACCGGGCCTACGTGCGGGGCAAGGTGGAGAGTTTCCGCCTGGATGATCCCCACATTCCCCAGGCGGAGAAGGACGCGGCCACCCTGCGTGCCCGGAGCTACTTTGCCCTGGCCTATTTCTACACCCAGAAGCCCGCGCCGCCCCGGCTGATCATCTGTGGGGGCATGGTGGGCACAGGCAAGAGCACCATCGCCCGCTACGTAGCCGGGGATGGCGGCCTGGCTGTCCTCTCCTCCGACGCGGTGCGCAAGCGCCTGGCGGCGGTGCCCCTCACCGAGCGGCATTTCGATGCGCCCGGCACAGGGCTCTACTCGCCGGAGGCGACCCAGAGGACCTACGGGGAGTTGCTGCGCCTGGCCCGCCAGTACCTGGAGGAAGGGCACTCGGTGGTGCTGGACGCCACCTTCGGGCGGCGGGAGCAGCGCCAGCAGGCCGCAGCTCTTGCCCAGGAGTTGGGCGCCGTCTTCTGGGCCGTGGAGCCCGTGGCCAGTGAAGGGGATATCAGGGAGCGGTTGGAGCGGCGGGTCCAGCGGGGCGGCTCCGTTTCGGATGGTCGCTGGGAGATCTACGTGCACGAGAAGACTACCTTCGAGCCTCTGGAGGAGGTGCCTCAGGAGCGCCACGTGGTGGTGGATACCTCCGCGGGCACCGTGTCCGACAGCGTGCGGTACGCCCTCCAGCGGCTAGGTATCGAGCAGACGTGAGGACCTGGAGCGTGACCCGGCGCACCGCGACACCCCTGGGATCAGCCTCGGAGAGGCCGCTCCCCCGGGTGCGGGCGACCCAGGACGTGGGGGAGATCCAGCGCGTCCTGGCGGAGAACCGCCCCTTCGCGGCGACCCTCTACACCTATCTGGAGCCGCGCCACTTCAGCTACAGCCGGTGGCATCTAGCCGAGGGGCTGGAGGAGCCGGCGTTCATGGTGCAGGTGGAGGGGCTGGCCGGCGCCTCGCTGTGCCTACAGGGCGGCCTGCAGGGGCTAGAGGCCATCCTGGCCCAGGTCACGCCGGGCCGCATGGCCTACGTCACCTACGAGGCGCGCCACCATCCCCTGGTGAGCCAGTACTTCCTGCTGCGGGGCCTGCAACCCCTGGTGCGTATGGTGGTGAACCGGGACCACTTTTCTGGCACGCCTTCAGAGGCGGCGCCGCTGGGTCCCGCGCAGATCAACGAGGTGAACGGCCTCTATCGCAGCGACTCCGGCGCCCTCCTGTCCCGCCGGGCCCTGGCGGAGGGGCTCTACTACGGCCTCTGGCAGGGGGGCAGGCTGGTCTCTATCGCGGGCACCCAGACGCTCTCCCGAGAGCATGGTGTGGCGGTGGTGGCCAATGTGCTGACCCATCCCCACCACCGGGGCCATGGCTACGCCACCCGATGTGTGAGCGCTCTCACCGCCGCCCTGCTGGAACAGGTGCCGGACGTGGTGCTCAACGTGGACCCGGGGAACGCCCCGGCCATTCGCGTCTACCAGCGCCTGGGCTACTGCGAGGCGACCCGGCTCATGGAGGCCTGGGCCATCTGGAGGGGCCGCAGCCCCTGGGAGCGGCTGCTGGCGGCCTTTCTCCACTGGTTCAGCCGCTAACCAGCATCGGGAAGAAGCCGCGTACGCCATTCGACTTTCCGCTGAGCAACGAATCACGTAAGGAGAACTCATGGCGCAACCTACCACACCCAAGACCGACGTGAAGGACCTAGCCCTGGCGGTCCAGGGCCAGCAGCGCATCCAGTGGGCGGAGCAGGAGATGCCAGTGCTGCGGCTGATCCGGGAGCGCTTCCAGCGGGAGCAGCCCCTGCGGGGCATCCGCCTCTCGGCCTGCCTTCACGTGACTACCGAGACCGCTAACCTGATGCTCACCCTGAAGGCGGGAGGCGCTCAGCTCGCCCTCTGCGCCAGCAACCCCCTGAGCACCCAGGACGACGTGGCGGCGGCGCTGGTGTCCATCTACGACGTCCCCACCTTCGCCATCAAGGGGGAGGACAACGAGACCTACTACCGGCATATCAGCGCGGCCCTGGCGCAACGGCCCCACCTCACGATGGACGACGGGGCGGACCTAGTGGCCACCATCCACAAGAGCCGCCAGGACCTGCTGGCCGACATCCTCGGGGGCAGCGAGGAGACCACCACCGGCATCATCCGCCTGCGCAGCATGGCCGCCGCGGGGGCCTTGCGCTATCCCATCGTCGCGGTGAACGACGCCGATACCAAGCACCTCTTCGACAACCGCTTCGGCACGGGGCAGAGCACCCTGGACGGTATCACCCGGGCCACCAATATCCTGTGGGCGGGCAAGAAGGTAGTGGTCTGTGGCTACGGCTGGTGCGGGCGCGGCATCGCGTCCCGGGCCAGGGGCATGGGGGCCGAGGTGATCGTGGTGGAGGTGGACCCCATCAAGGCCCTGGAGGCGGCCATGGAGGGCCTGCGGGTCATGCCCCTGGCCGAGGCGGCCCGCCTGGGCGACGTGTTCATCACCGCCACCGGCTGTGTCAACGTCCTGGACCGCGGCCACTTCCGGAGCATGAAGGACGGCGCCATCCTGGCCAACAGCGGCCACTTCAATGTGGAGATCAACCTGGAGGCCCTGAAGGACGAATCCGAGACCAGCCGGGAGATCAAGCCCTTTGTGGAGCAGTTCACCCTGATGAACGGCAAGCGCCTCTACGTGCTGGGAGAGGGCCGGCTGATCAACCTGGCCGCGGCGGAGGGGCACCCCGCCAGCGTCATGGACATGAGTTTTGCCGACCAGGCCCTGGCGGCGGAGTTCCTGGTGGCCAACGCAGCCCGGCTCACCCCCGGCGTCTACACCCTGCCCCGGGAGCTGGACCAGGAGGTGGGCCGCCTCAAGCTGGCCAGCATGGGCATCGCCATCGACACCCTGACGCCGGAGCAGAAGGAGTACCTGGAGAGCTGGGAGAGCGGCACGTAGTGGAGGTTCAGTACCCTCCATGCACTGTGGCGATTGGAAGAACTGAGACGGCGCGGATTTGATATCTCTGAGCAATTACTCCGCTCCGCAGTGCTAGATCCCGATCGTACACTGGCTGGCCAAGGGAGTGCCATTGTGGCCCAGAAGCGTCTTAGCGACAGGCACGTCCTGCGAGTAGCATATGAGGACCAAGATGGTGTGATCTTATGTATTACCGTGTATGTTGGGAGGAGGAGGCGATATGAGAAGGATTAAGTACAGCCCGGACGCAGACGTCCTTTTCCTCGAGCTTTCTGACGAGCGCATTGATCACGGGGAGCACGCCGAGCAATTCATTATACACCTGGCCGAAGACGACACCGTGGTCGGGTTAGAAATCCTCGATGCCAGCGACTTTGTGCGGGACTTGTTGAGGGCGATGGTGGAGCGCGCCCCCGAGTCTTCGAAGCTTGAGGTTACAGGTGAGGTCCACATTCACGACATTGTGACAAAGCTGATGGACGATATAAAGTGGCGCGCCAGCTACGCGAAAAAACGAGTGAGCTAAGACAGCTCTCACGACCACTAACTTACAACCCCACAAAGGAGGAGCACCCATTGAGCACGAGCTTCATTACCTCGCCGTCCCTGCTGCTGACCTCGGAGTCGGTGACCGAGGGACACCCGGACAAGATGTGCGACCAGATCTCCGACGCCATCCTGGACGCCATCTACGCCCAGGACCCCTTTGGCCGGGTGGCCTGCGAGACCGCCGCCACCACGGGCCTGATCGCCGTCATCGGGGAGATCACCACCGAGTGCTACGTGGATATGCCCCAGGTAGTTCGGGAGACGGTGAGGAACATCGGCTATACCCGGGCCAAGTACGGCTTCGACTGCGATACCTGCGGCGTCATTGTCAGCATCAAGGAGCAGTCGGGCGACATCGCCATGGGCGTGGACGAGTCCTTGGAAGCCAAGGACCGTGGCCTCACCCACGACGAGATGGAGCGCCTGGGCGCGGGCGACCAGGGCATGATGGTGGGCTTCGCCTGCAACGAGACGCCGGAGCTGATGCCCCTGCCCATAAGCCTGGCCCACAAGCTCTGCCGCCGCCTGGCCCAGGTGCGCAAGGAGGGCACGCTGCCCTACCTGCGCCCCGACGGCAAGTCCCAGGTGACGGTGGAATACGTCTTCGGCGTGCCCAAGCGAGTGGACGCGGTGGTCATCGCTGCCCAGCACGACGAGGTGGTGAGTAACGAGGTGCTGCGGCGGGACATCACCGAGCTGGTCATCAAGCACGTCATCCCCGCGGCGCTCCTAGACGACCGCACCAAGTTCTACATCAACGCCACGGGCCGCTTTGTGGTAGGCGGGCCCATGGGCGACGCCGGCCTGACGGGTCGCAAGATCATCGTGGACACCTACGGCGGCGTGGCCCGCCACGGTGGCGGCGCCTTCTCCGGCAAGGACCCCACCAAGGTAGACCGCTCCGGCGCGTACGCCGCCCGCTACGTGGCCAAGAACATCGTGGCCGCTGGGCTGGCGGACCGGGTGGAGCTCCAACTCTCTTATGCCATCGGTGTGGCCCGCCCCATCTCCATCTCCCTGGAGACTTTCGGCACCGGTAAGGTGGATGAGGAGACCATCCGGCGGCTGGTCAACAAGCACTTCGACCTGCGGCCCGCTGCCATTATCCAGCACCTGAACCTCCGGCGGCCCATCTACAAAGCTACAGCGGCCTACGGCCACTTCGGCCGGGACGACATCGACGCGCCCTGGGAGCACACCGACAAGGCCGGAGCGCTGCGGGCCGAGGCGGGCATGCGGATGGTTGACCCCCAACGGCCCGCCGCCTCGTAAGAGTGGTGGCGGAGAGAGGGAAGCGTTCCCTTTGAGAGCCTCAGGGAACGCTTCCGTTCCCCTTCGGCCAGGCTCAGGGCATGGTTTGGAGAGGCCCGACGAAGGACGCCCCCGCCTCTGTGGGATTCGCTGACTAGAAGGAGTCCCAGAATGAGGGCCCTTATAACGGGTGTCGGCGGCTTTGCCGGGGGTCACTTGGCCCGCCATCTGCTGGAGCAAGGTCTGGAGGTGCACGGCGCCGTGCGGCCCGGACGTGCCCCCGCCCTGGGCCTCCTCCAGGAGAGTGTTGCGCTCCACGAGGCCGACCTCCTGGACAAAGACCAGACCAGGAAGGCGCTGGAGGCCGCCGCCCCGGAGCTGGTCTTTCACCTGGCGGCGCAGCCCTCCGTGGCCCTCTCCTGGAAGGACCCGGAAGGTACCATCCTCAACAACGTCATGGGCCAGCTCCACGTTCTGGAGGCCCTGGTGCAGCTAGACATGCGGCCGCGGGTGCTGGTGGTCAGTTCCAACGAGGTGTACGGCGCGCCCGCTTCCCCCGATGAGCTCCCCCTGGGGGAGACGCTGCCCCTGCGCCCCAGCAACCCCTACGCCGTGAGCAAGGCGGCCCAGGACCTCATGGGCTATCAGTACTTCGTGGGGCGCGCGCTGCCCGTAGTGCGCGTCCGGCCCTTCAACCACCTGGGGCCGGGCCAGAGCGACCAGTTTGCGGCGTCAGGGTTCGCCCGCCAGATCGCAGAGGCCGAGGCGGGCCAGCGGGCGCCGGTGCTGCGGGTGGGCAACCTGGAAGCCCAGCGGGATTTCAGCGACGTGCGAGACATCGTGCGGGGCTACTATCTGGCCCTCACCAGGGGCCAGCCCGGAGAGGTCTACAACCTGGCCTCGGGCCGGGCTGTGGCGATCCGCGCTCTGCTGGATGGCCTGCTGGCCCAGAGCAGGGTGGCGATGACGGTGGAGGTTGACCCTCTCCGCTACCGCCCGGTGGACATCCCTTGCGTCTACGGCGACGCCTCCAAGCTGCGGGCAGCCACGGGTTGGGCGACAACGATACCGCTAGAACAAACGCTGAAGGACGTGCTAGAATACTGGCGTGTTCGAGTGGCCTCCCATGCGTAGACTGCGTCCGCACCGCTGCAGCCCGGTACCGGGGAGGTATGGAAGCGTGCCCCGTAGCGACGTGCTGCTGTTGGCGGCAAGGGCTACCGGGGGCTAGGTGTACGCCCTCATCGTTGCCGGAGGGGAAGGCCAGCGGCTGCGCCCCTACACCGACGACCGCCCCAAGGCCATGGTACCCATCAACGGCAAGCCGCTGCTGGAGTACCAGTTGGAGTGGCTCAAGGGCAACGGGGTCACGCAGGTGGTGGTGTGCTGCGGGTATCTCGCAGACGTCCTGCAAGACTACTTTCAAGACGGGCGCCGCTGGGGCCTGCGCCTCTCCTACTCTGTGGAGGAACAGCCCCTGGGCCGCGGCGGTGCCTTTAAGCAGGGCTTCCAGCAGGTGCCGGCGCGCGAGGAGTTCGTCATCGGCGCCAACGGCGACAACATTCAGACCCAACCCCTGGCGCCCTTCATCGAGTACCACTGCCAGCGGAGCGCCGGCATCACCGTCATGCTGACCCAGCTCCGGAGTCCCTATGGCATCGCCAACCTGGACGATAGCGGCCGGATCAGCGAGTTTCAAGAGAAGCCTCTCTTGCCCCACTGGCTCAATGCGGGGCTGTACGTGATCTCCACCAGGGTCTTCCCCCTCTTTCCGGACAAAGGCGACCACGAGAACACCACCTTTCCCCAACTGGCGCAACAGGGCAAGCTGTACGGCTTCAAGAGCGACGCCTACTGGCGCCCGGTGGACACGGTGAAAGACTTGCTGGAAGCCGACAAAGAACTACAGGAGCGCGCATAGTGCGGGTATTCATCACCGGTGTCACTGGATTCGTTGGCAGCCACCTGGCCGAGTACCTCCTCACCCTTCCTGACGTGGAGGCCTTCGGCCTTTACCGGCCCCGGAGCCGCATGGAGAACCTGGAAAACCTGCGGCGACAGGGCAAGCTCAACCCCGTGGGGGAGAACGCCAGCCTCACCAGCGCTCAGCAGTTGGAGGGGCTACTGGTGGAGCGGGCCGAGCGGAGCGTGCTGAACCTGGTGGAAGGGGACATGCTGGACCCGTTTTCGATGGAGCGGGTCATAGGCGCCATCCAGCCGGAGCGTATCTTCCACCTTGCGGCCCAGAGCTACGTGCCCGGCTCTCAGAGCGCTCCCGCGGCCACATTGCAGACCAACATCCTGGGCGAACTGAACATTTTCGAGGCCGTGCGCAAGACCAAGACCGATCCCCTCATCCAGATCGCCGGCTCCTCCGAGGAGTACGGCGATGTGCGCCCAGAGGAGACCCCCATCAAGGAAACAAACCCGCTGCGGCCCCTCAGCCCCTACGGGGTGAGCAAGGTGGCCCAGGAGATGCTGGCCTACCAGTACCACCGTAGCTTTGGGCTGCGCACCGTCGTCACCAGGGCCTTTAACCATGAGGGACCCCGTCGCGGCCACGTGTTCGTCACCTCCAGCCAGGCTCTGCAGATCGCCGAGATCGAGAAGGGGCTGCGCCCCCCAGTCCTCTACGTGGGAGACCGCTCGAGCCGCAGGGACTGGACCGACGTGCGGGACATAGTGCGGGCCTACTGGCTCTCACTGGAGCGAGGGACACCCGGCGAGGCTTACAACATCGGCTGTGGGGTGGACCGCTCCATCGGCGACCTCCAGGACCTGCTGCTGAGCATGACCAGCGCCAAGATAGAGGTGCGGGAGGACCCGGCGCGCTATCGCCCCTCCGATGTGACGCTGCTGCTGGCCGACTGCAGCAAGTTCCGGGCCGCCACGGGTTGGGAGCCGGCCATCCCCTTTGAGCAGACGATACAAGATCTGCTCAACTACTGGCGAGAGCACATCTAGCAGGCCGAGGGCGGGCCGCTCGTGAGTATTCCCATCAAGTTCGGCACCGATGGCTGGCGGGCCATCATTGCCGATGACTTCACCTTCGAGAATGTGCGCCTCTGCGCCCAGGCCCTGTGCAACTACCTGAAGCGCGCCGGCAAGACGCAACGGGGCCTGGTGGTCGGGTACGACACGCGCTACGCCTCCGAGCGCTTCGCCGCCGCGGCCGCTGAGGTCGTGGCGGCCAACGGCATCTCCGTGTACCTGTGCGGCAAGGCCTGTCCCACACCCGTGGTCAGCCACACCATCCGCCATCTTGGCGCCGATGGCGGCGTCGTCATCACCGCCAGCCACAACCCCGGTGAATATAACGGCTTCAAGGTCAAGGACGAGCACTCGAGCAGCGCGCCCCAGGAGGTGGTGGATCGGATCGAGGCGGAGCTGGCCGAGCTGTGGCCCACCAAGGTGGTGCGCCGCATGCCCCTGGAGGAGGCGACCGGGCGCGGCCTGGCGCGCTCCGTAGACCCCGATGCGCCCTACCTGGAGACCATCCGCCGACTAGTGGGAGAAGACCGGTTGCAGCGCATCCGCTCCTCCGGCATGCGAGTGGTGGTGGACTCCATGTACGGGGCCGGCGCCGGCTACCTGCGCGCCCTGCTGCGGGGCGGGGGCGTCCGGGTCACCGAGCTGAACGGGGTGCGCAACCCCGCCTTCCCCGGCATCCAGCCTGAGCCCATCACCCGCAACCTGGCCAAACTGCGCCGCCACGTGCGCCGAGGCGCATCGGTAGGCCTTGCCACCGACGGCGACGCCGACCGCCTGGGGGTGATGGATGAGCATGGGAGCTTCGTGACCCAACTCCAGGTCTACGCCCTGCTGTGCCTCTACCTGCTGGAGGTGCGCGGCCAGCGGGGACCCCTCATCAAGACCATCACCACCAGCAGTATGATCTACCGCCTGGGGGAGCGCTACAACGTCCCCGTGGTGGAGACCGACGTGGGCTTCAAGTACGTGGGGCCAGAGATGATCAGGCTGGACGCGCTCATCGGCGGCGAAGAGAGTGGTGGCTACGGCTTTCGGGGGCACATTCCAGAGCGAGACGGCATCCTGGCGGGCCTCTATTTCCTGGACCTGATGGTCTCCACGGGCAAGTCGCCCTCCCAGCTAGTGGAGCACCTCTACAGCCTGGTGGGGCCCCACTACTACGACCGCCTGGACCTCCACTTTCCGCCGGACCAGCGCAGCGCCATCATCGGCCGGGTGGCGGGAGAGCGGAAGGCCGTGGGGGCGCACAGCGTGGCCCACAGGGAAGCCTTCGGGAGCGACGGCGCCCTCAACGGGGTGCGCTTCACCTTTGCCGACGCGGGCTGGCTCCTGGTGCGCTTCTCGGGCACTGAGCCGGTGCTGCGGATCTACGCGGAGACCTCCAGCCCACAGCGGGTGGCGGAGCTGCTGCAGCGGGGCCGGGAGCTGGCGGGATTGTGATTCACTCCGGGGTACGCGAGTGTCCTGTCTTCGAAGTTCGGTACAGATGTCATTGCGAGGCCCGAGGAACGAGGGCCGTGGCAATCTGGGAGGGGATAACGATCCCCTGCGAGGAGGACGGCTTCCCTCCCCCGGATTGCCACGTCGGCTTCGCCTCCTCGCAATGACAAAT
>JACPQN010000098.1 GCA_016190485.1 Chloroflexota bacterium
CCCGAAGGGCGGGGCCGAAGCAATCCGGGGGTGGGGGGACCTTCAACGGCATCCAGGCATTGCCCTCCCCCAGATTGCCACGTCGGCTTCGCCTCCTCGCAACGACAACTACGGCGTTTTTCAGAAACACCACACTAGCGGCTCAGGATTCCTTTCGGTAGCGCTATCCCGCAGCAAGACTCTTGCGTAGCAGCGCAGGCGCCCGCTGGAGAGCCTCGTCCAGCTTGGAAGCGTCGCGGCCGCCGGCCTGGGCCAGCTCCGGGCGTCCGCCGCCGCCGCCGCCGGCCACGCTGGCCACCTCCTTCACCAGTGCGCCGGCGTTCAGGCCGCGCTCCACCAGGTCTTTGGTGACCGCCGCCAGGAAGTTGGGGCGCTCGCCGAAGACCGCGCCCAGCACGATGACGCCGCTCTGCATGCGGGCCCGCAGCAGGTCCGCCATGTCCCGCAGCGTCTCGAAGTCCGGCGCGGCCACCCGGGCGCTCAGGAGGCTCACGCCGTCCACCGCGCTCACCCGACCCAGCAGCTCTTCCACCTGGTGGCGGCTCACCTCCCGCTGGAGGGCCTGAGCCCGGCGGCGCTCCTGCTCCAGGGTCTCCAGGAGGCCGGCCACCTTGCTCGGCGCCTCCTGGGGTTGCCCCCCCACCTGCCGGGACAGCTCCTCCAGCACGCCGAAGCGCTGGCGCACCAGCTCCTCCGCGGCCCGGCCCGTCACCGCCTCGATGCGGCGCATCCCCGCGCCCACGCTGCTCTCGGACAGGATATACACAAAGCCGATCTCCCCCGTGGAGCCGCAGTGGGTGCCGCCGCACAGCTCCTTGCTGAAGGGCTTGCCTCCGTCAGACGGATGCGGCGCGTGGGGACGACCGTTCTGCGGCTGCTGCACCTCCACGATGCGCACCACCTCGCCGTACTTCTCGTCGAAGAAGGCCAGCGCGCCCTCCTGGATGGCTTCCTGGTAGCCGGAGGTGCGGGGCCGCACCGGCCAGTCCTCCCGGATCTTCTGGTTGACGATGCGCTGGACCTCGTCCATCTCCTCCCTGCTCACGGGCGCGATGTGGCTGAAGTCGAAGCGCAGCCGGTCCGGGGCCACCAGGGAGCCGGCCTGCTGCACGTGGCCCCCCAGCACCTGGCGCAGCGCGGCGTGGAGCAGGTGGGTGGCCGTGTGGTTGCGGGCGGTGTCTGCCCGGCGATTGGCGTCCACCCGGGCTGTCACCGGCTCGCCCACCATGACGCTGCCGTGCCCTTCGAGAGCCTCAGGACGGCGCTCCACCAGGCCGCGGTGGACGATAAGCCCCCGTCCCGCGCGGAAGGTGTCCACGATGTGGATACGCCCGGAGGGGCCCTGTATTTCGCCCTGGTCACCCACCTGGCCGCCGCCCTCGACGTAGAAGGGGGTCTGGTCCAGCACCAGCTCCACCTCCTGGCCCTGAGTAGCCTCTTCCGCCGCGCCTCCGGCAGTGGCTTGCCCTGAGCCTTGTCGAAGGGCGAGGCTGAGCACCCGGGCCGAAGCCGAGAGGGTCTGGTAGCCCAGGAACTCCGACTCCGGCAGCGGGAGCTCGTCATAATCCAGGAAGGCCTCGCGCTCTCGCCCCACACGCTTCTGGGCGGCTCGTGCCCGCTCCCGCTGCTGCTCCATCTCCCGCTCGAAGCCTTCGCGGTCTACGGACAGCCCGTGCTCCGCCGCAATCTCCTCCGTCAGCTCGTAGGGGAAGCCATAGGTGTCGTAGAGGTAAAACGCAAAGCCCCCAGGCAACCTGCCGAGGGTGACTTGATTTGACGCGGCTGCCCTCATCTCATCCAGCACTTTCTGAGCAAGTTGTGGTCTTTCCACGAACTGTTCTACGGAACCGCCCTTTGCAGTAATGCCAATGACCTCAAACGTCCCCTTTATAACGAACAACCCTCGCCCCAATGTTTCCCCGAAGCGCTCCTCCTCCAGCTCCAGCACCTTGGTGATGAAGGCATGCTTCTCCAGCAGCTCGGGGTAAGCCCCGCTCATGCGGGCTATCACGGCCTCGGCCATCACGCCCATAAAGGGGCGCTGTAGTTCCAGCTTGCTGCGGCCCAGGCGGATGGCCCGCCGGAGGATGCGGCGCAGCACGTAGCCCCGGCCCTCGTTGCCCGGCAGCACGCCGTCGCCGATGAGGAAGGCGCAGGCCCGGGCGTGGTCGGCGATGACCCGATGGGCGAAGCCGCGCTCATCCGGGAAATACTCCTTGCCGGACAGCTCCGCCACCTTCTCGATGAGGGGCTTCAGCAGGTCTGTGTCGTAGTTGGTGGGAACGTCCTGGAGCACCGAGGCGATGCGCTCCAGCCCCATGCCGGTGTCGATGCTGGGCTTGGGCAGCGGCGTCATCTCGCCCCGCTCGTCGCGATTGAACTGCATGAAGACCAGGTTCCAGACCTCCAGCCAGCGGTCGCAGTCGCAGGCGCCGATGCCGCACTGGTCACCGCAGCGCTGCTCCTCGCCCCGGTCCCAGATGATCTCGCTGCACGGCCCGCAGGGGCCAGTGTCGCCCATGGCCCAGAAGTTGTCGTGCTCCCCCAGGCGGACGATGCGCTCCGCTGGCACTCCGGCCAGCTCCCGCCACAGCCCGAAGGCCTCGTCGTCGTCCTGGTAGACGGTGACCCAGAGGCGCTCCTTGGGAAGGCGCAACACCACCGTCAGGAAGGTCCAGGCGTATTCGATGGCCTCCCGCTTGAAGTAGTCGCCGAAGGAGAAGTTGCCCAGCATCTCGAAGAAGGTGTGATGACGGGCGGTGCGGCCCACGCTGTCCAGGTCGTTGTGCTTGCCCCCGGCCCGCACGCATTTCTGGGAGGATGTGGCCCGGGTGTAGGGGCGGCTCTCCTGGCCCAGGAACACGTCCTTGAACTGGACCATGCCCGCGTTGACGTAGAGGAGGGTGGGGTCGGCGCGCGGGATCAGGGAGGCGCTGGGTACCCGCTGGTGGCCCCGCTCCTGGAAAAAGGCAAGGAAGGCCTCGCGTATCTCGTCGCTGGTCATGAGAAGGCACGCTCGCTGTCATTCTGAGACCCCGCCCACCTGCCGCGGGCGGAGCGAAGAATCGGTGCCGGGGTTGAGGCTGAACCCTCACCCCGGCCCTCCCCCAGAGGGAGAGGGCGGTGTAGGCCGACGGCGTGGGCAGCTTGGCGCCCGCCCACCTTAGGCAAGTCTGTCTCGATTGTAGGAGAGGCGTCAGGGGGTGTCAACGGAAGCGAAGGGCGCCGTCATCCCCGCCCAACCCATCCATTGGCGCGCCCCCTGTTACGAGAGTGTTTATCAACCTGCCACCTCAGGCTCAAGCCTGAGGCATTCTGAGCGGCTATGCTGTCCGCCTGAGGCGGGCAGTGCGGAGTTATTAAACTCTCTCTCTATTACTCTACTTGACACGGCGGCACGCCATTTATAGAATCACCATAGCCGGGCCGGTGTGCCCGTTTCCTGGGCAAGAACACAGGAGGTGTGGAGATGGACTTCGAGGTGGCGTACACGCCGCAGCAGCAGCGGTTCCGGGACGAGGTACGGGCCTTCCTTGAGGTCAACGTGCCCGCCATCCTGCGGACTACCCACGCCAGGGACGGGGACACCTACGAAGAGTATCAAGCTCAGCGTGAGCTGGGGCGAAAGCTGGGGGTCAAGGGCTGGCTCTACCCCACCGCGCCGAAGCAGTACGGCGGTGGCGGCCTGAGCGTGGACGAGGCGATCATCCTCAACGAGGAGATGGACCGCTTCGACATGACCCTGCCCCCCTACTCCGACTCGGCCACCCTGGCCGCGCCCACCATCCAGGTGTGGGGCACGCCCGAGCAGAAGCAGCGTCTGCTGCCCCCCATGTACCGGGGCGAGCTGCGGACCTGGCAGCTCCTCACCGAGCCCGGCGCCGGCTCCGACCTGGCCAGCGTGCAGACCCGGGCCGTCAAGGATGGCGACGACTATGTGGTGAGCGGGCAGAAGATCTTCGTGGGGACGGACTA
This sequence comes from Chloroflexota bacterium, assembly GCA_016190485.1. GTDB lineage: Bacteria > Chloroflexota > Dehalococcoidia > SHYD01 > SHYD01 > JACPQN01. The sequence continues at coordinate 3,976 of JACPQN010000098.1, forward strand.
CGGCGCAGACCAGCTCTGGACCCTGGCGGTGACCGACCCCAATGCGCCCCGCCACGAGAACCTGAGCTGGCTGATGATCGACTTCCGGGCGCCCGGGATCACCGTGCAGCCCATGGAGCTTCTGACCCGCAGCGACGCCGGCGGCCAGAAGAACTCCGTCTTCTTTGACCAGGTGCGGGTGCCTGGTGACAACCTGGTGGGCGGGGAGAATAACGGCTGGAAGGTGGCCAGCACCCACCTGGAGCTGGAGCATGGCGGCGGCGGCCGCGTCGGCACCGACAAGCTCTTCCCCCGGGTGGTGGAGTACTGCAAGACCCACCTGCTGGACGGCGTGCCCATCATCAAGCACCAGGATGCTCGCGACCTGCTGATGGACTACTTCATCGAGAGCGAGATCCAGCGGCTGTTTGGCGTCCGGAACTACTGGCTGTCCCACGCCAACAAGCCTCGCTCCTACGAAGGCCCGCAGCTCAGCATGTGGCGCAAGTGGTCCAACGTGCTGCGGTCCCACATGCTGCTGAAGCTGCTGGGCTATCACGCCCTCACCAGCGACCCGGCATGGACCGTGGCGGAGGGACAGGTGGAACTGAACCACCGCTCCGCCATCGTGGGCACCCACCCCGGCGGCACCATTGAGGTGCAGAAGCTGATCATGGCCCGCCGGATCGGCATCGGCCGAACCGCGCGGGAGGAGGCCGGCAGGCTGGAATAACAGAGCGCTGAAATGTCGATGCCGCTCGTCCTGAGCCTGTTGAAGGACGAGCGGCTCATGGTTCCCTTCGGCCCAGCTCAGGGTAAACTCGGCTCACCATGAGCGGTTTTTTGGTGGTACGAAGTCACCGGCTGCTCTGGAAGACTAAGTTCAAGCGGACGTTCTCCGGCCTGCGCCCTTGGGCGCAGGCCAGTCCTATTCTGTAGCCCTGCGTGTGCGTCGCCAGGCTCCAGCAGGTATAATTCCCTCAGACATGAATATCTCGGTGGTCATCGTTAGCTACAACGTGCGGGAGCTGCTGCGGCGCTGCCTGGCCTCGGTGCTGGCTGAGACACAGGGCTTGCCGCCCGGCAGCGTCGAGGTGCTGGTGGTAGACAACGCCTCTGCTGATGATAGCGCCGCGCTGGTGCGCCAGGAGTTCCCCCAGGTGCGCCTCGTTGCCAACCAGGAGAACCGGGGCTTCAGCGCCGCCTGCAACCAGGGAGCGGCCCACAGCAGCGGCGAGGCCATGCTTCTCCTGAACCCCGACGCCGAGCTGCGGCCCGGCGCGCTGCGGGCCCTGACGGACTGCCTGGGACGCCACCCCAACGTGGCCGTGGTGGGCCCCCAACTCCTCAACGCCGACGGCACGGCGCAGCCTTCTCGGCGTCGCTTCCCCACCCTGGTTACGGCCTTCCTGGAGAGCACGGTGCTCCAGGGCTGGTTCCCTCACAACGCCCACCTGCGCCGCTACTACTGCCAGGACACCCCGGCCGACCAGGAGCAGGAGGTAGACTGGCTGGTGGGAGCCTGCCTGCTGCTGCGCCGAGCGGCCTGGGAGCAAGTGGGCCCCCTGGACGAGCGTTTTTTCCTCTACTTTGAAGAGACCGACTGGTGCCTGCGGGCGGCCCGGGCTGGCTGGCGCGCCGCCTACGTGCCCCAGGCGCAGGTGGTCCACCGCGGTGGCCAGAGCAGCGGACGAGACCTGCGCCAGCGCCACATCCAGTTCCTGGCCAGCAAGCGCAGGTTCTATCGCAAGCACTTCGGGCCTGTGGCGGGCGGGCTGGTGCGCTGGGCACTGGCGCTTAACTACGCCCTCCTCATCGCCGAGGATGCGCTCAAGCTTGCCCTGGGCCATAAGGTCGCCATGCGGCGGGAGCGCATCGGCCTGTACGGCGCGGTCCTCAAGTGGAGCGTGACAGGCTGAGGGTCTGCCTGGTCACCGGGGAATACCCCCCACAGATCGGCGGCCTGGCCGACTACACCCGCCACCTGGCCCGGGCGCTGATGAGTGAAGGCGGCCTGGTGGCGGTCCTCACCTCCGCCTCAGCCGGCGCCAATCGACCGCAGGAAGCCTCGGAGCCGGAGGTCCTGGCGACGGTGCCCCGGTGGGACTTCCGGATCTTCCGACAGGTCCGCCAAGCGGTGGACCGGCTCCAGCCCGACCTGCTCCACATCCAGTACCAGACGGGCGCCTTCGGGATGCATCCTGCCATCAACCTGCTGCCCCGCTGGCTGGCCTGGCGGCGGCCGGGGGTCCCCATAGTGACCACCTTTCACGACCTGCGAGAGCCCTACCTCTTCCCCAAGGCCGGCCCCCTCAGGCGCTGGGCAACGCAACAGCTCGCCCTCACCAGCCATGGCGTGATTGCCACAAACCCGGAGGACGCAGCTATCCTCAGGAGCTGGACAGGCGGCACGGCACGGCGTCCACGCCTGGCGGCCATCCCCATCGGCGCCAATATTCCGGCGGCCGAAGGGCCACCAGGCGATGCGCGGGCCCTCCGCAGCGCCTGGGAGATCCCGGCGGACGCGCACCTGCTGGGGCACTTCGGGATGCTGAACCGGACCAAAGGCCTGGAGACGGCCTTGAGGGCGCTGCGCATGCTGCTGGACCAAGGCCTTCCGGTGCGCCTGGTGATGCTGGGCGAGGAGCTGGGTCCCTCCGATGCCTCGAACTGGCACTACCGGAACGAGCTGCGGCGGCTGGCAGAGGAGCTGGGGCTAGAGGAACACCTAGTATGGACGGGCTATCTGCCGCCGGAGGAGACGAGCCGGGCCCTGGCAGCCCTGGACTGCTGCCTGCTGCCCTACGCGGAGGGGGTCTCCTACCGCCACGGCGCGCTGCTGGCCGCCCTGGCCCACGGCGTCCCGGTGGTCACGACGCAGCTTCCCCCCTTGAGCGCCCGGCCCGCCACGGACTCGGACGACTTTCCACCTCTGAAGGACGGCCTCCACTGCCTGTTGGTGGCGCCGGACGACGCGCCCGCCCTGGCGGACGCGGCCCGGCAGGTCCTGGCGGAGTCGCCTCTCCGCCGGCGGCTGGCGGAAGGCGGCCGCGAACTGGCCGCTCACTTCTCGTGGGAGACCATCGCCCGCCGCACCGCGGCGTTCTATCGCCAGGTACTCCTAGCCAGCGACGGCATGCCCGGGTAAGCCCCATGAACCAGCGGGCCTCTCTCATGCCTCTCTCGGCTGGCTTACAGCGTTGGCCCGTCCCGCTGGCGCTGGTGGCGGCAGGCGTCGCCTGCGGCGCGCTCACGGTCTACGGGGCGCCATGGCTGGGGTTCCTGCTCCTGGCGGGCGCGCTGTTCACGCTGCTCACCCTGCGGCAGCCTTCGGCGGGGATCATGGTCATCCTGCTAGGGCTGTACTTACTGCCTTTCGGCGTCGTCCCCATCCCGGTAGGCGCTCTGCGCCTCACCTTTCTCGATGCAACCCTCTCCATCGCCCTGCTGGCCCTCGTACTCCGGCTGCTGGCGCATCCTGGAGAGCCGCTGGCGCTGAGTCCCGCAGGGGCGCCGCTTCTCCTCTTCCTGGGGATGGCCACGGTGGCCTTTCTCGGGGGAATGAGCACGGCGACGGGAGAGACGCTGCGGCTGTTTCTCAAGACCATCAACAGCATCTTGCTCTACTTTACCGTCATCAACAGCCTGCGCACCCCTGACGAAGTGCGCAGGATCACCCGGATGGCGCCTGTTGCCGCAGGAGGGGCTGCCACCCTGGCGCTGGCGCTCTACTGGCTCCCACCTGAGCAGAGCTATGACCTCCTGGCCTCTCTGGCGTGGCTGGGCTACCCCACCGGGGAGTCGGTCTTGCGGTACATCGCCGACACGCCCATCCTCAGGGCCAGCGGGACAGCCATCGATCCCAACGTGCTGGGAGGCATGCTGCTCCTGGCGCTGCCGCTGGCGGTGACCCAACTCGTGGAGTGCCGCACTACGGTCCCCCGTCTCCTGCTCGCGGCCTGCGTGGCCATCAATGTGTTGGCGCTGCTTCTCAGCTACAGCAGGTCCGGCTGGGCCGGCGCGCTGGCCGCGCTGGTGCTGCTGGGGCTGCTGCGCTACCGGAGGGTCCTGCTGGCCATAGCGGCAGGCGCCATGGCGCTCCTGCTGTTGCCCCAGGGCCAGGCCTTCGTGGAGCGGTTTGTGTCGGGGCTCTTCTTCGCGGACCGGGCAGCCCAGATGCGGCTGGGGGAGTACAGCGACGCGCTCCGCCTGATCACTCGCTACCCGTGGTTCGGAGTGGGCTTCGGCGGGCCACCAGACCTGGACCTCTACCTGGCCGGCAGTAGCATCTACTTCCTTCTGGCCGAGGAGGCGGGTTTGGTGGGACTAGGCGCTTACCTGCTGGTCCTGGGAACCGTAGTGACGTACATAGCCCGCCGGCTGGGCCGTGCCCGCAGAGTGGGCCTGGCCGGCGTACAAATGGGCGCCCTGGCTGGCGTAGCGGGCGCCCTGGTCGCGGGGCTCTTCGACCACTATTTCGTCAGCTCGTCCTTCACCCCCACCATCGCGCTCTTCTGGCTCTACGCAGGGCTGGCCATGGCTGCCGCACATCTGGCGGCAGGGCAGCACGAGGAGGCTACATCTGGCGGATGACGCCCAGCACCTTCCCCTGCACCTCGACGTTCTCGGGGCGGGTGTAGATGGGCTGCATCTGGGAGTTGGCCGGCTGGAGGCGGACGCGGTTGCCCTCGTAGAAGATTTTCTTGAGGGTAACCTCCTGCTCATCCTTGAGCCACACGGCCACCATGTCGCCGTCGCTGGCCGACTGGGCCGCCTGCATGAGGACGATGTCACCGTCGTTGATGAGGGCATCGATCATAGACGTGCCTTTCACCCGCAAGGCGAAGGCGTCGCTGTGGCCTCTGGCCAGCTCGCGGGGCACCTCCATGGTTTCCACGCTTCCCAGGCTGCTCCAGGTGTCCGCCGCAGGCACCGGGATGGGCTGGCCCGCTGCGATCTGGCCCATGAGAGGCACCGCCAGCTTGTCCCGTCGCTGCTGGCCCAGACGCACGATGCCACGCGAGACCTCGGCATCTCGCCGCAGGTGCCCCTCCCGCTCCAGAATGCGGAGGTTGTAGTCCACTACCGAAGTAGAGCTAATGCTGCACCCTTTGACGATGTCCCGAATACTGGGGGCGTATCCCTTGTCTTCGGCGAAGGTGTCGATGAACTCCAGGATGCGCCGCTGGCGCTGGCTGAGGGGCCGAGGGCCTCTGCGCCGGAGGGAGGTAGCTTGTCTTTGCACCATGATGCTCCTTTATGTCACCGAGAACGCTCGTTCTAGCACATTCTATACAGGGAATGAGAAGGTGTCAAGAGGTTTGCCGTGAAGTTTCGTTTTTTTCCTCCGCTCTTGAGAGACAACCTGCGCACCAAGCATAACACTCACTAAGCACAACTTGACGGCTCAGCACAGATTTGCTACATTACATTAAATACCGGTCGTAGTGAGCATCCCCCTCTGGATCGGCATCCTCTGTCCATTACCCCGCCAGGGGGATCGTCTATCTTGTCAGCGGAGGCGACGCGTTCGTAGGCAGTAGTTCTTCTGGAGGTGAAGGAGGGCTAATGATGATGTTCGAACCGGAATACAAGCCGCTGCGGCGGGTTTACGGGTTCGATGAAGTCTCTCTGGTGCCCGGGGATGTGACCATCAACCCCGACCAGGTGAACACCAGAGTCACCATCGGAGATTTTTCTTTCGAGATCCCTGTGCTTGCCGCAGCGATGGATGGAGTGGTAGACCCGAAGTTTGCGGTAGCACTCCACCGGTTCGGCGGGCTGGCGGTGATGAACCTGGAAGGGGTCCAGACCCGCTACCAACACCCGGATGACCTGCTTCTGGAAGTCGCCGAAGCCCCCAGCGCCACCGTCACCGCCCTCCTGCAGCGCATCTACTCCGAGCCCATCAAAGAGCACCTCATCGCCCAGCGCATCAAGGAGGTCAAGGACCACGGCGCCCTCTGCGCCGTGTCGGTGACTCCCGCCAACACCAAGAAGTACGCGCCCCTGTGTATTGAGGCCGGGGCAGACATCATCGTGGTGCAGTCCACCGTCACCACGGCCCGCCACCGCTCCAAGAGCTATCGCGGGCTCATCTTCTCCGAGCTGGTGCAGCAGGTCCGTGCCCCCATCATCGTGGGCAACACCGTGAGCTTCAGCGCCACCCTTGAGCTCATGGAGACGGGTATCCACGGCGTGCTGGTAGGCGTAGGTCCGGGCGCCGCGTGCACCTCCAGAGAGGTCATTGGCGTTGGGGTGCCCCAGATCACCTCCACCATGGACTGCGCCGCGGCCCGGGACACCTACCACAAGGCCGTTGGCCGCTACGTGCCCATCATCACCGACGGCGGGATGCGCACTGGCGGCGACATCTGCAAGGCCTTTGCCGCAGGCGCCGACGCCGTGATGCTGGGCTCCAGCTTCGCGCAGACTGCCGAGGCGCCGGGCCGCGGCAACCACTGGGGCATGGCCACCCCCCACGCCGCCCTCCCCCGGGGCACCCGGGTCAAGGTGGGCGTGAACACCTCCATCGAGCAGCTCCTCTTCGGCCCCACCTCCCGCACCGACGGTACGGAGAACCTCATCGGTGCGCTGCGGCTGGGGATGAGCATGTGCGGCGCCGATAGCATCCAGGAGATGCACGACGCCCAGATGGTCATCGCCCCCTCGGTCAAGACCGAAGGCAAGCTCTACCAGATGCTGCAGAACTAGCCAACTACGGGGATTCTTGTAGAACCAAAGAAGGCCTTCCCCTCCAGCGGAGCAACGTCGCCTTCTATGTGCATGACTACGTCCGCTTTCACGGGACGACGGGGCGTTATGCCGGCAGCTGCTCAGGGGAGCAGCTTCGGGAGTGGGCGGAGCGCCTGCGGGGGCTAGGAGAGGGCGCCGTTGCCGTGTACGCGTATTGCAACAACGATATTGGCGGGGGCGACACGGAGAATGCCCAAGGGCTAAGAGGGCTCTTGCAGAATGGGGGCTTGTGACGACTACCTGGTGGGACTGCACAAGCTGAGCAGGAACAGCCCCAGGAAGCAGAGCAGGACGAAGCCGAAGAGCACGCCCACCACGGGGAGGATGATGCTGAAGGCCACCCTCGTGACCACCAGCACCTCTTCGGTATCGGCCCAGAAGCGGCGCATCCACTCCTTCACGAACCTGTCCCACCACCGGGGTTTGCGCGGTGGCTGGTCGGAGTAGTAGTAGCCCATTAAAGCTGGCCTCCGGCGCCCCGGCGCCCTAACCTAGGCATACGCCTTCACCTTCTTCGCCAGCGCCACGGTCATCCCCACTACCGAGGCGATCTCTTCCAGCGGCGCCTCCCTGGCTGCTTTGACGGAGCCGAAGCGCTGGATGAGCGCCTTCTTGCGCCTGGGGCCGATGCCGGGGACCTGGTCCAGGATGGAGGCGACCGCGGCCTGGCTCCGCACCTGGCGGTGGTAGGTGATAGCGAAGCGGTGCGCCTCGTCCCGGATGCGCTGGAGCAGATAGAGCCCCTGGGAGGCCGCAGGCAGCAGCACCGACTCCGCGACGTGGGGGAGAAACACCTCCTCCTGCTGCTTGGCCAGGGCGCAGATGGGAAGGAAGGGCACGTCCAGCTCTCGCAGGACCTCCGTCGCGGCGTTCAGGTGCCCTCGCCCGCCGTCAATGACCACCAGGTCCGGCAGCGCCGCCCAGGAAGAGCCCGACGAAACCCGGAGAGGCCGTTCGACCTCGCCTTCTTCCTCGTCCTCCAGGAGCTCCTGCGCCGCTCGACCCGCCAAGGCCTCCTTGGCCCGTTTGAACCGCCGTCGCAGCACCTCCTGCATCATCGCGTAGTCATCCACCCCTGCGACCGTCTTGATGCGGAAGCGGCGGTACTCCGCGGGCTTCGACCGCCCGTCCTCAAAGACCACCATGCTGGCCACCGCAGCGGCGCCGGAGATGTTGGAGATGTCGTAGCACTCCATGCGTCGGGGGAGCCGCGGCAGGTCCAGCATGTCCTGAAGCTCGGTGAGGGCCGCCGCGGTCTTGCCCGTATCCGCCAGCCACCTGACGTGGAGCTGTTGGAGGGTCTCACGCGCGTTCTCTTCTGCCATGGCCAGCAGGCGCTTCTTCTCGCCGCGCTGGGGCACACGGAGCGCCACGGACTTACCGCGCCGCTCGCGGAGCCAGTGGGCAATCACCTCCGGCTCCTGGACAGGGTGCTGGAGCAACAGCGCGGCGGGAACGTGGGGAGAGGAGGCGTAGTACTGCTGGACGAAGGAGGTCATCACCGCCGAAGGATCTTCGTCCTGGGCGCCCTCCAGCACGAAGGGTTCCCGGCCAAAGAGCTTGCCGCCCCTGATCTGAAAGACCAGCACGCAGCACTCGTTCCCATCTCGTGCAAAGGCCACCACGTCCTGGTCTTCTCGTTGGGTGGAGACCACCTTCTGGCGCTCTACCACTCGTTCCACAGCCCGGATCTGGTCCCGCAGCATGGCGGCCCGCTCGAACTCCAGACGCCCGGCCGCGGCCTCCATGCTCCGCTGGAGGTCCTTCACCACCCGGTCCTGCCGCCCCTCCAGGAAGAGGGTCACTTGCTGGATGACGTGAGCGTAGTCCCCCTGGCTCACCGCACCGATGCAGGGCCCCAGGCAGCGGTGGATGTGGTAGTCTAGGCAGGGGCGCGGATCCGTGCCCGTGATCACCTTGTTGCAGGAGCGGTAGGGAAAGAGCTTCTTCAGCAGCGCCAGGGTCTGCCGCACCGACCCGGAGCTGGCGTAGGGCCCGAAATAGCGGGCCCCGTCGTCGGCCACCCGGCGGGTGATGAAGACCTGGGGCCAGGGTTCATGGATGTTGACGCGCAGGTAGGGGTACTGCTTATCGTCCTTGAGGCGGACGTTGTACCGTGGCTTATGCTTCTTAATGAGGTTGCACTCGAGGATCAGCGCCTCCGCCTCAGAGTCTGTGACGATGTACTCCAAGTCGGAGACCTGCTCCACTAGCTTGCGGGTCTTGGGCGACAGGCCGGCGGGCGCCCCGAAATAGGAGCGGACCCGGTCCCGCAGCTGCGCCGCCTTGCCCACGTAGATGACGCTCCCCTGGGCCTCCTTCATCATATAGACGCCGGGCCTAGCGGGCAGCGCCCGCACCTGGCGCAGTAGCGGCGAGTCGGTCTTGCTCATAGCACCCCACATTGTAGCATCGCGGTCGAGACATACCCAAGGCAAGAGTCTGCGGTGGCGGGTCGCCACCAGCGACGGCGTAGGCAGGGTAAGCTAGCGCGCCGCAAGCTTCTGCGCTTGCCCACTGCTAGGATGATTCAGCGCTTCCGATGGAGCGAGCACTTGCGAGCGGAGGGAGATACGTGTACGATGCAATGACTAAACCACAAAGATTGTAATGTTTCTGCGCAAAATCAGTTGTCTAGCACGCAGGGTACGTGCCGCTGCGTAGGGGAGTTAGTACACCTGTAGCTTGTGAAGCGACAACTGATTGCCTCGTCCATCTCTTGGCGCCTAGCGCTGCTGGGGGCCGCCCTCATCGTCCTGGGCGGCGCCTGTTTGGAGTTGGCCCCTGCCCCAGGCCCCCCCAGCGCCCCACTGGCTACACCAGCGCCTACTGAGACCCTGGTGCCTACGCCAACACCCCTGTTGCCCACACCCACCAATACCTCCACCGTCACCCCCACCTTCACGGCCACCGCCACCGAGACCCCGCCGGTGCCGACACAGCCCGCCCTGGTGGTGGACCCCAGGACCGGGCAACTGGTGGTGCCGCCTTTCTCACCGCCCAGCGGGCAGGTCACGCCCGCAGGCACCGCCATTCCCGGAGCCTCCAGCCTGCCGGGTGGAAGCCTCCCCAGCACCGGCGCCCTGGCCGGGCCGCTGGTGCCCCCTTCTGGCGCCCCTGCCGCCGGCCCCACCGTCAGTCCCCGGTGGGGGTGTGACGGCGACGAGCGCATCACCTTCGTGCCGCCAGGACCCAAGCTGGGTGAGACCATCCGCATCTTCGTCACCGCAGCCCGCCCCAGGGAGTTCGCCGTGCTCCTGGGGCCGCAGACCACCACCGTCGCCGGGCAGGCGGCGCCAGGGGGCGCCGGCCTCAAGCTCCAGTGGCTGGTCACCCCCACCACGGCCGGCGTCTTCACCTACCAGTTCTACTCCGGCCCCTACACGGAGCACCTGTGCGTGACAGAGTCAGTGCAGGTGCTGGGCCCCGCTACGGCCACACCCACTAACACTAGCGTACCGGCGGGCACGCCCACGCCACTACCGCCACCCCGCCCGGATCACTAGTACCTACTTTCGGAAAAGAGCGTAAGGACCTGCCGCTCGTGGTGAGCCCTTCGGCAGGCTCAGGACAGGCTTGTCGAACCATGAGCGGCCCACCCTTCGACAAGCCCTTCGGCGTTGCTCAGGACAGGCTCTCAGGGTGAGCGGGATTGAGCTGGGCTTTGTGACGCTGATTTAGGATACTAGGTACTAGGCAGCGGACGAGAAAAGAAAGAAGCGGGGGGCGTATTATCGCCTCTCGCGTTATTGCGTGCCAAGCCACCTAGTGAACTGCTAGCACATGCTGCCGAAGCGGTTCTTCGGGGCCATGGGGATGAAGGCGTGGTACGGCAGCGAGCGGTCGATGTGGCTCATAAGCCGCCCCACTGCGCTCAAGCTGGTTCCTCCATTGGCTTCCGTGTAGGACCAGATGCCCTTGCCGCCCGTACTGACGAAGATAGTTCTCGGGTAGCCCGTGGTGATGGTCATGTCGGTGATGTCTACGTTCTGGAGGTCGTCGCCCCGGGCGCCCACGAGCGCCCAGGAAGCTCCCCGATTGGAGGAGCGGAACAGCCCGGCCGCGGTACCCGCGTAGATGCCCCCGTCGGCCTGATAGGTGGGCGAGAACTTGGCCACCCGCACGTAGGGCGTCTCCAGGCCAGCCGCGGCCTGCCGCCAGGTCGCACCGCGGTTGTTGGATATGGCCAGACCCCCGCCCCAGGTAGCCGCCGCCAGGGTGCCATCGGCTGCATAGCTGGGAGAGGCAACGAGACCCATGACCCGGCTGTTGGGCAGCCCCGCGTTGGCCGAAGACCACAATCCCTGGCCGGGCTCCCACCGGAAGACCCCGGCGCCATCGGTCCCGGCAAAGATCACTCCATCGGTGGGGAAGGTGGGTGGCAGCAGCACTCGGCGCACCAGCAGGTCCGTGAGCCCGGCGTTGAGCTGCGACCAGGTGGCGCCGCCGTCGTTGCTGCGGTAGACGCCTGTGCCCCAGGTAGCCACCACCAGCGTGGTGTCGGCGGCGTAGTTGGGTGAGAGCGCCACCGACCGGATGGGCACGTTGGTGGGGATCGCCACCGCAGTCCAGGTCTTGCCGCCGTCCGTCGACTGAAAAAGTCCCCGGTCCCAGGTGCCCGCAAAGATGATGTAGCCGGTGCAGTAGGTCTCCGAGACGGCGATCACGGTGGTTTCCCCGCCAGGAGCCGCTGGCAAGGAGGGGAACTCCCAGCCCGCGGTGCCGCTGAGGGCGTTCCTCCCCAGAATACCGCCCCAGTAGGGGCCGCCGCTCCAGGTGCCTGCCAAGAGCACCCCCTCGGCGGTGAGGCCCGTGGCCCAGGACCAGAGGCCGTTCACGGCGCGCCGTTGGGCCGCCCAGGTGGGCTGGCCACTGCCATCTCGCAGGCGGTAAAGGTCGCTACCCCAGACGCCGGCGTACAGCACTCCGTCCTGCAGGAAGCTGGGCGAGATGCCCAGGGCGCGCGTGTCCAGGCGGTTCAGACCCCGGTTCAGCGGCGTCCAGCTGACACTGCCATCGGGCCGCTCCACGCCCTTGTGGATACCCCGCTCGGTACCCACGTAGAGGGTACGGTCGTTGGGATAGCGCGGCGACAGCACGATAGACCGGACGGACACCCATTCTGGCTCCAGGCCGCCGTTGACTCGCACCCAGGTGGGCGCCGACGAGCCGCCGTTGCTGGACTTGAAGAGCCCGCCGAACGCGCTGCCCGCAAAGATGGTCTGGTCGTTGGCGAAGAAAGGAGACACGGCGAAGGACCAGATCCACAGGTCGGTCATCTCGGAGTTGGTGGGGGTGATGGAGGTCCAGACCACCAGTTGCACCACCACGTCGTCCTGCGCGTTCACCGCGCCGGCGCTCTGGGACGTTCCAACGGTACAGCCCACAAAGGCCCTGGGCACAAAGGTGACGTTGGTAGCTCCGGAGGCTTCGGCCGAGGAGGGGCGCACCAGGAAGGTGGCGGCGATGGTGCGCTCCTGGCCCGGCCCCAGGCTCGAGATGGTGCCCACGTTCACGTCATCCAGGCCTTCGTTGGCCTCGGTGCTGGGATCGTCGCCACAGAAGGCGTGACGCCCTCCGTCGATCACCTGGATGTTGCTGATGGGCTCGTTGCCATTGTTGATAATGAGGTAGTTAAAGATCACCGGACCCGGCACGGTGTAAGCCAGCTGACCATCGGGCGCCCCGGCCGCGGTGACAATGATGCGCAGCGAGGGGTAAGGCACGGCTATCTGCTGGAGCTCCCTGGCGCCCTCGGCGGCGGAGGTGCGCGCGCCCGGCGTCGTGGTGGGGATGGGGATGGCGGGTGTCGCCACGGGCGAAGGTGAGGTCGCCGGAGTAGGCGTCGCCGTGGGGGCCGCAGGGTTCAGCGATGGCTGGCTGAGCCTCCCGGCGAAGCGGGAGACACCGCTGAAGCGCGTGCCCACGAAGAGGGTGGCGTCGTGGGCAAAGTTGGCCGAGAGCGCGAAGGCCTGCACCGTGCGGTCTGTCAGCCCCGCGTCAAAGGGGAGCCAGATGTTTCCGCCGTCCGTCGAGCGGTAGACCCCGTTGGGGCCACCCGCCGCGGCGGATTGCAAAGCGGCGAAGATGGTGCGATCGGAGGCGTAGTTGGGGGAAATCCCCAGCGCAGCGATGTTATAGTTGGGGGGCGTGGTAGCAGGTGGCAGACCGCTGGTGATCGCAACCCAGGTGGCTCCACCGCTCTCTGACTTGAAGATGCGCCCGGACTTGGTTCCCACCAGCACGGTGCTGTCGCCCTGGTTAAACTGGGAGCCCCGGTCACAGCGATTGAAGTTAGGAGAAACGGCCAGGCTCAGCACGCTCGTGTCGGTCATGCCGACGTTGACGGGATACCAGACACCATCATCCACATCCCCCTCGGTGGTGCGGAAGACGCCGAAACCATCCGTGGCCATGAAGACGGTCTTGTCGCATGGGAATGCGGGAGAAAGGGCCAGCCCCGTGATATTCATGTTGCTGGGCAGGCTGAGGGGTGTCCAGGAGTTGAGCCCGGCGCGCACGCTCTGAGGGATGGGCCAGAAGAGCAGAGCCACCAGCAGCGCCGCAACAAGGGGGAAGCCGAGGGGCAGCAGGCGCTTCTTCAGAGGAGGCGTCCTCCTTTCACCGGGACGTTGCCGACTGCTGAGATCACGGGCGGCGGCCACCGTTTAGTTCTACCCGTGACGGGGCACGCGACAGGAGAAACCCGCCCAGGCGTGGCCGGGTTTCACACCATGCATAACGGCGCAACGGGCGTTCTATTACCAGAGATCGTGACCTACCGCTTCATCGCCGACGCCAGCGTGGGCAGGCTAGCCAAGTGGCTGCGTATTCTTGGCTATGATACCGTATTTGTGCCCGCGATCACAGACCCGGAACTGCTGCGCCGGGCCCGCCAGGATGACCGGGTGCTGCTGACCCGGGGCCGGCTGCTGGCTGGCCGGCGGGAAGTGCACCGGGGAGCTGTTCGGGCAGTGCTGCTCCGGAGCGACCGGTGGCAAGAACAGGTGCAGCAGGTGGCGCAGGAGTTGGGGCTATCCCTACCAGGGGACCCCTTTGCCCGCTGCATCCGTTGCAACGATGAGACGGTGACCCTCCAGCGGAGCCAGGTGGAGGGGCGTGTGCCTCCCTACGTCTTTGCGACACAGCTATCCTTCAAGGCGTGCCCGCGCTGTGGCCGTATCTACTGGCGAGGCACCCACTGGGACCACGCCCGAGCGCACCTGGAACGCATCAAGGCAGGCTCATCCCAGGGTGGCTAAGGGATCCCGGGCCCTGTGGCTGCGCCGCAAATCACGCTGCTTGGGTCTGGTGGCCTTAGTTGAGTATAGTATCCCTGCGCGGCGCGCGGCTATGCTCCGGCAGAAAGGCGTACCTGGTGTCCAGTTCGTCCGCGGTCGAAGAGTTGCCGCTCTTCTTGCTGCATGCGGTGCTGTTTCCCGGCATGGCCCTGTCGCTGCGGGTCTTCGAGCCGCGCTACCGCCAGATGCTGGCCTACTGCCAGGAGCGGGACGGCGCTTTTGGTGTGTTGCTGATCAAAGAGGGACCAGAAGTCGGCGGCGCCGCAGAGCCGCATCGGGTGGGCACGCGCGCCCGCATCACACGGGTGCAACCCCAGTCGGATGGGACGCTGGGCGTACGGGTGCTGGGGGAGCGGCGGTTCCGTGTGCTGGAGACCACCCGTTGGCTGCCCTTTCCCTTGGGGCTGGTGGAGTACCTGGAGGAGCCGGAGGGATCGTCGCCGCCGGCCCTGTTGGAGCAGGTGAACCGGCTCTCCCAGCGCTGCCTCCAGCTTCTCCTGGCCATGAACGGAGAGTGGGTCCGTCACATCGGGCTGCCCGCTGAACCGTCGGAGCTGGCCTACGCCGTGGCCAGCCGGCTGCCCATCGACCTGGCGCTGAGACAGGAGCTTCTAGAGGCCGCGGACGCCAGTGCACGCCTCACCCGGGAGACGGCGCTGTTGGAGCTGGAGCAGGAGCGCCTGCAACAGATGGTCCGAGAGCGTTTGTGGCTCCAGAGCGCGAGCCTCAACTAGCCCCGCGGCGCCGCACGATCTCTACCCCCGAGAAGTCCAGGGCGCCCGGCAGGGCGACTCCCGGCTTCTTGATGCGTACCAGCACGGCGTCTGGAGTAAGCTCTGCCATCAGTCCGTCGGCTACCCGCTCTGCCAGGGCCTCTAGGAGCCGGCACCGCGGCCCCTCCATGACCTCCCGCACTACCTGATAGGCCCGGCGGTAGTCCATAGTTTCCTCTAGCCGGTCGCTGGCGCCTGCTGCCGAGAGGTCTGTGTGCAGCTCCACGTCCACCACAAAGCGCTGGCCGAGGCGGGCTTCCTCCTCGAGCAGGCCGTGATGCCCGAAGAAGACCATCCCCCGGAGCAGAACCTTGTCCCCGGCCACGTCAACTCCCGGCGCCCGCCAGCCCCAGCTCCGCTGCGATGCTCTGCATGGCCCCGATGACGAAGGTGAAGTGAGCCTCCAGGTCTACGTTCATCTCCTGGACACCCTTGTGGATGTCTTCCCGGCTGACAGAGCGGGCGAAGGCCTTGTCTTTCATCTTTCTGACTACGGACTTAGCATCCACGTCGTGGATGCTCTTGGTAGGCCGCACCAGAGCCGTGGCCGTGATGAGCCCCGTCAGCTCATCCACCGCGAAGAGCGCGCGGTCCAGCAGGTGGGTGCGGGGCGCGCCGGTAGCATCGTTATGGGAGAGCACGGCGTACACCACCGCCTCGGGAAAGCCTCGTTCCGCGAGGATGCGCGCGCCCTCCTTGCCATGCTGGTCCACCTGGGGGAACTGCTCGTAATCGAAGTCGTGGAGCAGGCCGGCCATGCCCCAGATCTCCTCGTCCTCGCCGTAAGACCGGGCGTAGGCCCGCATCGCGGCCTCCACCGCCTGGCCGTGCTTTACCAGGCTCTCAGACTTGGTGAACTCGTTGAGCAGTTGCCAGGCATCCTCCCGGGTCTTGCTCAGATGCGTCGTCATAGCTACCTCCGTCTCGCGCAGGATCGATCCCAGAGATGGCGCCGGCTGAGAGAGTAGGCAAGACGCTAGCCGGGCCGGGGATAGGCCAGGGGTTGGCGCTACTCCTTCCGGACGGCAAGATAGATCAGGGTCCCCGGCGCCGCCTCCACGCCCTCCTGGGGCGTCGTGCTCAGGACACATCCCACGCAGACCTGGCCGAGGACGCTCTCGGAGAGGTCTGCCCGGCCCTGGTAGTTGGCGTAGGGCGCGTCCGGCAGGCCTGCCTCACGGATCAGGCGCCGGGCTGCGGCCTCTTGCAACCCCACGGCACTGGGTACCAGGATACCCTGGGGCCCCTTGCTTACGAGCAGGGTCACAGGATCACCCGGCCGCAGCCGCGCGCCGGCCTCGGGCTGCTGCGCCATCACCACGCCTTCGGCTACCTGACGGCTCCACTGCTCCTGGACCACTGCTCGTAGCCCGATGCGATCCAGCGCTTGGACCGCTTGCTGCCGCGACTGGCCTACCAGGCCCGACAGCGGGGTAAGGGGGACCGGAGTAGCGGTGGCCGCCGGTGTACTGGTCGGCATGGTCACCGTGGCAATGGAAGTCGTCGACGGCGTGACGACCGCCGGTGAGCCCCCTCTGGTGCTCGGACTAACCGGAAGGGGCGTGTCCGACGAGCGTTCTGGGGCGCCGCGATCCTCCGGCGTGGCAGCGGTGGCCAGTTGCTGATAGCGGTAGAGGGCTGCTCCCCCCGCAATGAGGAAAAGCACCAGCGAAAGCGCCCACGCCAGCGCCGACAGGCGGCGACGGCGGGGGAGAGGAGGCGGCATGATCGGCGCCGCCTCTTGGGGAAGCAGCGGAAGCAGCGGCTTGGGGTCCAGCCCCAGGTAGCGGCAGTAGAGCAGCAGGAACCCCTGGGCAAAGACCCTGGCTGGAAGCAGATCATATCGCTCCTGCTCCAGGGCCCAGAGGAAGATACGGCGTATCCGTGTCGCGCGCTCTGCCTCCTCCAGGGATACGTCACGACGACGACGAGCTTCCTGTAAGGCGTCACCCAGCTCCGCCACGTGCCACCCCCGCCGGTGTGCGCGCCTTGCAGAGGCGCACCTGACGATCATACCAGAATCTCGCCCCGCGCGGGGCATCTGCCTGATGGCTCACCGAGAAAATCGCCGCACGAAATCGGGCTCTATAACGAAAGTTGACATAGAGCCGTAGGGCTATTGCACCAGGCCATAGTGTGGTAGAACAACCCCTACCGCGCCGTGGCCTGCGCAATCGAGATGCGCAAAGCGCTCTGGGCGTTCAACGAGGAGCGGACGGCTCAGGGGCAGCCGCCCATCGAGGTGGGCCTGGGCATCTGCAACGGCGAGGCGGTCTCGGGCAATATCGCCTCCGCCGACCGCATGGACTACACCGTCATCGGCGATGCAGTGAATGTGGCGTCTCGCATGGAGGGGCTGACTAAAGTCTTCCCCTGCAAGGTCCTCTTCAACGACGGCATTTACGAGGCGGTGAAAGATCGGTTCCCCTGCGTCTACCTGGGCGAGGAGTACGTCCAGGGGCGGGAGGCGCCCGTCCACGTGTACGGCATATCAGACGACTGGATCCGCTATCACTCCCACAGCTACCATATCCAGGAGCCCGCGCCAGAAGAGCTGTAGCAGGCCGCGGTAACTCCGCTCATGGTGAGCCAAGTTTACCCTGCGTCCTCGGCTACGCTCAGGGCAGGCTTGCCGAAGGGAACCATGAGCAGGATGTGTGTCCGGCCTCACCACCACACGGTATCATCCAGCCCCTGCCGCTCGTCCATCTGAGGACTGCGCCAGAGGCCGGTGCTCAGGTACTTCCAGCCGCCGTCGGCGAAGAGGAGCACCATGTTGCCCTGCTCCATGCGCTCGGCCCACTTCAGCGCGCCATAGAGCACTGCGCCGGAGGATAGTCCCCCGAACAGCGCTTGGCGGCGCGCCAACTCCCTGGTCCAGAAGAAGGCCTCCCGCGCGTACACCAGGATCTTGCCGTCGAGCTGCGCCAGGTCCAGGATGGGAGGGATGAAGCCGTCCTGGAGGCTCTTGAGGCCCTGAAGCTGGTTCCCCAGGTGCGGCTCCACCGCGACGAGCTTGACCCTGGGGTTGTGCTCTCGCAGGCGCCGGCCCACGCCGGTGATAGTGCCGCCGGTACCCACACCCGCGACAAACACGTCCACCTGGGGCAGGTCCTGAAGGATCTCCGCGCCGGTGGTCAGGTAGTGGGCCAGCACGTTGGCCGGGTTGCTGAACTGGTCCGGCAGGTAGTAGCCCGGCCCCGAGGCGATGTCCCGCGCTCTGCCGATGGCCCCCCTGGTCCCCTCTCCCGCCGGTCCCTCCACGACTTCGGCCCCATGGGCCTCCAGCAGCTCCCGGATTTCGAACATCGCGTTCTCCGGCACTACCACCCTGGCCCGGTAGCCCTTTCGGCGGGCCGCCAGGCTGAGCGCGATGCCGGTGTTGCCGGTGGTGGCCTCCACCAGAGTCATGCCCCGCCGCAGGAGGCCCTGGCGCTCCGCCTGCTCCACCATGAACCAGGCGATGCGGTCCTTCACACTGCCAGTGGGGTTGAACCACTCCAGCTTGGCGTAGAGGCGCACGCCGGGCCGTGGGCTGAAGGCGGGCAGCTCCACCAGGGGTGTGTTGCCGATGCGGGCGAGTAAGGGGTCCGAGGAGGCGGGCCAGGCGCTCACCCCAGGAACTCCGTGACCAGCCGGGCCACCTCCTCAGGGCGCTCCACCGCCGCGTCGTGGCCGGCGCCCTCCAGGACGTGCAGCCGGGCGTTGGGGATGAGCCGCTGCCCGATATAAGCGTGGGCTACGGGGAGCACCCGGTCCTGGGCGCCCCAGAGGATGAGTGTCGGGGCACTGAGGGTGTGGAGCTGATCCTGCAGCACAAGATGTGGCCGCAACCCGCCCAGAGTGACGCTGCTGCGGAGGGCGCTCAGGAGCGCTCGCTTCGCACCGGGCTGCCGCCGCACCCTGGTGAGCTCCTCCACCAGCTCCGGAGAGGCCAGGCGAGGATCGACAAAGTTCTGCCGCAGGCTCCAGGCCACCAGCGGCCGGTGGGGCATGGCCAGGAGCTCGCCCACCAGCGGGAGCGTGGCTAACCGCAGCCCCCAGGCAAGCTGCCGCCCGAAACCCGCGTTACCAATGAGCACCAGTCGGCCCACCCGCCGGGGAGCGCGTAAGGCCAGCCCCAGGGCCAGCAGTCCCCCGGCAGAAGCGCCTACCAGGTGGGCGGCGCCCAGGCCCAGGGTCTCCAGCAGCTCCTCCAGGGCTTCCATGCCGGCCTCGAAGGTGAATGCTCGGTGCGGCTTCTCCGAGTCGCCCTGGCCCGGCAGGTCCACCGCGTGGACGTGGTATCGCGCGGCCAGCGCCGGCAGCACCCCCTGCCAGGACGCCGCCACAGAGCTGGCCAGGCCGGAAAGCAGCACCACCGGCGGTCCCTGCCCGACCACCACGCAGTGGGTCCCGATACCCCCAACCCGGAC
The DNA here is from genome assembly GCA_016190485.1 of Chloroflexota bacterium. Lineage (GTDB taxonomy): Bacteria > Chloroflexota > Dehalococcoidia > SHYD01 > SHYD01 > JACPQN01. The sequence continues at coordinate 23,200 of JACPQN010000098.1, forward strand.
GTACCGCCGTTCCACCCGCCACCCCTGCTCCCGCGCCACGGCCATAGGCATCAGGCCCCGTCTTCCCCGCCGGCGCCTGTCGGCGCTTCGGCGTACCCTGGGGTCGCTGGGCGCCACAGCGCATCCTCACCCTGGCCCAAAGGCCCCAGGGGCGGAATCCAAGCCGTCGCCTTGAGCAGGAGCCCCACCATCGCTGGCTGGTCGGGCGGGTTATGGAGCACCTGTCGTTCCCACTCCATGTCACACACGTCCCGGTACAGCATGTACGCCGCCGGGATGAGGGTCAGCCGCACCAACTGAATGGCTACGCCCACCAGATGCGGCAGCATCTCACCCCCGGTGGCAGTGGCGTGACTGTTGGAGAGCAGGGCTCCTAACGCCAGCACCAGGGGCAGGGCCAGGGGAGCCGAGGCAGCTATGAAGGTTCCCACCACCAGGGGCAGGTGTTGGCCGCTGAGGCGCCAGGACTCCCATGCCGCCCGGGTGCCGGGCAGATTGCTGTGGACCGCCAGGAAGGGCGCCAGGAGCGTCCGAGAGTGGAGATACACGGCCAGGCAGAGCGTCAGCACACCCAGGAACAGGACGGCCAGGCTGTCCAGGCCGCCTGACGAGAGGATCTGCTCGCCCAGCCACCGCTCCGCCGCGAGGAGACCCCCCACGGGCAGCCAGAAGATGGCGCTGGTGTGCACGTTGGTCCACAGATAGCGCGGCAGCCAGGGCACGGCCCGCGCGGCCACCTGCCTCAGGGAGAGCACCTGCTCCCTATATGCCGCGCCCACGGCCATCATGAAGACCACCGGCCCCACCACCGCGGTGGTGGAGTCCAGCAGGAAGATCAGGAGAATGCTCCAGAGCTGCGTCGGCGGCAGCAGCGTGGCCAGCAACCCCGCGAGCATGGCCGGCAACGAGAAGACGGTGACGATCTGCGCGAAGAGCCGGGGGTTGTGGGTGGTGATGGTGAACCCCTGCGTCAGGTAGGTCCAGCCGCTCGCGGCCGCGCCGAGGGGGCTCATGGCCGCAACGCTCCTCGCCCGGCTCGCGGGAGAAGCGACACCGCCCACGGCGACCTCAACGCCCCTCTCCAGCCCTGTCATAGCCCGTCAGCTCCGCGTAGCCGATGCCACCGATGGGCTGCCCCTGGGCCCACCCGGAGACCCGGGTGGCCCCTTCCCAGTAGGCGCGCCCCACCGAGCCGTGGGTGACCATCTCCTGCGCGGCCACCGCGGGATCAATCTGTAGCGACAGTCCTTGCCCAGGCAACTCCAGTGTCCAGCCGGAGGGGTAGGTCGCGCCCGTCTCGGGGCTGCGCCAGAGGCCCCTTGCTGCCACGCGGAGGGCGCTGGCGGGCAGGTGCAGGGCCTTTCCCGCGGCGTCGATGTAGGTCCCGTAGGCCAGGGCCGTCTCGCCGGCGCCGTTGCGCACTACGGACACCATCACCTCCGTGGAGTCCTGGAGCTGGATGCCGAACCAGTCCCAGCCACCCTCCCCTTCCAGCGTGAAGTCTCCCCACTGGTGGTCCATCCACGCGATTCCGGTGACGCGCAGTGGTTCACCATGGTCAACCACCATGCCCCGGGCGCGCAGGCCGGTGCGTGAGTAGTAGTAGGAGGCCTCCGATCCGCTCAGCCCGATAAAGCCGGTGACACCGTGAAGCACCGCCGGTTTGGCGGAGTCCAGCTCCAGCTCCAGGCGGTAGTCCTGGGCGCCGCCCCGGAGGCGGTACGCTCCATCGCCACCCCTGGCCTGGACCGCTCCCACCAGCAGGTCGAACTCTGCTGCCTGCGGTTTCTGCGGCGGTGGCACCGAGAGCTGCTCGCTGAACTGGTACGCGCCTCGCTGGTGGTCGGTGATGGACACGTGGGCGACGTAGGCGCTGCGTTCCGCACCGGACTGGCGCTTGAAGACCACCAGGTGAAAGCTGTAACGCCGCCCGTCTGTGCTCTCCACGTGGCCATTGTAGTACCACCACTCCAGCCGCGCATCATGCGCGCCGTCGTCGGCAGGCAGCCGTACCGGGTGTGGCGCGGGCAGTATGCCTTGCCCGTCTGCGATCGCGCCGGCGATGTGTGGCGCGGATGTGCTGGCCGGCGGCGCCGATGCCGGCTGTGGAGCGGCCACGCTCCCATCGCCGCAGGCCATCCCCAGGGTAAGGCCCAGGAGGAGGAGCAGACTCCTCCTGTTTGCGATGCCCAGAGCAGAACAGGTCATGACTGAACGGCGGACCCCAATGTTGCCTCGCTCTCATTGTACACGCTCATACGGGCCATTGCTTAACTATGCGCCCGCCAGTACAATAGCCCTCAGTGCGCTTCCTTCCTACAGCTTCCGCCGGCCACGGCACGTCATGAAGTCCCTCCTTAGCCGCGTCTATTACGGCTGGATCATGCTGGGCGTGCTCACCGTGGCCAACTTTACCCAGGTGGGTGAGTTCAACCCGGTCCTGGCCATCTTCATCAAGCCCTTCGGCGAGGAGTTCGGCTGGAGCCGGGCCGAGGTGTCCCTGGGGATCACCCTGGGGTCCATCGGCGGCGGGCTCATCGGGCCAGTCATGGGGCCGTTTATCGACCGCAGAGGCTCCCGGACCGTGCTGGTCGCCTGCCAGATCGTCTACGGGAGCTGTCTCCTCTCCCTGACCTTTCTGGCCGGCTCCCTGACCCACTTCCTCATCGCTTACAGCCTGGGACGGCTGGTGATCCAGGGTGGGACCGCCCTCGCGTCCCAGGTAGCCATCTCCAACTGGTTCGTGCGGCTTCGGGGCAGGGCCATGGGTATCGCTTCTCTGGGTACTCGGGTGGGCCAGGCCATCCTGCCCGCCGCGGTGGCGGTCATCGCCGATACCTGGAGCTGGCGCTATGCCTGGCTCTTTCTGGGCGGTATTGTGTGGATTCTGGCCATTATCCCGTCGGTCCTCTTTCTTCGTCGCCGACCCGAGGATATGGGCCTGCTGCCCGATGGCGCGCCTCGGGCGCTGGCAGCCGTTCCCCGCCCCGTCGCAAGGGCCGAGGCCTCGGCCCTTGCGACGGACCAGGAGCCCCAGTGGACGTTGCGAGAAGCCCTGGGCACCCGTAGCCTCTGGTTCCTGACCCTGGCCTCCTCCCAGTCCTACTTTCTGGGGGCGGGCATCAACCTCCACCTCTATCCCTATCTTACGGATGTGGGCCTCAGCGTACCCGACGCCGTGCTGGCCGCCAGCGCCTTCTTTGCGGTGGCTGGGCTGGGCGGCATCGTCTGGGGGGTGTTGCTGGAGCGGTTCCCCCTGCACTACTGCATGGCGGCGGCCTTCTGTATCTCCTGCGGGGGCATTGTGCTGCTCATCTTCACCCGCTCGCTCCTCCTGGCCCTGGCCTTCGCCCTCATCTACGGCGTCTCCTTTGGCGGCCTGCACACCCTCATCTCCGTGATGTGGGCCGCCTACTACGGACGCGCCAACGTGGGCGCCATCAGCGGTGCCACGCTCCCCCTGCAGCTCATCACCAACGCCATAGGGCCCTTCTTCGGCGGCTGGGTCTACGACCAGACCGGCGCCTACAGCGCAGCCTTTACCGTATACGCGGTCTTTGCGGGCACTGCGGCGGTCTGGGCGGTCGGCGCAGGCCCGCCCCGGGTGCGGGCCGCCTCCCGGCAGATCGCTCCGCTGTCCTGACGGCGCCCCCACGGCAGGCTGGGGCAACCGGCATTGCGAAGCCCCCCGCCACAGGCGGGGGGCTTCTAAAGGATATGACTGAGGGTAGTTGGCTAGGGGACCCGGTAGAGCACCTGCTCCCGTAGCTCCCGGACCGTCTCTTGCATCCACTCCTGCTGCACGCCGGCCCGGCGCTCTCGGGCAATCCGGGCGCGGTCTTCGTCGCTCAGGCCCTGCTGCGCCAGCTCGTCGCTGAGGTCGGCGGCCCACTTGTACCCTAGCGCGGGGCGCTCGATCCAGTGCCCCAACTCGTTCCAGTCCTTGTCGAAGAAGCTGATCACCGGGATGGAGAGGAACTCGTGCCGCCAGAGGTACTCATTCATCAGGTCCATGTTCTCGTCCCGGGGGAAGATGCGCAGGTCGAAGCCGCCAGCCTCGGCCACTCGCACCGCCACGGGGATCCCTCGCACTACGTCGGGGCACCAGTCCTCACCGATGACCACCATGCGCACTGGCCCTCGCTTAGCGTTGTACTTTCGGAAGTACTCCGCATCCTCAGGCTTTACCTGGAACTCGTTGTAGAACTGCTGAAAGCGCTCCTTGTTGGCCTTGATCACGTCCACGTACTGGCTCCAGGTGAGGCCCTGGGCGTACCGCTCCGGCGTGATAATGACTTTCTTGGTCGTGGTGGTCATCCTCTACTCCTTCTTCACCTGTGTGGGTACCTGCCAAAAGTGGCTTTAGTTTATCATAGCGACTCTGCGTCTGCAACGCCGCCGCGCCGTCATCGGTCTCCCGCCACGAAGTCTCGCGCTTGCTCCATGATGTGCTGGACAGCGGCTGCTTCTGCGTGCTCCAGGGCCACCCACTCTTTCATAATGCGGCCCATGCCGGGATCGAAGTGCTCACCCTGCCCCGACCTCACCAGGGCATCCACCTGCGCGCGTGGGAGCTTTACCACCAGCCTGCCCTTGTACAGGCATGCGAAGACCTTGCTGCCCACCTTGAGGGTGGGCGCGCCGAACATCTTGGCGCGGGTGATGCCAGGGTCCACCAGGAGGTGCTGGGCCACGGCCTCAAAGGCCTCTTCCGCAACCATGGGCACATCCTAGCACCAGGGACCTGCCGCCTCAAGGGGAGGGGGACGGAGCAGAGAGTGCTGAACAAGTCCGCTCACCCTGTTCAGCACCCTCTGAGTAGAGAGTGTTTATCCACCTGCCACCTCAGGCTCACGCCTGAGGCAGTCTGAGCGGCTATGTTGCAGGCTACAGCCTGCAGTGCGGAGTTATTAAACACTCTCTCTGCGTACCGTCTTTACGTAGCGGCGAGGGCAGGGTATCCTGGATTTTGTAGCCCTGCCTGCGGCAGGCAACTTGAGAGAAGAGAGGGCCCATGAGTCCGACCCGTACCCGTACCACCAGGAGAACCGCCATCGGCCGCAGCCGTACTGGCGCGCCCCTTCGGCGAGCTCAGGACACTGCTTCCCGCGCCCGGCAGCCTGTGGGTGCCTCGGCCCGAGGGCGGAACCTGGTCATCGTAGAATCTCCCGCCAAGGCGCGGACCATCGGCCCGCTGCTGGGCCAGCGCTATGCGGTGCGGGCGTCCATCGGCCACGTGCGAGACCTGCCCAAGAGCCGCCTGGGGGTGGACACCGAGCGCGACTTTGAGCCCCGCTACCTGGTGCTCCAGGACAAGCGCCAGGTGGTCAAGGAGCTGAAGGCGGCGGCCAAGGAGGCCTCCGCGGTCTACCTGGCCACTGATCCAGACCGGGAGGGCGAGGCCATCGCCTGGCACCTGATCGAGGCCGCCGAGCTTGCGGACAAGCCTCTGCACCGCGTGGCCTTCCACGAGATCACGCCCGAGGCCATTCTAGAAGCCTTCCAGCATCCCCGGGAGATAGACATGCACCTGGTACAGGCGCAGCAGGCCCGCCGTGTCCTGGACCGCCTGGTGGGCTACTCCCTCAGCCCCGTCCTGTGGCGCAAGGTGCGGGGGCGCCTCTCCGCGGGCCGGGTGCAATCCGCCGCCCTGCGGATGGTCGTAGAACGGGAGCGGGAGATCCAGGCCTTTGTGGCCCAGGAGTACTGGACCATCGAAGCTGTGCTGGGGAAAGAGGAGGCCCAGACGGGCCCGGACAGGCCCTTCGGCAGTGCTCAGGACAGGCGTCGGGCGAGGCCGGAGACCTTCTCCGCTGAGCTGGTGAACCTGGCGGGCCAGCGAGGGCGTATCCATATCCCGGACGCGGCCACGGCAGAAGCGCTGGCCCAGGAGCTGCGGCCCGCTGGCTACCGGGTGAAGGGCGTCGCCACCAAGAGAGGCGTCAGGCAGCCGGAGCCGCCCTTTACCACCAGCACCTTGCAGCAGGAGGCGGCCCGGCGGCTCCGGTTCACCGCCCAGCGCACCATGGCCGTGGCGCAGCAACTCTACGAAGGCCTGGACGTGGGCGAGCGGGCGCCCGTGGGGTTGATCACCTACATGCGCACGGACTCCGTGCAGGTGGCGGAGAGCGCCATCCATCAGGCCAGGGCCTACATCCAGAGCAAGTTCGGCGGTGATTTCCTGCCCAAGACACCTCGCCGGTTCACCCGGCGGGCCAGAGGCGCCCAGGAGGCCCACGAGGCCATCCGGCCCACCTCCGTGCAGCGAGAACCGGCGAGTCTGCGCAGCCACCTGACGGCGGACCAGTACCGGCTCTACGACCTCATCTGGAAGCGTATGGTTGCCAGCCAGATGGCCACCGCCACCACAGAGACCACCACGGTAGACGTGGACGCTCACAACGATACAACGGGGCATAGGTACCTGCTCCGGGCGGCTGCTACCAGGGTGGTCTTCCCCGGCTACCAGCTCCTCTACCAGGAGGGCCGGGACGACGACCCTTCGACGGGCTCAGGACACCGCGAGCGCCAGGACACTCCCGGCGCCGGGCTGCCGGCCCTGGCGACGGGAGACCCGCTGCGCCTGACTGAGCTGGAGCAGCACCAGCACTTCACCCAGCCGCCGCCCCGCTACACCGACGCCACCCTGATCCGGGCGCTGGAGGCCAACGGCATCGGCCGGCCCAGCACCTACGCCTCCATCCTTACCACACTGCAGGAGCGGGGGTACGTCCGGCGGGAGAGCCGGCAGTTCGTGCCCCAGGAGCTGGGATTCATCGTGAACGACCTGCTGACAGAGCACTTTTCGGAGGTAGTGGACTTGCAGTTCACCGCCAGAATGGAGGAGGAGTTGGACGACATCGCGGCGGGGAAACGCCCGTGGGTGCCGGTGATCAGGGAGTTCTACAACCCCTTTCACCACGCCCTGGAGCAGGCCGACGCGGCCATTGAGAAGGTTCACTTCGAGCCGGAGCCCACGGGAGAGCTATGTGAGCAGTGCGGCAAGCTCATGGTCTTCCGCATGGGGCGCTACGGGCGCTTCCAGGCATGCTCGGGCTTCCCCCAGTGCCGCAACACCAAGCCCATCCTCAAGCTGGTGGGCGTCCCGTGCCCCAAGGACGGCGGCGAACTGGCGGAAAAGCGGGCCAGGGCCAGAGGCCGCCTCTTCTACGGCTGTGCCAACTTTCCGGCCTGTGATTTCACCACCTGGGAGAAGCCGCTGCCGGAGCCGTGTCCCCAGTGCGGCGGGCTGAGGACACAGCCCCGGGCAGGAGTGGCCCGCTGCACCCAGTGCGGCCACACCCAGCAGGCGGCGCGCAGACGGACACCCCCTCGCCGAGCCACCAGCGTGCGCACACGCCGCACTGCCGTGGCCGAGCCTGTTGTTTCAGGAGTAGCGCGATGAGAATATTGGTCCTACACGGCGTCAACCTCAACACCCTGGGGAGCCGGGAGCCCCACATCTACGGCACTCAGACCCTGGCCGACATCAACGCGGCGCTGGTGGTCAGCGCGCGGGAGCTGGATGTGGAGCTGGTCACCTTCCAGAGCAACTCGGAAGGGGACTTTATCGACTACATCCAGCAAGCAGCCCCCTCCTGCGACGGCATCCTCATCAACCCCGGGGCCTGGACCCACTACAGCATCGCGCTGCGGGACGCGCTGGCGGGCACGGGCAAGCCCTTCGTGGAGGTGCATTTCTCCAACATCCACGCCCGGGAGCGGTTCCGGCGCCACTCCGTGCTGGCGGCCATTGCGAAGGGTTCGGTGCTCGGCCTGGGCTGGCGCGGCTACCTGGCGGCCCTGGACGCCCTGGTGGCCCTGCTCCGGGAAGAGGCAGGCGGGGCCATGGCCCCAGGCCAGCGGGAAGAAGCACCGCGCATCCAGCATATGGGGAGGCCGCTGCCAGGTCTGCGCCGCGTGGACCTGGGCAACCCGCAAGCCAACCACCTCTGCCTGGGCCTGCTGCTCCACCAGGGATTCCTGACGGACCTGCAGCGGCGGGCGGCCCATGGCACACCCCTGGCGCGCTGGCGGGGATACATCACCGAGAAGCTGGGGCTGGCCTCGCATCTGGGAAGACAGCGCCGGCACGAAGCCCTGATCCTGGAGGGCCCGCCTGAGCCCCAGCCCTGGCTGTCCCAGACGGAACAGGGTCCGGCCCTCCTAGCCCTGGCGCAGGCGCCGGCGCCGCGCCGCCGCCCGCGACGGCCCGCCAGGGCCGGGAGACCCAGGCGGGCGAGGGCCGCCGCGAATACCCCGTAAAGGAAGGGATACGATGCAGGACCGCCTAAGAAGGCTCCGGGCCAAGCTCGACGAGAAGAGCTGCGACGCCATTCTGGTCACGCAACCGGAGAACCGCCGCTACATGAGCGGCTTCACCGGCTCCTCGGGCTACCTGGTGGTCAGCCAGGGGGCAGCGGTGCTTCTCACAGACTTCCGCTACACGGAGCAGGCCGGCCTGCAGTCGCCCGACTACCAGGTGCGGCAGATCAGCTATGACTTTGCGACCTGGTTTCCTCAGCTCATGGGTGAGCTGAGCGTTGCGCGTCTGGCCTTTGATAAGAACCATGTCTCGTATGGGATGCACCAGGTGATGGTGAAGGCCCTGGGCGAGGCGAAAGTGGAGCTGGCGCCCGACGACTCCACCATCGAGCTGCTGCGGGCCGTAAAGGAGCCTGCGGAGATCGCGGCGCTGGAGCGGGCCCAGGCCCTGACGGACCAGGCCTTCGAGCACGTGGAGGCGCGGCTGCGCCCCGGTATGACGGAGGGGGAGATCGCCTGGGAGCTGGAGAAGTACATCCGGGAGCACGGCGGCGAGGGCCTGGCCTTCGACACTATCGTAGGCGCTGGGCCTAACGGGGCGCGCCCCCACCACCGGGCCGGCGACACCCCCATCAAGGAGGGCGAGCCCATCGTCATCGACATGGGGGCCAGGGTGGACGGCTATTGCGCCGACATGACCCGCACCGTCTACCTGGGGGCGCAGGACGACCAGTTCAAGAAGGTCTACGATATCGTGCTTGGGGCACAGCTCACCGCCGAGGCCCTCATCAAGGCCGGCATCACCGGCGACGAGGCCGACGGTTACGCCCGCAAGCTCATCGAGGACGCGGGCTACGGCGAGACCTTCGGCCACTCCCTGGGCCACGGCATCGGCCTCTTCGTCCACGAGCACCCCCGCCTGGCCAAGAAAGCCGAGAACGTGCTGGAGGACGGGATGGTCTTCAGTGTGGAGCCGGGCATCTACATCACCGGCTGGGGCGGTGTCCGCATCGAAGACCTGGTGGTGCTGGAGAACGGCAAGCCCCGGGTGCTGGCCAAGGCCCACAAGCTGCGAACGAAATAGCCCCAACACCAGACCAGAGGTAACCATCCATGATCAGCACTGGCGATCTCAAGAAGGGCGTCACCATCGAGTTGGACGGTAAGCTCTACACCATCCTGGACTACGAGCACATCAAGATGGGCCGGGGCTCGGCCCAGGTACGCATGCGGCTGAAGGATGTCCGGGGCGGGCACATCATCGAGCGCACCTTCCAGGCCGGCGAGCGCTTCCCCCGGGCGCGGCTGGAGCGCAGCACCGTCCAGTACCTCTACCAGGACGGCGACCTCTACTACTTCATGGACCAGGCCACCTACGAGCAGTCGCCTCTGAGCAAGGCGCAGCTAGGTGAGGCGCTGAGCTACCTGAAGGAGGGGATGGCCCTGGACCTCCTGACCTACGACGGCGAGCCCATCGGGGTGGAGATGCCGCTGTCGGTGGAGCTGGCCATCGCTGAGACCGGCCCCAGCTTCAAGGGCGATACGGCCCAGGGCGGCACCAAGCCGGCCACCCTGGAGACGGGCGTGGTGGTGCAGGTGCCGCTCTTCCTCAACACCGGGGACCGGGTGAAGGTGGACACCCGCACCGGCCAGTACCTGGAGCGGGCGTAAGCCCGCATTCGGTTCCCTCTCCCTCTGGGAGAGGGCCAGGGTGAGGGGGTCATCGTGGCTGATCACGAGCCCAGCGACCAGCCCATCATCAACATCATCGGCGAGAAGGTGGCCCTGGGGCCGCACCGGCGTGAGCTGCTGCCCCTGTACCACAAGTGGATCAACGACTTCGAGGTGACCCGCACCCTGGCCGTGGGCATGCAGCCCATGACCTGGGAGGGCGAGGAGGCCTGGTACCAGCGGACCAGCCAGCCCGGCGACCACGACATCCTCTTCACCATCTACCAGCGGGAGAGCCTGCGACCCATCGGCAACACGGGGCTGCACCGCATTGACCACCAGCACCGCACCGCGGAGTTCGGCATCCTCATCGGGGAGAAGGACTGCTGGGACAAGGGCTACGGCACCGAGGTAGCGCGGCTTATGCTGGAGTACGGCTTCACGGCCCTGAGCCTGCACAGCATCATGCTGCGGGCCTATAGCTTCAATCAGCGGGGCCTGCGGGCCTACACCCGGGCCGGGTTCAAGCTCATTGGCCGCCGGCGGGAGGCCCGCCGCTTCGCTGGCGTGGCCTACGACGAGGTGCTCATGGACTGCCTGGCCACGGAGTTCCAGGGCCAGACCCTGGCGCACCTGCTGCCGGAGGCGTAGCAGGCGTGGACATCTACGCCGTAGGGCAGGTGGCCCGCTACCTGCGGGAGTCTCTGGAGTCCGACGACTTTCTGGCGGACCTGTGGGTCAGCGGCGAGCTCTCCAACCTCTCCCGCTCCGCCGCCGGCCACCTCTACTTCACCCTGAAGGACGCCACCAGCCAGCTCCGCTGCGTCATGTTCCGCAGCGCCCTCAACGCGGGCGGCCCGGCGCTGAGCGGGGCGCCAGGCAACAACGGTGGCAGGGGCGTGGCCGACGGCGCGGCGGTGGTGGTCCACGGGCGCATCGCGTTCTACGAAGCCCGGGGAGACCTCCAGCTCATGGCCGACGTGCTGATGCCCCAGGGCGCCGGGGCGCTCTACCTGGAGTTCCAACGTCTCAAGGCCAAGCTGGCCGAGGAGGGATTGTTCGACGAGAGCCGCAAGCGGCCGGTGCCGGCCTTCCCCCGCCGCATCGCCGTGGTCACGTCGCCCACGGGCGCCGTGCTGCATGACATCCTGAATATCATCGGGCGGCGCTACCCCCTAGTGGAGCTGCTGGTGACGCCCGTGCCGGTGCAGGGCGACCGCGCCGCCGAGGCCATCGCCGCCGCCTTCCGTACCCTGAACCGCCGAGGCGACGTGGACCTGGTTATCCTGGCCCGGGGCGGCGGCTCCCTGGAGGAGCTGTGGCCCTTTAACGAGGAGCAGGTGGTCAGGGCGGTGTTCAGCAGCCGTGCCCCCGTCATCAGCGCCGTGGGCCATGAGACCGACTACACCCTGGTGGATTACGTGGCCGACCTGCGGGCGCCCACGCCCTCGGCGGCGGCGGAGCTGGCGGTGCCGGATCGGCGGGAGCTTGTCCTGCGGCTGGAGCACTTCCGGGCCAGCCTGGGCAGCGCGGTGGGTGATGTGGTCGGAGGCTACCGTGAGGAGGTGTCCCAGAGTCTGCGGCGGTTCGCGCTAGCCCGCCCCGACGTGGCCCGTGAGCGGCTCCGGCTGGATGATCGCACCCGCACGGCGGTGGCCTGCGTGCAGGGCCTGCTGGCCGGCCACCGGGCCGCCCTGGGCCGGCACCTGGCGACCCTTGGGGCTCTGGATCCCCAGGGCACCTTGGAGCGTGGCTACGCCATCGTCCGGCGAGAGGCCACCGGCGCGGTGGTGAGCCGGAGGGGGCAGGTGGCGCCGGGCGACGTCCTGAGCGTACGGGTCAGCGACGGGAGCTTCGGGGCCAGGGCCGACGGAGTGGCCCCGACGCGATCCCGCAAGACAGGCCGCCAAGCCCAAGAGCAGCTCGTGCTGTTTAATCGGTAGGGGGGTAGGATTGCTAACCCCTTGAGAAGCGGAGAACCTGTTATGGTCTACGGGCCTGTCTGGCCTTGGTAAGTACCGCCGTAAGCTGCCCGGGAAGGCTGGTTAAGCTTTTCGAAGATCAGTTGGCATATTGACATCTCAGGGATCAAAGCAACCGTATTGGGTCCTAGGTTGATAATCTCTAAAACAATGGGGCCCTCAAACCCTGGGGCAATGTGCGCCGAGGTGAAGTGAATCAGTAGGCCGATGCGGGCGAGAGAACTTTTCCCGTCTAACCGAGCTACAAGATGTAAGGGGACTGCAATTCTCTCCAGCGTGCTCCCAAGCACCAGATGACTAGGCTCCAGGTTATACCCACCGGGCTGTATTGAGGTTAGTTCTCCGTGAAACTCTTGGAGAATACGTTCTTTTGGAGAAAGAATCACGCCTTGGTGTTTTCGAGGAATTCGCAGATCTCGACTTAGTCTCAGGTCAATTGATGCGTTCTGGATTTGTATCTATGGGCGGATCAAACCTAATGTTGCCTGAATTTGACTTCTGTTTCAAGGTCTATATCTGACAAGATCATCGGACATTGGCCCACTCAATCGAAGCGAACGAAGCTCTTGGGTACGCGGATCCTGGGCCCTATTGGTAAGGTTTCGCCAGGGAGATCAATTATGACGCGGTCGCCCAGGTCCTGAACCAACAGAGCTTTGAGTAAGCCGTCAATCCCGCTTGAGGGAACCTGATGGGGCTCAATGTTAGTAGTACTATTCGCGGCATACACATGGATCGCTTCTGCGCCGGGAGGTTGAACTTGAAATTGAAGCTCGCCATTGAACATGCCCGGGAATACAATGCAAGGAACCAGCACTTTCTTGGGGGTGTTCATGAGCTGTGATCTTGGCATTTTCTCACCACCTATCTCTGTCGTTGCCAAACACCTGTTCCAAATTCTAAACGCAAATGTGCCCTTGTCAAGTCCTTTGGGTGCTTTTTGGGTGCTTTTACCCATCAGAATTGAGAGTTCTCACGGTGAGATTCTAACAAGTTGGTGGTGCAGTGTCCCGAAAGGCGCGGCAGTACAGGCGAGCCCTTGATCAGTAGCGTGGTAGAGCGTGCTTAGCGAGGCTGCCTGTGCCTAAAGCCGCCTTCGTCTACCATCCCGACCTGTCCCGCCACGTGCTGCGGGAGGATCATCCCATGAAGCCGCGCCGTCTCCAGCTCAGCTACGAGCTGCTGGAGGCCTACGGCGCGTTTGGGCAGCCCAACGCCCTCCTGGTGCCGCCGCGCATGGCCACGGAGGAGGAGCTCCTGCTGGCGCACGACCAGGAGTACATCCGTGCCGTGCAGCGCATCAGCGCCGGCGAAGCGGAGGAGGACCTGACCCGCTACGGCTTCAGCCCCTGGGGCGACAACCCGCCGTATCCCGGCATGTACGAGGCCGCATGCCTCTCCACGGGCGCGTCGCTGGTGGCGGCGGAGTTGCTGCTCAGTGGCACGGTCCCCACCGCGTTCAGCATCTCCGGCGGGCTGCACCACGCCGCCAGGGGCCGCGCCTCGGGCTTCTGCGTGTTCAACGACCCCGCCGTGGCCATCGCCTCCCTGGTGCAGCAAGGGCTGCGGGTGGCCTACGTGGACATTGACGCCCACCACGGCGACGGCGTGCAACAGGCTTTCTACGAGAGCGACGATGTGCTGACCATCTCCCTCCACGAGTGGGGACGCTACCTCTTCCCCGGCACCGGCGAGACGGGCGAGATCGGGTCGGGCGCTGGGACGGGCTACGCCGTCAACGTGCCGCTCTTCCCCTACACCGGGGACGAGGTCTACGTATGGGCGTTCCAGCAGGTGGCGCCGCCGCTGCTGGCCGCCTTCAGGCCGGACGTGCTGGTGGCCCAGCTTGGCGTGGACGCCCACTACACGGACTCCCTGGCGCATCTGCAGCTCACCACCGCGGCCTACTACACGGTGGTGGAGCAGTTGCTGGGGGCAGCGCCGCGGGTGCTCTGCCTGGGTGGTGGCGGCTACGACCTGGGCGCAGTGGCCAGGGTGTGGACCCTGGAGTACGGGCTGATGCTGGGAGCAACCTGGCCCGACCAGACGCCTCAGGGCTATCGGGAGCGCTACGGTGTCGCGCAGCTCGGGGACGGCGCGCCGCCGGAGCTGGAGGAGAGCACGGTCCGCCAGACTCGCGCCTTCGCCGAGCGGGTCGTGGAGGACCTGCGACACACCGTGTTCCCGCTCCATGGGCTATAATGGCCCCGCAAGGAGGCGGCGTGCCAAAGCGGGACCCGAGCTTCGAAGAGGCCTACCGACAGCTGGAGGAGATCGTCCGCAAGCTGGAGGCCGGTGGCCTCCCCCTGGAAGAGGGCGTCTCACTCTTTGAGGAGGGGATGCGCCTTGCAAAGCTCTGTGGCCGGCAACTGGACGCCGCGGAGCTGCGCATCACCCAGATCACTGCGGAGGCGACCGCACCGGAACCCTCGGAGACCCCAACTTAGCGCCTTCTGGCGGCCCAATCACCGATGCTGCACGTAGACCTGCATTCCCATACCAGGCACTCCTGGGACTCCGCCATGCCCGTGGAGGCGCTGGTGGACCGGTGCGTGCGCCGAGGCATCTCCTGCCTTGCCGTCACCGACCACAACACCATCGCCGGCGGGCTGGCCGCCCAGCAGATCGCCCCCTTCAAGGTCATCGTGGGCGAGGAGATCAAGACCGATGAGGGGGAGCTCATCGGCCTGTTCCTGAAGGAGGAGGTGCCCCGGGGCCTGAGCCCGGAGGAGACGGTGGAGCGCGTGCACGCGCAGGGTGGCCTGGTGGCGGCGCCCCACCCCTACGACCGCTTCAGGCGGAGCCGGCTGCGGGCCGAAGCCCTGGACCGGCTGGCGGGCCAGATCGACATCACCGAGGCCTTCAACTGCCGCACCACGCTGCTGCGGGACTCGCAGCGGGCCGAGGCGTATGGCCGCGCCCACGGCCACGCGCTGGGCGCCGGCAGCGACTCCCATACCCCTATCGAGGTGGGCGGCGCCTACGTGGAGATGGAGGACTTCGATCTGCGGGACCCTCAGGAGTTTCTGGCCAAGCTGCGGGAAGCACGCATCGTGGGTCAACGGGCCAATCCCCTGGTGCACGTGCCCACCCGGCTGGTCAAGATCGTGCGGTCACTGAAGCGCTGAGGTGCTCCGGCAGCCGCGCCTCCTCGCCTTTCTGAGTCTCTCCGGGCTCCTCCTGGTAGGCGGCGGAGCTGCCGTGGCGCTGCGGATGCCCTCGCGCGAGCCCATTCAGATCCTGCTGCCCCCGCAGTCCACTGCACCGCCTGAGGTCAAGGTCTACGTGAGCGGAGCCGTCCAGACTCCGGGCGTCTACCTCCTGGCCTCCGGCGACCGGGTGGAGGACGCGCTGCGGGCGGCCGGTGGCTCCACGGCGGAGGCGGGACTAGAACGCCTGAACCTGGCCAGCATCCTGCGGGATGGCGACCACGTCTTTGTCCCCCGCCGCGGCGAGGAAGTGCCGCCGGGCAAGGCCGGCGCGCCCAGGATCAACCTCAACACCGCGAGCAAGGCGGAGCTTGACAGGCTGCCTGGCATCGGAGAAGTGCGGGCACAGCGCATCATCGAGTCCCGGACCAAAGACGGGCCCTTTCTCGACTCCTGGGATCTGGTTGAGCGCCGCATCCTGCCGGTCTCCACCTACCAGCAGATCAAAGACCTGGTCGCTACCAACTAGTACTTGGTTGCGTAAGTTCGTGTGCACTGGGTCCGTCCCAACCCCGCTCACCCTGAGCTTGTCGAAGGGAGAGCCGCTCGTGGTTCCCTTCGGCCTAGCTCAGGGTAAACTCGGCTCACCATGAGCGGCTTCTTTTAGCGCGTTTTTTCGCAAGTAAGTACGAGTGTCCTGAGTCAGAG
>JACPQN010000099.1 GCA_016190485.1 Chloroflexota bacterium
GGATTGGGCTGGGCTTTGTGACGCTGATTTAGGATACTAGGTACTAGCTGCTCAGTTTCAGGAGTCTGAACTACTATGATGCACGGTGGCTGGGGCCACGGGCCCGGCATGGGCAGTGGGGGTGGTGGGGGTGGAATGGGCATGCGCCAGGGCCTGCGGGGCGCGCTGGATCAGGACCAGGACGAGGCCCTGGGTTCAGTCTACGACCACCAAGTGGTGAGCCGCCTGGCCCGCTACGTGCTGCCCTACCGCAGGCTGGCGCTGGCGGCCCTGGTATGCACCCTCTTCTACTCTATCAGCAGCTCCGCGGGGCCCCGGATCATCGGCCTGGCCATCGACCAGTTCATCGCCGCGGGAGACCTGGCCGGCCTCACGGTGATCACTGCCGTCTACCTGGCCAACGGGCTAGTGAGCTGGGTCACCCAGTACGGCCAGACCCTGGCTCTCTCCTGGGTGGGCCAGAGCGTGCTCCACACCCTCCGGACCAGTATGGTCGACCACCTCCAGAAGCTCTCCCTGAGCTTTTTCGACGCGAACGAGGTGGGCCGCCTCATGTCCCGGGTGCAGAACGACGTGCTCTCGCTGCAAGAGCTGCTGACGGCCGGCTTCTTCAATGTGGTGCAGGACATCGTCAGCCTCTGCATCGTGGTCTACCTGCTCTTCTCCATGAACGCCAGGTTGGCCCTCATCGCCTTCTCGGTGGTACCCGTGCTGGTGGTGGTAATGGCCATCTGGCAACGCTATTCCCGCATGGCCTTCATGCGGGTGCGGCAGGCCATCGCCGTGGTCAACGCTGGCCTCCAGGAGAACATCAGCGGGGTGCGGGTCATCCAAAGCCTTTCCCGGGAGGACACCAACCTGCGGGAGTTCGACCGGGTGAACGAGGCGCACTTCGCCGCGAACCTGCGGGCGGGCCGGCTCGCGGCCGCGGTGCAGCCGCTGGTGGAGTTCCTGGTGGCGGCGGCCACCGCCCTGGTCATCATCTTCGGTGGCCGGCAGGCGCTGGCGGGAGAGATGGGCATCGGCGAGCTGGTGGCCTTCACCCTCTACATCCAGCGCTTCTTCGAGCCTATCCGCGAGCTCACCATGCAGTACACCCAGTTCCAGCGGGCCATGGTAGGGGGCGTCCGCATCTTCGAGGTGCTGGATACGCCGGTGGACATCCAGAACGCCCTGGACGCGACAGAGCTGCCGCCTGTCAGGGGAGAGGTGCGCTACGACCACGTGAACTTCAGCTACATTCCGGGTATCCCGGTGCTTCAGGACGTTGACCTGCACGTGCGTCCCGGCGAGACTGTGGCCCTGGTGGGCGCGACGGGGGCCGGCAAGAGCACCATGTTCAGCCTGCTGGCCCGCTTCTACGACGTCAGCGGGGGCCGCGTCACCATCGATGGGTACGACCTCCGGGGCGTGACCCAGGCCAGTCTGCGGCGCCAGATGGCCATCGTGCTCCAGGAGCCCTTTCTTTTCACCGGCACCCTTTTGGACAACATCCGCTACGGGCGACTGGAGGCCACCGACGCCGAAGTCGGGGCCGCCGCGAAGGCCGTGGGCGCCCACGACTTCATCATGCGCCTGGAGCAGGGGTACCAGACGGTGCTCCAGGAGCGGGGAGGAAACCTGAGCGTGGGGCAGCGACAGCTCATCAGCTTTGCCCGGGCCATCCTGGCGGACCCCCGCATCCTGATGCTGGACGAGGCCACGGCAAACGTGGACACCCAGACGGAGCTCCTGATCCAGCGGGCGCTGAAGGAGCTGCTCCGGGGTCGCACCTCCTTCGTCATCGCCCACCGCCTCTCCACGGTGCGGGACGCCGACCGTATCGTAGTGCTGGAGCACGGCCGCATCGTGGAGGAGGGTACCCACCAGGAGCTACTGGAGCGCAGTGGCCTCTACGCCAACCTCTACACCATGAGCTACGCCGCGGTGGGCAACCGGGACGGCCGAGGGCGGTTGCTGTCGGAAGCGCCGCTGCCGACGTAGGCCCGCATCGCTGCCACCCTACGGCAGCTTCACCCGTAGCCCCGTGAGGGCCACCCTGCCCGCGTCGGTGAGCTGCAGCAGTCTGCCACCCTCAGGTGCCCTGATAGCCCACTCCCGAGCGAAGAGCCACTGGGTCAGGGCCGCGCCGAGGTCGCCCGATAGGTGGTGCCGCCGTTCCGTGTAGTCGGTGCAGAAAGAGTAGGCCCGATCGGTGCGCAGACGGTCGCCGGGAGCGCCCAGTGCGTCCAGGGACACCAGCCCCGTGTTGGTCAGGCGGTAGCCTCCGCCCGTGGGCAGCACCCACGCCAGGTCCAGCAGCCAGTCAGTGATGGCCACCCCCACCTGTCCCGCTGGGTGCCGGTAGCAGGTGCGAGCGTAGCGAAAGGGGCCGGATAGCGCCGCTGGCATGGCAGCCTCCTGGTGGTTGCGTCCTGAGTCGCCGAGGGAACGCTCCCGTTCACTCCTTGCCCCTAGACCATACACCACACTGCGCTGTGGCCGCCAGCCGAGTGGGCTTTCCAGGTGCTGGACCTGGTTGCGCCGCGCCTGCTGCGGTGCTACAGTCGGGCCACGCGAGGCCGGCGCCCACGCCAGCGTGAACTTCGCGCGTTTAATCTTGCAGGGGAGGAAGTCTGCCATGCGAGTCAAAGCCGCGGTGCTCCACGAGGAGAACAAACCCCTGGCCATCGAGGAGATTGAGCTGCAACCGCCCAAGCGGGGCGAGGTGTTGATCAAGGTGGGCGCGGCGGGCATCTGCCGCAGCGATCTCCACTTCATCAAGGGTGAGGCCCCTATCACGCTACCGGCCATCCTGGGCCACGAGGGATCGGGCACGGTGGAGGCCGTGGGCGAAGGGGTTACCATGGTGAAGCCCGGCGACCGGGTTATCCTCTCCTTTGTGCCCAACTGCGGCTTCTGCCACTACTGCGAGACGGGTCGGCCCCACCTGTGCGATACGGCGCTGAGCGTGAACCGGGGCGTGATGATGGACGGCACCTCCCGCCACTTCACCGCCAGCGGGAAGCAGATCACCAACATGGGCAAGGTCTCCTGCTTCGCCGAGCGCACCGTGGCGCCCGAGAGCGGTTGCATCCCCGTGGCCGAGGACTTCCCCTTGGAGAATGCCGCGCTGGTGGGCTGCTCCGTCACCACGGGCGTGGGGGCTGTGCTCTTCAACGCCAAGGTACAGCCCGGCAGCTCCGTGGCTGTGGTGGGGTGCGGTGGCGTGGGACTCAACGTCATTCAGGGTGCCCGCATCGCCGGCGCCACCACTATCATCGCGGTGGACGTCCAGGACCCCCAGTTGGACTTCGCCTGCCGCTTCGGCGCGACCCACAGCGTTAATGCCAGCCGGGAGGACGCCGTGGCTCGGGTGCGACAGATCACCCAAGGGGGTGTGGACTACGCCTTTGAGGCCTTCGGCGGCGGAGAGACCACCAACATGGCGGTAGAGATGACCCGCAAGGGCGGCACCGCGGTGATCGTGGGCCTGGCGCCCGTGGGGGACAAGGCACCCATCGAGGCGATGACCCTTACCCGGCTGGAGAAGACCATCAAAGGCTGCTACTACGGCAGCTCCCGCCCCCGACAGGACATGCCTCGGCTGGTGGAGCTCTACCGCCGAGGCGTGCTGGACATCGACCATCTGGTGGCCCGCCGCTACTCCCTGGACCAGATCAACGGGGCCTTCGCCGACCTGGACTCCAGCAAAGTGGGCCGCGGCGTGATTGTGTTCTAAAATGTAATCGGGCAATGGCAGCATGCTCCAGCGCTTCTACGTTGATCCGCGGACCGGACAACCTCACATTTATCGCCATGAAGTGACTGAGGAAGTTGAGCAGGTGCTGGCAGGCCCAGGCGAGGATAGGGCGGGACGAGAAGGCGCGAGAGTTGCTATCGGGCAGACGCGCGCCGGACGGTATCTGCGGGTAATCTATGTTCCAGACCCCGGGACGGAGAGCGTCTTTGTTGTCACTGCGTACGAACTGAAGGGAAAACCATTGGCGGCCTATCGGCGACGGAGGCGAAGAAGGTGACGAGGATGACACAGAGCAAATTCCCACCAGGTTGGGACGAGGAAAGAGTAAGCAAGGTCTTGGCCCACTACGAAGAACAAACCGAAGAGGAGGCCGTAGCAGAAGACGAAGCAGCCTTCGAGGATCAGTCCCAGGCCGTCATGGAGGTCCCGAAGGAGTTGGTTCCAGCGGTACGAGAGCTTATTGCCAAACACGGGAACCGGGGCACAAGTGCATAACCGCCCTACAGCCTGGACCAGATCAACGGGGCCTTTGCCGACCTGGACTCCAGCAAGGTGGGCCGCGGCGTGATTGTGTTCTAGGGTAACCAGTGGCTAAGACAACCTTCTTTCCCAGCCTGGCGGCCATCCCCGCTAACGTGGTCTTCCTGGGGCTGGTGAGCTTCCTCACCGACGTGTCCAGCGAGATGACGCTGACGGTGCTCCCCCTCTTTCTGGCGGGTACCCTGGGCTTCACCACGGTGACCATCGGCCTCATCGAGGGCTTTGCCGAGACCACGGCCAGCCTCTCCAAGATGGGCTCTGGCTGGCTCTCGGACCGATTACGCCAGCGCAAGAGCCTCACCCTGGTGGGCTACGGCCTCTCGGCCTGCTCCAAGCCCTTCCTGGCCCTGGCCACGGCCGCCGTCCCCGTCCTGGCCATCCGGCTGGCGGACCGCCTGGGCAAGGGCATCCGCACCTCGCCCCGAGACGCTCTCATCGCCGACTCCGCCACAGAGGCTACTCGGGGCGTCAGCTTCGGACTCCACCGATCGCTGGACACGGCTGGCGCCTTCCTGGGCCTGGCCCTGGTAGCCCTCATCGTCTATCTGAGCCAGGGCGGGGCGCTCGTCCTCTCCCGGGAGACCTACGTGGCGCTGGTGCTCATCGCGGCGGCGCCGGGCTTTCTGGCGCTCGTGGTGCTGGCCGCCTTCGTGCGGGACATCCCCATGAGCCAGCGCCATGGAGCGGCCGGGTGTAGGTCGGCCGCTCGCCTGGACGGCCGCTTCAAGCTCTTCGTGGCCATCGCGGCCTTGTTCACGCTGGGCAACTCCAGCGACGCCTTTCTGCTGCTGCGGGCACAGTCTGCGGGCTTCAGTGTGCTGGAGGTGTCCCTGGCGCTGCTCCTGTTCAACTTCGTGTACACCGCGCTGGCCACGCCTCTGGGCGCCCTGGCGGACGGCTGGGGCAAGAGCAATGTGCTGGCGGGCGGATGGCTGCTCTATGCCATCGTCTACGTCAGCTTCGCGCTGCTGCCCGACGCCGGGCTGTTGTGGCTCCTCTATCCCCTCTACGGCGTCTACTACGCTATGACCGAAGGCGTGGGCCGTGCGCTGGTCGCGGACCTGGTAACCTCAGATGTCAGAGGTACTGCCTACGGCGTCTACCACGCGGCCATCGGCATCACCGCGCTCCCGGCAAGCCTCCTGGCCGGGTTGCTGTGGCAGGGCGTTGGCACGTGGGAGGGCTTTGGCCCCAGCGCGCCCTTCCTTTTCGGCGGCGGGCTGGCCCTGGCAGCGGCAGCCCTGGTCACTGCCTTCTTCGGCCACTCTCGAAAGACCCTCGTCCCGGGCTAGAGGATCCCCCATGCAGACCACCAGCGGCCCGGGTGTCACTCGCTGCGGCGTCACCCGCTTTGAGTGGGGCAGCCGCACCTACGTCATGGGCATCATCAACCTGACGCCCGACTCCTTCTCCGGCGACGGCCTGGCGGGCGACCCAGAGGCGGCCGTGGCCCAGGCCCTCCGTTTTGCCGCGGAGGGCGCAGACATCCTGGACATCGGCGGCGAGTCCACCCGTCCGGGTCATCAGCCTGTAAGCGCCGAGGAGGAGCTGGTCAGGGTGCTGCCTGCCCTCCGGGCGGTGCGAGCGGCCGTCTCACTCCCCATCAGCATCGACACCTACAAGTCGCCCGTGGCCGAAGCCGCGCTGGGCGCCGGCGCCGACATGATCAACGACATATGGGGTCTGAAGCGGGACCCCGCGCTGGCGGCCCTGGCCGCGCAGCGGGGGGTCCCCGTGGTGCTGATGCACAACCAGGAGGGCACCCAGTATCAGGAGCTACTGACGGACATCATCGCCAGCCTTCGCAAGAGCTGCCGGATAGCGCTGGAAGCGGGCGTCGCCTGGGAGCAGATCATCGTGGACCCGGGCGTGGGCTTCGGCAAGACCTGGGAGCAGAACCTGGTGCTGCTGCGCCGGCTGGGTGAGCTGCGGGCGCTGGGATGCCCCATTCTCCTGGGCACCTCACGCAAGAGCACCATCGGGCGAGTGCTGGGCGGGCTACCGCCGGACCAGCGGTTGGAAGGCACTGCGGCCACCGTGGCCCTTGGCATTGCCGCAGGGGCGGACATTGTCCGGGTACATGATGTGCAGGCCATGGTACGGGTGGCCCGCACGACCGACGCCGTTGTGCGGGGTACGCTGCCGGAAGAAGTGTAAGAACCGTGCAAGGCCGGCTCCCGGCCCATTCGGCAACTTGAGGCAAGAAGAAGGCGTTGGCCCAGGTATGGAGCCAACGCCTTCGCGAAAGGGTCTACCTGCGGGCTACGTTTACGCCGAGGCCTCCCGCGCGGCCTTCTGGGCCCGGGTCTCTCGCGGCCAGGAGCGCTTCTTGGCATCCACCACCTTGAGGCCTGCCAGCCTGCCCAGGCCGTCAATCTCCATCTCCATGACGTCTCCGTCCTGGAGCGGGCCCAGCCCCTGGTGGTTGGTGCCCGTGGCGATCAGGTCTCCCGGCTCCAACGTGGCGACAGAGGAGGCCCACTCGACCACTCGCGGGATCTTATGGGCCATGTCGCTGGTGGGGTAGTCCTGGCGCAGCACACCGTTCACCCACAGGCGCACGTTCAGGTTCTGGGGGTCCTTGATCTCGTCGGCGGTGACCAATGCGGGGCCGGTCGGACCGAAAGTATCCCAGGACTTGCCCCAGAAGAAGCTGTTTCCCCCCAGCCCTCGGGACGACACGTCGATGAAGTTGACGTAGCCGAAAATGTAGTCGTAGGCGTCTGCCGCCTTGACGTTTTTGGCGGTCTTGCCGATGACCAGCCCCAGCTCCGCCTCATGCTCGAAGATCCGGGCTTCATCGGGCGGCAGCACAATGGTGTCCCCCGGGCCAATGACCGAGTCGGAGGACTTGAGGAAGGCATTGATAGGCGAGGGCTCGGCGCGGGTACCGTACTCCATGTAGTTTACGGCCATGCACACCAGCAGCGGCTTGGGCAGGGGAGAGCGGAGCCGAACGCTGGCCACGGGAACGCCTGCGCCACTCCTGGCGGCCTCCTCCAGGCGGGCGCGGTAGCGGTCGAAGGACCCGATGAGCTTGCTCAGCAGGTCCTGGGGCGAGTCATGCCGGATATCGGCCACCACCCGAGCGGCGTCCACCACTCGGTCGCCGTTCAGGACCCCCAGTTTGAAGTCGTCGAAGAACACCAGCTTCATGATCTCCTCCAGTGGTTAACCAGGTGTGTGATGGGATTCGGACGGGAGCACGTTCGGGACTAACACATCCTGCTGAAGAACCGCGCATGGTTCGACAGGCCTGTCCCGAGCCTGCCGTAGGGCTCACCATGAGCGCCTCGCCCTTCGGCCAGGCTCAGAGCCTGTGAATCTTTCCCTCTCCCTTGACGGAAGAGGGTTAGGGAGAGGGTGAAGCGACGCCTGCCCCCTCCCTCAAGCTCCCTCCCACCAGGGGAGGGAGGACAAAGACTCACAAGCTCTCAGGACGAGCGGAAACTGCGTTTTCCGCAGGCTGCTAAGCCCTGGCCAGGGCGGCCTCTCGCGCCGCCTGCTGCGACCGGGTCTGGCGCGCCCAGGAGCGCTTCTGGGGATCGGACACCTTCAGGCCCCGCAGCCGGCCCAGGCCGTCTATCTCCATCTCCAGCTCGTCGCCGTCCTGCAGCGGCCCCAGCCCCTGGTGGTTGGTGCCCGTGGCGATGACATCGCCCGGCTCCAGGCTCAGGACTGAAGAAACCCACTCCACCACTCGGGGGATCTTGTGGGCCATGTCGCTGGTGGGGTAGTCCTGGCGTAGCACGCCGTTCATCCAGAGGCGCACCGTCAGGTTCTGGGGGTCCTTGACCTCATCGGCGGTCACCATGGCCGGCCCCATGGGGGCGAAGGTGTGCCAGGACTTGCCGGGGAAGAAGTTATCCATCCCCGGCGCGCCCAGTCCCCGGGCGGAGCCGTCGATGAAGTTGAGATAGCCGAAGATGTAGTCGTAAGCCCGGGCTGCGGGCACGTTCCTTCCGGCTTTCCCAATAACCAGGGCTAGCTCCGCCTCGTGCTCAAAGACGGTAGCCGGCTCCGCCGGCAGCACGATGGTCTCATCCGGGCCGATGATGGCGCGGGGCGACTTGAGAAAGGCGTTGATGGGCGCGGGTTCGGACCGGGTGCCGTACTCCATGTAGTTCACGGCCATGCACACCAGTTTGCCCGGCCGGGGTAGGGGCGCTCGGAGCTTCACCTTGTGCACGGGGATCTTCTTGCCGTTGCGCGCCGCCTCCTCCAGCTTGGGGCGCAGCTCGGCAAACCGCTCGATCAGCCTGTTCATGCGGACGCCCGGGTCCAGGGCCAGGCCCTCCCAGGGGGCAGAGACATCCACCACCTCTTCTCCGTCCAGGACGCCAAGCCGGTTGTCATCAAAGAGCACCAGTTTCATGGCCTTCTCCCTCTCTTATGGGCTGGCGGTAGTCAACCAGCAGAAGATTAGTCTTCGCACCGCAGGCTGTCAACCTGGGCCAAAGCGAGTGTGTTTATCAATCCCGTTCTTCGAACCGAGTCGGGGAATGCGGGCGTGGTCTCGACCCTTCGACGAGCGCAGGGCACACATGCTCGACCTACGCCCATGTTCAACACGACTTGTGAAGCCACGCTAGCCCGCCCAGTAGTACTTGGCCCGGGCGCCGGCGCCCTCCACCCGCACCAGGCCCTCCTTTTCCAGCTTCTTCAAGTGCTGGCGCACGTTGCCCCGGGCCGCCCGGTGCAGCCGCTTGTCTACGTCGGCGTAGATGGCCCGCACCAGCCCGTGGGCCGTCCTGGGGGCCCGTTGGAGCTGCTGGCTGATCTGACGCTCCCGCATGTTGCGGTGGGCGATGTACTCCTGGATGGTGCGGCTGGCGTCGGGGATCACCGGCCCGTGGCCGGGCAGGATCATACGGGGCTTCAGCTTCAAGAGCTGCTCCATGGTGGCCATGTAGTCATACAGGTCGTTGACCGTGGTGGTGCCCACGCCCAAGATGGTGTCGCCGGTGAAGAGAATACGTTCGCGGCGGATGAAGTAGCAGACGGAGTCCTCGCTGTGGCCGGGGGTGAAATGGACCTCGATGCGCTTGCCACCCACCTTCAGCACCTCGCCATCTTTGAGGGGTTGAATCTTGTCTTTCCCCACCTTCTTCTCCACCTTGGGGATGACCGCGGGATGGGCGCGGATGGTGGCGCCCAGGGTCTCCCGGGCCCAGCGCAGGCCGCCGCAGTGATCCATGTGGCTGTGGGTCACGCACACCTGGGCGACCTTGCAGGACGGGCCCAGCTCCACCAGGGCGCTGAACATAGCCTGGGAGAAGCGATCGGCCTCCTCGCCGGTGTCGATCATGAGCAGCTCGCCGTCGCCCACCAGATAGATATCGGTGAAGACGGGCCGCATCACGTGCTCTTCAGGCACCTGGATGACGCGAATGCCCGGCGCAATCTCCATGAGTCCACTCCTTCCCGGTGACGAATCGATCGCGAAGCAGGATATCTGGACAATCATAGCCCAACGTGGTGGAGTGTCAACGGCTGGCGGAGGCGGGTGTTTATCAACCCGCCACCGCAGGCTCAAGCCTGGACGATTCTGAGCGGTTATGCTACAGGCTTCAGCCTGTAGTGCGGAGCTAATAAACGGTCTCGGCGGAGGCGACGTTGCCGTTGCAGGAAGGGGGGTGCTATAGTGAGGGCACTTTCGTTGCCGTGACGCCCCATGGAACTCGTGGTCGTAAGCCTCGTCCTGGTGCTGGCCGCCGCGCTTGCGGGGAATACCCACAAGCCCGCGGCGCCCAGCGTCTTCACGGTGCGGGGCGACCCGTTCCTGCAGATATGAGACTAGCCGCTGCGGCCCAGGAGGGGCCGCCGGCTGACCTGCCTACGGCAGACAGGCCCGGTGCATCCGGAAGGAGTAGATAGATGGCCTTCGACTGGTTGACCCGCCGACAGGAGCGGGAGGCCCGGCGCGCCGCCGTGGCCGACCGCGTCCCCCCGGGCCAGGAGCTGACGGACAAGTGGCCCGTGCTCCATTACGGGAATGTCCCGCGCTTCGACGCGGAAAAGTGGGATTTCCAGGTGACGGGACTGGTGGCCCACCCCATGCGCTGGAGCTACCAGGAGTTCATGGCGCTGCCGCGGGTGGAGACGGCCTCGGACATCCACTGCGTAACGGGCTGGAGCAAGCTGGACAACCGCTGGGAGGGCGTGAGCATCCGAGAGATCGTCCGACGGGTGCTCCCGCTGCCCAAGGCGCGCTACGTCATCGTCCATGCGGAGGGGGGGTATACCACCAACCTCCCCTTTGAGGAGCTGAACCGTCCGGAGAACCTGCTGGCCTACCGCCACAACGGGGAAGACCTGGAGCCGGACCACGGATGGCCCCTGCGCCTGGTGGTGCCCCATCTCTACTTCTGGAAGAGCGCCAAGTGGGTGCGGGGCCTGGAGTTCCGGGAGCAGGATGAGCGGGGGTTCTGGGAGCGCTATGGCTATCACAACCACGGCGACCCGTGGACGGAAGAGCGGTATTCCTGGCAAGAGGCCAATGCCTGACGCGAGGCCGTGAGCAGTATCCGAGAGCTTAAGCGCCTTCAGGCTATCGACTCGGAGGTGGCGGCGCACCACCAGCGGCTGGAGGAGATCCAGCGGCAGTTGGAGGACACTGCGGCGCTGGTGGAGCTCCGGGAGCAGGTGACGGCGGCCCGCCACCGGCTGACGGAGCTGGAGCGGCAGCAGCGCAGCGCCGAGTGGGAGGTGGAATCCACCCGGGACTTTTTGAAACAGGTGGAAGCCAAGCTTTACGGTGGCCGGGTGAACAATCCCAAGGAGCTGGTGAGCCTCCAGGAGGAGGCCACCATGGTCAAGGCGCGAGCGCAGCACCAGGAAGACGCCGTCCTGGAGGTGATGACGCAGCTCGAAGGGCAGCAGACGGAGCGCGTGACCCTGGAGCGGGAGTTGGAGGAGGCGGAGGGGCGTCGCAGCGAGCTGGTGGACCGGCTGGAAGCAGAGCGCCAGGAGCGGGGAGCGTCGATGGACCGTTTGACCGAGCAACGCCGCGCCATTGCCAGCGTTGTGCCACCGCCGGATCTGCGGCTCTATGCCCTGCTTCTGGCCACGAAGCAGGGCAGAGCGGTGGCCCGTATGGAGCGGGCCACCTGCCAGGGGTGTCGCATTAACCTGCCCATGATGGTGCAGCAGCGGGTGCGCTCCGATCAGGAGCTGGTGCAATGCCCCAGCTGCGGACGCGTGCTCTATGCGGACTAATCTTCTTTCCCCAGGGTGGAGCTAGCTATGGACGCCATCGGCTATTTCCGGGTCGACTCTGCGCGCGGCAAGAATGAGGCCCTTCCCTCCGTGGAGGAGCAGGAGGTGGGTTTCCTCCGGTTCTGTGAGCGGCAGGGTTTCCAGCCCGCGGCCACCTTCTTCGATGGCCCGTCCACGGCCCGAGGCAGCGGCCGGGGCTATCGCCAGCTAGTGGAGTACCTGCGTCAACCCGACCGCGGTTTCACGGTGGTGGTGGTGGGGCTGGTGCCGGACCTGGCCAGAGAGCCCAGGGAGACGGTGCGCCGGCTGCTGGAGTTGGAGTATCTGGGGGCACGGGTGGTGGCGGCGGAGCCCGTTGCGGAAGACCCGCTGGAGGAAGCGCTGGAGAGCTGGCGCCGACAGCGGGGACGGGAACGCCTCAGCGATCGCGCCCTGGACACCCTCCGTTCCAAGGCTATGCGCGGCTACGGGCTGGGAAAAATGCCCTACGGTTACCGCATTGGCTCCCACGGGCGGCTGGAGGTGGTGCCGGAGGAAGCCCAGGTGGTGCGGCAGATCTACCAGATGTACGCGCAGGACACCCTGGGGCTGCGTAAGATCGCCCGCTTTCTGAACGATGCCGGCACCTCTACCCGCCGGGGCAGCCGGTGGAGCGTGGTAACCGTGCGGGACATCCTCCGGAACCGGGTGTACATCGGCACCTACGTGCGCTTTGGCGTGCGGGTGCCGGGCAGCCACGAGGCGATCATCCCGGCGGACCTGTTTCGCCAGGCGCAGCGGAAGCGAGAGTCGGCCAGCGGTGGGCGGCCGCCAGGACGGCAGACCTCCTTCCTGCTGACGGGGCTGGCTCTCTGTGGCTACTGCGGCGCCCGCATGATCGGCGTGAGCCGCCGCCAGAGCTGGTCCCGCAAGCGCGATGGCGGCCACACGGAGGCGGAGTACCGCTACTACCGCTGTGGCTCTCGGGTGAACCAGAGTGTGTGCGACTATCACACCTGGCGCGCCCGGGAGCTGGAAGAGGCGGTGCTGGCAGCCATCGGCCAACAGCTATCGGTGCCTTTGCCCCCGGAAACCGATGAAGGGACCGCCGCCGCTGCAGAGGTCCGGACGTCTCTGCGGGCCCGGCTGCGCAGCCTGGAGGGACGCTTCGATCGCCACCTGGACGGCGCGGCCCGGGGCGATCTCTCCCTGACCGGGCTGCGGACTGCCCTGGCTCCTCTTTTGCGGGAGACCCAGCACGTGGAGCTACGGCTTCAGACCCTGGAAGGACGAGGCCGGCGCTCTTCGGCGGGCGTGCTCTCGCACCTCTGGGGATCGGCGACGGCCTCCGACCTGATGGCGCGCTGGAATCAGCTTACCCCGGTGGACCAGCGCCTGTTGCTCGGTGACCTGGTGCAGCAGGTGGTGGTGCACGACGGCCGCGTGGATCCCGTTCTTCATCGCTAATGGCGGGGTGGGATGGCAACTAGTGGCGCAGAGGTAGTCATCGTGGGCGGGGGCATCGTGGGCCTTGCCACGGCCTACTTTCTGGCCAAGGAGGGCGTGCGCAGCGTGGTCATCGAGCGGGATGCCGTGGGGAGTCATGCCTCCGGCTTCGCCTTTGGCAATCTGAGTCCCATGGGTGGTGTTGGTATCCCCGGGCCTCTTTATCCCCTGGCCCAGGAGGGGATGCGGCTGCATCGGGAGCTGGCCGCGGCGCTGCCGGCGGAGACGGGGATCGACACCGCCTACCGCCCGCGCCCGGCGCTGGACCTGGTGTTCACCGAGGAGGAGCAACGCTTCGAGCAGGGACGGCTGGGCTGGCGTCAGCAGCAGCCGGGCTACCAGGTGCGCTGGCTGGAGCCTGCGGAGGCGCGCGCCGTGGAGCCCCGGGTATCGGAGCAGATCCTGGGCGCGGTCTCTATTGAGGGCACGGCGGAGGTGGACCCCTACCGCTTCGTTCTGGCCCTAGCCCAGGGAGCGGAGAAGCTGGGCGCCACCATCCGGCATGGGACGGTGCGCGGCCTGCTCCAGGAGGGCGGCCGTATCCGGGGTGTGAGGCTGGAGCACGAGGAGATGGCGTGCGGTCGGGTAGTGATCGCCATGGGGCCCTGGAGTGGCGAGGCGTCGGCCTGGCTGGGCCTCCCTGTGGAGGTCCGTCCCTTGAAGGGGCAGATCCTGCGCCTCCGCGCGCCCGGCCCACCCGTGCAGTGCTCGGTGGGCTGGAGCCACCACTACGCCTCCACCAAGCCGGATGGCCTCCTCTGGGCGGGTACCACCGAGGAGGAGGCCGGCTTTGACGAAAACCCCACCCAGGAGGGGAGAGAAACGGTCATGGGCGCGCTCCTCAAGATGATGCCCGCTCTGGCCGAAGCCCAACTGGTGCGCCAGACCGCCTGCCTCCGGCCGCTATCGCGGGACTGGCTGCCGGTGCTGGGCGCCGTGCCGGACAGGCACGGGGTGTACGTCGCCACAGGAGCGGGGCGCAAGGGCATCCTGGTGGGTCCCGCCATGGGCCGGGCGACGGCCGACCTGATCCTCCGGGGAGGGACGGAGCTGGCGATCGAGCCGCTGGGCGTCGGCAGGTTCGCGAAGATGGCTGCACCGTGAGCATGCGCCGGCGGTCCCTGTAGCGCCCGCACCGCGCTTGCCACCCCAGGGGGCATATGCTACCATCGCCAGCGTGCTCCAGGTCCCTATCCAAGTCTGTGTGGTCTCATCATTGCCTCGATAGGCCATGGCTCTCCAGGATAAGCTAGACGAGCTGGCGCGCCTTAAAGAGCAGGCGAAGCTGGGCGGTGGCGTGCGCCGCATCGAGCAGCAGCACGCCCGCGGCAAGCTGACGGCCCGAGAGCGCATCGAGCGGTTGGTGGACCCCGGCACCTTCCGGGAGCTGGACGCCTTTGTGCAGCACCGCGCCACGGACTTCGGCCTGGCCGACCAGCGCTACCTGGGCGACGCAGTGGTCACGGGGTACGCGCGCATCAACGGGCGGCTGGTCTTCCTCTTCTCCCAGGATTTCACGGTCTTCGGCGGCTCTCTCTCCGAGGCGGTGGCCACCAAGGTCTGCAAGGTGATGGACCTGGCCATGAAGAACGGCGCCCCGGTGGTGGGGCTGAACGACTCCGGCGGCGCCCGCATTCAGGAGGGGGTGCTGAGTCTGGCCGGCTATGGCGATATCTTCCTGCGCAACGTCATGTCCTCCGGAGTGATCCCCCAGATCTCTGTGATCCTGGGCCCCTGCGCCGGCGGGGCGGTCTACTCTCCGGCGCTCACAGACTTCGTGTTCATGACCGAGGGGACCGGTCAGATGTACATCACCGGCCCGGATGTGATCAAGGCCGTCACGGGAGAAGAGGTCACCCACGAGGAGTTGGGTGGCGCCCTCAGTCACGCCTCTCGCAGCGGGGTTGCCCACTTCGCCATCGCAGGAGAAGAGGAGTGCCTCCGCCAGGTGGCGCGCCTGCTCTCCTTCCTGCCGCAGAACAACGCCGAAGACCCTCCCCGCCTGGAGCCCACAGACGACCCGGACCGCGAGGCGGAGGACCTGCCGGTGATCGTGCCCGACGATCCCAACCGCCCCTACGACATGAAGGAGGTGGTGCAGCGGATCGTGGATCACGGCGACTTCATGGAAGTGCAGGAGCGTTTCGCCCCCAACATTGTGGTGGGCCTGGCCCGCATGGCCGGCCGGCCGGTGGGCATAGTGGGGCAACAGCCCATGTTTCTGGCGGGTGTCATTGACATCGACTCCTCGGTGAAGTGCGCGCGTTTCGTCCGGTTTTGCGACGCCTTCAACATACCCATCATCACCTTTGTGGACGTGCCGGGTTTCATGCCGGGCACGTCTCAGGAGTACGGCGGCATCATCCGCCATGGCGCTAAGATGCTCTACGCCTACGCCGAGGCTACAGTGGCCAAGATCAGCGTCATCACCCGCAAGGCCTACGGGGGAGCCTACGACGTGATGTCTTCCAAGCACCTGCGGGGCGATGTGAACTACGCCTGGCCTGGCGCAGAGATCGCGGTGATGGGCGCGGACGCGGCGGTGAACATCGTTTTTCGCGAGCAGATCGCGCGGGCGGAGGACCCAGAGGCGACGCGCCGCGCCCTGATAGCGGACTACCAGCAGAAGTTCAACAACCCCTACGCGGCGGCGGCCCGGGGCTACATTGATGACATTATTGACCCGCGGCAGACCAGGAGCTATATTAATGCTGGGCTGGATATGTTGGAAGGCAAGCGAGACACCAATCCCCCCAAGAAGCATGGCAACATCCCGCTATGATTCCCTGTAGGCATGGTCATGGCCCCTCCTCCGAAGCGGCTAGGATAGCTGCTATTTTTTTGCCAGGGAGGGGGTTGCAGGGTGTTTATCAACCCGCCACCTCAGGCTCAAGCCTGAGGCATGCTAAGCGGCTATGCTGTAGGCTTCAGCCAGCAGTGCGGAGTTAATAAGCAGTCTCGGTTGGCCGCCTTGAGGTTGCCCTTGACAGCGGGGTAAAATAGAATAGTTTGTGTCTATTGGTCTACCACACCAAGGAGCGATCATGGCGTACAATTCCGACCTCACTTGGATGCTCGGAGGGCCCCAGGGCGGCGGCATCAACAGCGCTGCGGAGTCCTTCGCCAAGGCGCTGGCCCGGGCCGGCTACCGCATCTACATGAACATCGAGTTCCACTCCAACATCCAGGGCGAACACAGCTACTACAAGGTCCGCATCAGCGACAGGGACAAGGGGAACCTCTCCGAAAAGGCCCACGTGCTGGTCTCCCTGGACGAGGAGACCCTGCTGGGTAACACCCACAACGAATGGCCCAGTCATCACGGGCACCTCTCGGAGATGGTCGAGGGCGGCGTTGTGATTTACGACGGCGCCCTCAAACTTAATCTGACGGGCCAGCGCAGAGACATCCACTACATTCCCGTGCCGTTTGACGATCTGCTGCGCAAGGTGCTGGTGGAAGCTGGCCGAGGCAGCGAGTTCAACGCGCTGCGGGTTATGACCAACAGCGTGGCCGGCGGCGCCTCCGCGGCGGCCCTGGGGGTGGACCTGGCCCTCTACCAGGAGAGCTTCCGCGGGGGCACCGGGCGTCGCGCCGCGCTAGCGGAGCTGAACGCCAAGGCGGCAGAGGCGGGCTACAGCTATGTGATGGAGGCGCTGAACAACCAGCACATCTTCCAGCTAGTGCCCGTAAAGCGTCCGGAGACACCGCCGCTGTTGATGCGGGGCATCAACGCCGTGGCGCTGGCCAAGCTCAAGGCTGGCCTGGGCTTCCAGACCTACTATCCCATCAGCCC
The DNA here is from genome assembly GCA_016190485.1 of Chloroflexota bacterium. Classification (GTDB taxonomy): domain Bacteria; phylum Chloroflexota; class Dehalococcoidia; order SHYD01; family SHYD01; genus JACPQN01. Next base: position 16,782 of record JACPQN010000099.1, read on the forward strand.
CGCGACGGACGAGAACGTCTACCTGGAGGCCAACGCCCGCAGCCAGGACCTGACGGTGGTGCAGGTGGAAGACGAGGTCTCGGCCATCAACATGGCGGTGGGCGCGGCTCACGCCGGCCTGCGGTCATCCACCTCCACCTCCGGGCCGGGCTTCTCCCTCATGGCCGAAGGCATGGGCTTTGCCAGCTTGACGGAGTCCGGCGGACCGGTGCTCTTCCTCTGGATGCGGGGAGGCCCCAGCACGGGGCTGCCCACCCGCTCGGAGCAGGCCGACCTGAAGTTCTCCCTCCAGCCGGGACATGGCGAGTTCTCCCACATCGTGGTGGCGCCCGGCGACCTGCGGGACATAGTGGAGGACAGCTACGAGGTCTTCAACTGGGCCGACCGCTACCAGTTGCCCGCGGTGGTGCTGGTGGACAAGAAGATGGCCTCCTTCTTCCAGACCATTGACGACCTTGGCCTGAACAACCTGCCTCCCATCGACAGGGGCGAGCTGTTCACCCCCAATGGCAACTACCTGCGCTACCAGTTCACCGACTCGGGCATCAGCCCGCGCTCCTTCCCCGGACAGGAGGGTGGCGTTTTCTGGACCACCACCGACGAGCACGATCAGCGGGGCCATATTACCGAGAGCGCTGAGAACCGGGTGCAGATGATGGACAAGCGGATGGGCAAGCTCCAGCTTGCCGCCCGCGAGATCCCCGACTCCCGCAAGATTCACCTCTTCGGCCCGGAGAACGCCGAGGTGACGGTGGTGGGCTGGGGCACCACCAAGGGCGCCATTCTCGATGTCCTGGAGATCCTGGAGCGGGAGGACGGCGTGAGGGCCAACTTCCTCCAGGTGCGTATGATGCGGCCCTTCCCGGTGGAGGCGGTGGCTCGCGTCCTCGGCCGCGCTAAGCGGACGATCCTGGTGGAGGAGAACTACTCGGGCCAGCTCGGCGACCTGGTGCGAGAGCAGACGGGGATCAAGATCGGGCAGCGCCTGGTGAAGTTCGACGGCAGACCCTTCTCCGAAGAGGAGCTGCTGGAAGCGCTACGGCGGGCGCTCCACGGGGCCGAGGAACGCATCGCGGTGACCCACCTGCGTCCATAACGAGAGGAGAGGTGACTCAATTGGTTGTCCAGACCTTCACGGCAAAAGACTACAAGACCGCGGTCCACAACACCTGGTGCCCTGGCTGTGGCGATTTCGCCATTCTGAACGCCCTCCAGGCTGCCCTGGCCGAGGTGCAGGTGCCGCCCCACAAGGTGGCGGTGGTCTCGGGCATCGGCTGCTCCGGCAAGGCGCCCCACTACGTGAACGCCTACGGGCTGCACACCCTCCACGGCAGAGCGGTGCCGGTCGCGACCGGCGTCAAGCTGGCCAATCCGGAGCTGACGGTGCTGGCCGTCGGCGGCGATGGTGACGGCTACGGCATCGGCGCCGGCTACTTCGTCAACGCCGGCCGCCGGAACGTGGACTTCACCTACCTGGTGTTCGACAACGAGGTGTACGGCCTGACCAAGGGCCAGGGCGCACCCACCATGATCAAGGGCCTGCGCACCAAGGGCATGGCGGAGCCGGCCATCCAGGACAACATCAACCCGCTGGCCCTGGCCATCTCCTCCGGCTACACCTTCGTGGCCAGAGGGTATGCCCTGCAGCCCAAGTCCCTGGCCCAACTCATCGGCCAGGCCGTCCGGCACCGGGGCACGGCCTTCGTAGACATCTTGCAGACCTGCCCGGTGTACAACGACCTGCACACCAAGGAGTGGTTCGGGGAGCAGATCGGCGGGCACCCCCGCCTCTTCCAGTTGGACGACACCGACTACGACCCCATGGTGCACGATCCGACCAACCTGGAGGAGGTGGTGGCCAAGAAGGTGCAGGCCATCGCCAAGTCCTACGAGTGGGGCGACCGCATCCCTCTGGGGGTCTTTTACAAGATTGACGTGCCCACCTTTGAGGACCAGCTAGCTTTGGGGGACCGCCCCCCGGAGCGGCGCAACATCTGGAACCGGGACCTGTCGGCCCTGGAGAACTCCTTCCGGTAGCCGGCTGCATTCTGCTGAACAGAGCTGGGAGCCCGTAAGGGCTCCCAGTCGCTTTTCCGGGGAGGCTCGGAGGCCGTCAGATCCCTCTGCCTGCTGGCCAGGCAGGGTTGCACAGGAGGGCCTCAGGCAACCCCGCAATACCCTTCTTCACCAACTCTTTCGGCACGCTGCTAAACCGAGGCCCAGCCGACGCCTAGCTCCTCCAGCCTCTCCTGGGTCGGGACGCCAGTGACCGGGTGCCAGCCCATCATGGTGTAAAAGGTGCGGATGGCCTGATCCATGGCCGCGGGGTCGATAGCGGTGTTCTGCAACGCACCTTGGGGAGTGGGCCCAAAGAAGCGCTTGGGCAACTGATCATCAGCGGCCGTGAGCCCTTCCCGGAGGTTGAACGTCCGCGCCATGGTTGCCACCCGCTCACCCTGCTTCAGGGCCTCAACATCGGTGTAGTCCCAGCCAGTCAGCGCCCGCAGCAAGTCCACCTGCTGTCGCAACGTCCACGGGACGAAACGACAGACGGCCAGGGAGTCGCTGAACATGCGCCACAGGTGCTCACTCTTGACCATGGCCACCTTGGCGGCGCCCAGATCGTTGGCGGGAAGGGGGTCAAGGAAGCCCAGGCTGCGGATGGGTTCCATGCCCCGCCCTTCCTGGGTATACAGGGTATCGTGGAGGCCCGAAACGTGGTCCGCGCCGTTGGCCGCCACTGCATAAACCAGCCCCAGACCCTGCTTGAGACGGGGTTCGTGCATGCCGAACTCCACCCCCTTGACCTGCATGGCGAACTCCTCCGCGCCGCGGCCGATGCGCTGGGCCGCTTTGCGGCTGCCGTCGGCCAGGATGTCGCCGATGCCTTCGCGGTGGGCGATGAGCTCGATGACCTTGAGCATGGCCTGGGCATCCCCGAAGCGCAGGGCGATGCCCCCCGTGTCCGCGCGGGTCAGGATCTCGTGCTCGAAGCACTCCATGGCAAAGGCGATGGTGCCCCCCAGGGAGATGGTGTCCAGGGAGTAGAGGGAGCAGAGCTCGTTGGCCCGGCAGATGGCCGCCAGGTCGTCGATACCCAGAAAGGAGCCGAAGGAGGCCAGGGTCTCGTATTCCGGGCCGCCGTTGCGGCGGTCCACCTTGTAGAACTCGTTCTCCAGCTCCACCACCTTCTTGCAGCGTATCTGGCAGGCGGGGCAGGCCTCCATGGCCACTCGAAAGGTGTCCCGAACAGCATCGGCGGTGATCTGTTCGACCCCTTCGAAAAGCCCGTCGCTCCAGTTGCGCACGGGCAGGTTGCCCGTGAGGTTACCACCCACCATCCCCGCCGCGGTGCCTGTGCCCAGGTCGTGCATGCCGGCGGCATTGCCTAGGCTCATATAGTTGGTATTCATCCAGCGGGCCATCTCCCGGTACTTCTCCGGGTCGGCGGCCTGAGGGATGGCCCGGCCTTTGACGGCCACGCATTTCAGGTTCTTGGAACCCATGACCGCGCCCAAGCCGCCCCGTCCCGCGGCATTGCGCAGGTCGGTCATGATGCAGGAGATGGCGGCCAGGTTTTCGCCGCCGGGGCCGATGGTTGCGGTACGAACGTTACGTTCCCCCAGCTCCGACTCGATGGCCTCTTGAGCCTCCAGTACGGTTTTCCCCCACAACTGAGCGGCGTCCTTGATTTCCACCTCACCGTTGCGCACCCACAGGTAGACCGGGCGCGGGGCCCTGCCCTGTACCACGAGGGCATCGAAGCCGGCGCGCTTGAGCTCGTAGCCGAAGTGGCCACCCACCTCGCTCTTGGCGATGCCGCCGCTGAGGGGTGACTTGGCGCCGATGCTATTGCGTGACCCACCCGGCATCGGCGTACCCGTGAGCGGCCCCAAGGCAAAGATGAGGAGGTTGTCCGGAGAAAGGGGATCTGTGTGGGGCTTGAACTCCTTCAGCAGGTAGTACCCGATGAACCCGGCGCCCCCCAAGTAGCGTCGGTAGAAGAGTTCATCCGGTTCCTCCACCCATGTCCGATTGCTGGAGAGGTCGACCCGCAGGATCTTGTTGGCCAGGCCCTGTACCATGATGCGTCTGCTCCTGAAATTGGTCTAGGGGCTCTATCGTCCTCCCACCGGGGGCAGAAGGGCCACGGATTGTGGAACTACACGAGGTGATGCGGTACTTGGGCATAGTAAGGCACTCGTGGCGGGCACGGCCTCTTCGGCCACGCCCGGACTTGGCCCGGCAAGCGGCGCGGAACGGATCATGCATTCGAGCGGGTCCCCCGGCATCTGGCCAGTCAGCGCAACGAGTCCGGCGACGGCCGCACCGTCACCCGTGGCCGGTGCTTGCCGTTGCCGCCCACGATGCCGACCGAAGCATGCGCCGCGGACCGCCTGCCCGTCAAGTAGCCGTTGCCGTTGTTCCAGGTGACAGCAAGCATCTCTACCCAATTCATGCGTCATCAAGCGCTGGCGCTGGTGGGGGCCCTGGCCGACGCGGGTATCCGCGTGGCCGTCTTCTCCTGGTGGCTGGTGCCGCCGGCGCTCCTGGCCTGGGCTGCCTGGGCCGCGATCCGTCAGCCCCAACGCCGGGTGGCAGATGCGTAAGAGCACTACTGGCTCAGCCACGATGTAGGGGCAGGTTTCACCTGTGGTGAGCCTGTCTGCCCCTGTCTGCCGACAGGCAGGGACAGGCAGGCCTGTCGAACCAAACCTGCCCCTACGGCGCTGCCCCACTCATTTGTACGCGCACTCTCCCCTGAGAGCTTGTACTGAAATCGGCAGCCGGGCACATTTCAATATTCAGCGAGACGCTACAACACCTGTCATTCGTGATGAGACAAAAGTATCGGGCGGGCCGCTAGGCCCGCCCGATAGCAAGTGCTACCCCGGTATCTTGCTTAAAGGCTGCACAGAGCCTAGGCAGTAACTGTTATGGCGCACCTATTGCACAAATGCACATAGCGCATAGGCATTAAGCCCCCAGTTACTGGCGGTATCGGGTGATTCTTTGGTCTTAACCTGCCAGGCGGTTGGCTTGCCGTCTACCACAGTGGTGGGGAAGCTCTCCTGGATAACGATGCTGTCAGCGCCGGCGCCAGTAATATTTCCTCCACCGCCAAGCACCACCTTCCCCGTCGGGCAGGTAGCGGTCGCGGTTTTAGGGCTTGTGCTCGTGTTAGCCGCAACATTAGCGTTAACTAACTGATAACCGCTGATCCCGGGAGCGCCGTTGGTGCCGTCAGTACCGTTGGTGCCGTTGGTGCCGTTAGTGCCGTTAGTGCCGTCAGTACCGTTAGTACCGTTGGTGCCGTTAGTACCCGGGTCGCCCTTGTCACCCTTCAGGCCTTGGATACCCTGGATGCCCTGGATGCCCTGAATACCCTGATCGCCTTTGTCGCCCTTCAGTCCTTGGATACCCTGGATGCCTTGGAGACCCTGATCACCCTTATCGCCTTTGTCACCCTTCAGTCCTTGGATGCCTTGGATGCCCTGGATGCCTTGGATGCCCTGGATGCCCTGGATGCCCTGGATGCCCTGAATACCCTGGATGTTCCAGTCGAGGGCTGACTCGTTGTTCTTGCAGTTTTCGCCGGCAGGAACGACTCGAAGAATACGCTCCGGGTTACCGGGGCCCTCCCTGACGCAGCCATGAATCAGGGCTGTGTTGCCACCGTGGGCAAAGGCAATGCCCGCTATTGCTGCACTAGGAACCAAGAGGGCGACTACCAGAACCGCAGTTGCGAGTTTTGCTCCTCGCCTGGCTACGAAATCACCAACACCCTTTATGATATCTCCTCTCATAAAACCCTCCCTCTGCTAGACGCATAAGAACGCTGGCTGAGGTCCTGGGCAACCCCAAGACCACCGCTTGGGTGTGGATGTTACACTCTACCCCCCCCCCCCCGTGTCAAGTGATCTACATCACACTTGTTAATGGTCTACGATTATGTCAGTAGCTATCGGTTCAGCGAAAATGTCAGTCGATGAAAGGACTGACGTTGAACCCCAAGGAACAACAACGACTACAGGTGCTCAACCGGGTGTTGGAGAGAGCGATAGGGGTACCCCAGGCCGCCGGGCTGCTGGGGGTCAGCGAGCGCC
>JACPQN010000096.1 GCA_016190485.1 Chloroflexota bacterium
CGCTCGTGGTGAGCCTGTCGAACCATGAGCGGCCCACCCTTCGACAAGCCCTTCGGCGTTGCTCAGGACAGGCTCAGGATGAGCGGGATTGGGCTGGGCTTTGTGACGCTGATTTAGGATACTAGGTACTAGTGGTGCAGACCGCACGCTCCCGCTCAGGAGAGGCTGGGCGCTCCCTCCGTGAACAGCTCCGCCAGGGGGTAGCGCTGGGGGATGACCCCCTGCTCCACGGCGTACTGTATCAGGGCTTCCACCCCCTTCCGGTTCGCCTCCAGGCCGTAGGGCAACGGATCGCCGCCCAGCAGGGCCCGCTGGTGAAGCCGCTGGCGGTCCTCGTCGGTGGTGGGGCCCCGGGCCTCCAGCCGCGCCAGGTACGCGTCTTTTGCCGCCTGTAGGAGTGTGGAGAGCTCCAGCGCCACCCAGGGGTGCGCGGCCAGCACAGAGTCTTTGATAGCCACGACGTGGTTCACGGGGTAAATGCCCGTCTGCCGGAACCAGGCAGACTCTGTGGCCTCGGCGTCGGGGAACAAGGGTCTCATGGCGGGATTCCCTGCTGCCCGCAGCCCGATGGCTGCGTCGATCTCGCCGGAGACCAGCATCTGCTCCAGGTTCCTGGTGCGATGGGGATGTCGCAGGATGCGGGCGGCGGGCCGGAACTCCGGCACGTGCTCCTCTTCCGTGAGCACCCAGGTCACCGTGTCCAGGTCCACACCATACTCGTGCTGCAGGATACCCCGCACCCAGACGCCGGTGGTCTGGCCGTAGGAGCGGATCCCGATCCGCTTCCCCTCCAGGTCTTTGGGGGTCTTGATCTCCGACCCCGCGTTGCAAGAGACAGCGCCGTGATGAAAGGAGCGCACCAGCACTAATGGGAGAGCGGTGATGGGTCTGCCGTAGGTGCGGGCCAGGAGGTAGGTGACCAGCGCCATCTCGCTAACGTCGTATTCCAGCGCCCGCACCATGCGGGCGAAGGCCTCGGTAATGGGATCCACCTCCACGAACTGGAGGCTCAGGCGGGGGCTGGAGACCGCACCCTCTTTCAGAGCGCGGGTGTGCCCGTAGGTTCCCATGGCCGTCTTCAGCGCCAGTGGTCGGGTCTCGTCCATCGCCCTAGCTCCCTCTCTCTTTCCGAGAGGTTTAATAACACCCCCAAAGCCACAGCGGAGAGCATAGCACGCTTTGCGGGGCGAATGAAGCTCGAAGACCGGTCCCCGGTCGAGCGGATGAGTTCCCCAGGGCCGGCTGGGCTAGCGCCGGCGAGGGGTCGAACTGCGCGGCCCGCTAGACGGCCTGGGGTCGGGCATAGAGGGAGGAGCGTTCCTGGCGCAATGCGCTCATGAGCACCTTGAGCTGGTCCAGGAGTTCGAAGTCGCCCTCGCCGATGAAAGTGATGGCAGTGCCTTCGCGGCCCATGCGGCCCGTGCGGCCTATGCGGTGGATGTACTCTTCGGTGTTCTGGGGTGCATCAAAGCTCACCACGTGGGTGATGTCGGGGATGTCCAGGCCGCGGGCGGCCACGTTGGTGGCAATGAGGGCCTGGATGCTGCCGTCCCTGAAGCCCTGCATCACCCGGGTGCGCTCCGGCTGGGCCATGCCGCCGTGGATGCCCTGCACCTGGTAGCCCCGGCGGTTCAGAGCGGTGGTTAAGCGGTCCACCCCGATCTGGGTGCGCCGGAAGACCAGAGCCCGGGGGAGCGCTCCCCATTCCCGGAGCAGGGTGCACAGGGCGTCCAGCTTGTCTCGGTCTGCCACCTCGTAGTAGATCTGGTCGATCTCCGCGACGGTGGGCGCTTCCGGCTGGATGTGCACCCAGGCCGGCTCTCGCAGATGCTTGTAGATAAGCCGCTTGATGGGCGTGGGAATGGTGGCGGAGAAGACGGTGGTCTGGCGGTCTCTGGGCGTCTGGCGCAAGATGCGCTCTATATCCGGCGCGAAGCCGATGTCCAGCATCTCGTCGGCCTCGTCCAGCACGGCGATGCGAACGCTGTCGAGGCGGAGGGTGCCCCGGCCCAGGTGGTCCAGCACCCGCCCCGGCGTGCCTACCACGATCTGAGGTGGCGGCTCGAGCTGCGCCAGTTGCCGCACGATGGGCTGCCCGCCGTAGAGGGTAACAACCTTCAGCCTCCGGTACGTGGCCAACTGCCGGAGCTCCCCGGTCACCTGAAGGGAGAGCTCCCGGGTGGGCACCAGCACGATGGCCTGGACAGCCGTGAGGGTGGGATCCAGCAGCTCCATCAGCGGGATGCCGAAGGCGGCGGTCTTGCCCGTGCCGGTCTGCGCCTGGCCCACCAGGTCCCGGCCCGCCAGCATCAGGGGAATGACCTCTTGCTGGACGGGCGTCGGCGTGGCGTAGCCCATGTCTGCCAGAGCCCGGGCCATCGCGCCGCTCACGGTCAACTCCCCAAAGTGACCGGAAGCGGGAAGGGCAACGGCGGGTTCTTCCGCCGTGGTCGGAAGGAGGCCGGCCGCAGCCTGCTTGGGCTTGCGGGAGCGCCGCCTCCGGGGCCGGCGGCTGCGGGGGGTGGAGGCCTCTGGGTCAGCACTAAAAGGGGCGGCGCCAGCGGGCGGAGCTTCGGGGATGGTGGGAGCTGCTGATAGCTCGGGAGGGAGTTCTACGGTGTTCACGCCGACCAGGCGGCGAATCAGGCGCAGGGGGTTCAGCGACATAGTAAAGGGATCTTCCAACCTCTCTTGAGATGTACGTCTTTGTAGGCGCCAGCGAGGAGGGCATACAAAAAGGGCACAGATGCGGCGTCTGTGCCCGGCTCTTGCAGCGCTATTGCGACGATCCTCACAAACATTACTCTAGCCTATGCGGAGATTATTGTCAATGTTTCGCGGGTGTTTATCAACCTGCCACCTCAGGCTCAAGCCTGAGGCCTCCTGAGCGGCTATGCTGCAGGCTTCAGCCTGCAGTGCGGAGTTATTAAATACTCCCCCCGGTGCCCTTGACAGGGGCCTCTACCGGCAGGATAGTGAGACTGTGTGACGTACTCCCTCCTCGTGAGCAATCTGCATCACCAGCGCCTCCGTGATTGATCTCACCCCCATCCAGATCGCCGCGCGGGAGGCCGCCCAGGTCTTCGGGGCCCTTGAAGGTCGGCCCGCGGGCCTGACCTCCGAGGAGGTGGCGGCCCGCCGGGCGCAGTACGGCGTGAACCGCGTGCCGGAAGCCCCTGGCCCTTCGCTGCTGCTCCGCCTGGGCAGCCAGTTTGTGCATCTCTTCGCGCTACTGTTGTGGGCCGGCGGCTTCCTGGCGTTCCTCGCCGGCCTGCCGGAGCTGGGCGGCGCCATTGTTGCGGTCATCGTCATCAACGCGATCTTCAGCTTCTGGCAGGAGTACCGCGCGGAGCGGGCGGTGGCCGCGCTGCGCCGCCTGCTGCCGGGCCGAGCCAAGGTACGGCGCGGCGGCGTGGTGGAGGAGGTGCTGGCCGAGGAGCTGGTGCCCGGTGACCTGCTGCTCCTAGCCGAAGGTGACCGCATCTCCGCCGACGCCCGGCTGGTGGAGCCCTGGGACCTCCTCTTCCTGCTGCTGCCTGGCCCGCTGCTGCTGCTGGCCGAGGAGCTGCGGAAGCTGGTGGCGCGGCGTGCCGAAGCAAGCCACCGGACCCAATAAACGAGGGTTTTTGCTAGAAAAGACTATGAGCGAGACCTCACTGTCCTACCGGTTCTGCCCCAAGTGTGGCGGCGAGCTGGCGCGCAAATTTGTGGAGCAGGAGGGCCACCACCGTCTGGTCTGCCAAAGCTGTGGCTTCATCTTTTACTTGAGCTCGAAGCCCACAGCCAGTGCGCTGGTGATCCGAGATGGCAAAGTGCTGCTGGTGGAGCGGGCCATCGAGCCATACAAGTGGTGGTGGGACGTGCCCGGTGGCTTCACCGAGGATGGCGAGCACCCTGAAGAAGCTGTGCGGCGGGAGCTTCGAGAGGAGACGGGGCTGGAAATCCGCATACTGGGGCTGCTGGGCATTTTCATGGACGCCTACGTCTACGGTAGCGTCGAAGACCACACCCTGAACCTCTACTACCTGGCTGAGCCTATCGGAGGCGACCCGTGGCCAGGGAGCGATGCTGCTTCCCTTGGCTGGTTCGGCAAGGACGAGCTACCAGACCGAGTGGCCTTTCAATGCTCGCGGGACGCGCTGGTGGTATGGCGGGGATCCCCACCTCCACCGTTGACGGCGGAGGCGGAGGTGCTATCATAGCCTGGCGCCTTGTGGCGCACCTGCCTGATGCCAGAGTGCTTCATCCGCCCCATGCGCCTTGCCGATATCGACGCGGTCGCGCGCCTCGAGCAGGAGGCCTTCCCCACCCAGGCGCCGGGCACCTCCTTTGCGCGGGAGCTGCGCAACCCCCTGGCCAGCTACCTGGTCGCCTGCTGCCGCAGAGACGGCGATGGCAATAGTGACGCACATGATGGGGACATCGTAGGCTACGCGGGCCTCTGGTTTGTCCTGGACGAGGCGCACCTTACAGCCATTGCCGTTCAGGAAGCGCACCGCCGGCGCGGCATCGGCCACCGGCTGCTGACGGCGGCCCTGGAGCTGGCCCTGGAGAAGGGCGCGACCCTCATGACCTTAGAGGTGCGAATCTCCAACCAAGAGGCCCAGGCGCTCTATGAGAAGTTCGGTTTCGCGCGAGTGGGCGTGCGGCGCGGCTACTACAGCGACAATCACGAAGACGCCTACCTGATGACGGTGGAGCATATTGAGTCGACGGAGTACCGGAGCAAGCTGGAAACCCTGCGAGCTGAAGCGCGATCTGGCTAGGGAGACCATGAACGAGACGGGTGCGATAGGAGGCCCAATAGGTTGATCTGGCTGAGCGTGGCTCTGCTGCTGGGCAGCATGGCGATCATCCTGCTCGCCGCGGAGCTCTTCACCAACAGCGTGGAGTGGCTGGGCAACAAGCTGAAGCTGGGCGAGGGCGCAGTGGGCAGTATTCTGGCGGCGGTGGGAACGGCCATGCCCGAGACCATGATCCCCATCATCGCCATTCTCTTTGTGGGTGGGGAGGCCAGCCACGAGGTGGGGATCGGCGCTATTCTGGGCGCTCCCTTCATGCTCTCTACCATCGCCTTCGCCCTCACGGGCACCACAGCCCTGCTCTATGCCCGGGGAGGGCGGCGGTCCCGCACCCTGATGGTCAACGCAGAGATCCTGCAGCGGGACCTGGGCTACTTCCTCATGATCTACACCATGGCTATCGCCGCGGCCTTTCTGCCGGTGCACGAGCTGAAGGTGGGGCTGGCGCTGGTGCTCCTGCTGCTGTACGGGCTGTATGTGTGGCAGACCCTGCGCCATGAGTCGGAGTTGAGTGGTGATCTCCCGCCCCTCTACTTCCACCGCAACAGCGCCTCGCCACACCTGGCGGTGGTGCTGGCCCAGTTCTTCTTTGCGCTGCTGCTCATCGTGCTGGGCGCGCGGGTCTTTGTGGCCAACGTTGAGGAGATCGCCCACGTGGTGGGTATCGCGCCCCTGGTGCTTTCGCTGCTCATCGCGCCCCTGGCCACGGAGCTCCCTGAGAAGTTCAACAGCGTGCTCTGGGTGCGGAGCAACAAGGACACGCTGGCCCTGGGTAACCTGAGCGGCGCCATGGTGTTTCAGAGCTGCATCCCGGTGGCCATCGGGCTCATCTTTACGGCGTGGGAGCTGGAGCCGCCGGCGCTGGTCAGCGGGATCCTGGCTATCCTCTCCACGCTGATCGTCTACGGGTCGTTGCGGTGGCAGCGAGTACTCCACGCGCAGGTGCTGTTGCTGGGAGGGCTCTTCTATCTGGCCTTCGTCGCCTACGTGGTCGCCCTGCTGTGACAGGTCGCGGTTAACGCTCCTCCTCCCGCTCCTCTGCCAGCGGTGCGGCCCGGGTCAGCTCCTCCAACAGCCGCCGGGCGTCCTCGGCCCGCGGGCGCGGCGCCAGCACCCTGCAGGGCAGGGGCGTGACTCCCAGGAAGGAGACTGCGTCGGCCGGCATGAGCCGGGAGGGGATGCCGTGCTGCCGCAGCAGTTGCAACCATGCCTCCGCGGTCAACTGGTCGGGGGCAGTAGCCACCGTGGCCCACTCCATGCCCTTCATGGTTGGTGGCTATCCGTGGAACTTCCTTGGAAGCAGATCTATCCCTCCTCCGCTTGCACCGCGACCTCGCCCACCAGGGCAGAGAGCTCCTCCAGGAGCGCAGGGCCAGCCTCCACCTGCATGGCGGGTAGCTCCAGGGGCACGGCCTGGCCGGCGCTGATGACAGTGAGACGCACCACATCGTGCCCCGCGTGGCGCTGGAGCACGCTCATAAGCTGCTGGAACTTCTGAACGTCTCGCTCAGCGTCTTCGCTCTCATAGAGATGGATGAGAACCGTCTTGCTCTTGCCGTGTCCGTTGGCCCCGTTGCGGCGGGGTGCTGCCGGCGTCGGACGGGACTGCCGCCCAACGGGCGGCGGCTCCGAGGCCGGTGGGTAACCTTCCTCCGCGCCATCTGGCGAGACGAGGGCTGCCGGAGACGGCTCCGCCACCAGGCCCCCGGGCTGCGGCGCACGGTGCAGGAGCAGCGACTCGTGGGGTTCCTGGAGGGCCTCTTCCCCATGCGGAGACGGGTCGTAACGCTGGGCCTGGTCACAGGAGAGTTGGACGCCTTCTCGCCGGTTGGTGACTTTGCCCCGCACCAGCAGCAGCTCGCCCTCCACCCAGAGCTCCTTGGTGCGCTGGTAGAGCTCTGGCCACACCGTGACCTCCAGCGTGCCCACCAGGTCTTCTAGCTGCACCGCGGCGAAGGGGCGGCGGTCCTTGGTCATGAGCGGCCGCACCGACGCGACCATACCGGCCACCACTACACTCTGCCCTACGGACTCCTCGTCTATCTGGCCGCAGAAGGCGGTCACGTCCCTGGTGGCGCCGGCTGCCACTGCTGCGAAGGGGTGCGCGGAGAGGTAGACACCCAGCAGCTCCCGCTCCCAGGCCAGCTTCTCCTGCGCAGGCGCGTCGCCGCCGGGGAGCTGGAGCTCCTCCATGGGTATGGGCACCGACTCACCCAGCAGGTCGAACATGGAGGTCTGGCCCGACTCGCGCAGCCGCTGCTGCCGCTGCGCCTCCGCCATGATGCGGTCCAGCCCCAGGAGGAGCGCGCCGCGCTTGCCAAGACAGTCCAAGGCCCCCACCTTGATCAGGCTCTCCAAGGCGCGTTTGTTCAGCCCCCGTAGGTCGCCCCGCCGGCAGAAGTCCTCCAGGTTGGCGAAGGGGCCACCCTGCCGGCGGGCCTCCAGCACACCCTGGAGCGCCGTCTCGCCCACGTTCTTGATGGCGGAGAGGCCGAAGCGCACCGCGAGCTGGGCCTGCCCGCCGTGGAGGGGCTGCCCGCCCGCCCGATCCACCGACTGCTCCACGGAGAACTGGACATCGCTCCTGTTGATGTCCGGCGGGAGCACCGGCGCCCCCAGGTGGCCGCACTCCGCCACCGCAGCGGCCAGCTTCTCCGGCGAGCCCGCGAAGCTGGTCATGAAGGCGCTCATGTACTCCGCCGGGTAGTTGGCCTTGAGGTAGGCCGTCTGGTAGGCGATCATGGCGTAGCTGGTGGCGTGGGCCTTATTGAAGGCGTAGCCCGCAAAAGGCTCGATGAGGTCGAAGACCTGGACCGCCTCGCTCTCCTGAAAGCCCTTGGCCGCCGCCCCCGCGATGAAATGCTCCCGCTCCGCCTGCATCAGCTCGGCGATCTTCTTACCCATGGCTTTGCGCACGATGTCTGCCCGTCCCAGGCTGTACCCGGCGAAGTGCTGGAGGATCAGCAGCACCTGGTCCTGGTACACGATGACGCCATAGGTCTCCCGCAGGATCTCCTCCAGCGCGGGGTGCGGGAAGCGTGCCGAGTGGTGGCCGTGCTTGGCGGCGATGTACGCGGGGATGTGCTGCATGGGACCGGGACGGTAAAGGGCCACCAGGGCCGTGATCTCCCCAAGGCTCTCCGGTTTTAGCTCCTTGATGGCCCGTCGCATGCCCGGCGACTCAAGCTGAAAGACCCCCGTGGTCTCTCCTGCGGCCAGCAGGGCGTAGGTCCTGGCGTCGTCCAGCGGCAGCTTCTGCAGGTCCAGCTCCACCCCTCGGGTCTGTCGGATCAGGTCTCTGGCTTTGCCCAGGATGGTCAGGTTGATGAGGCCCAGGAAGTCCATCTTCAGCAGGCCGATGCGGGCCACATCCTCCATGGCCCACTGGGTCATGGCCTGGGCGTCGTCGCCGCTACGGCTGGGGCGCTGGAGCGGCACCAGGTCCATCAGTGGCTCTCGGGAGATCACTACGCCTGCCGCATGAGTGGAGGCATGGCGGGCGGTCCCCTCCAGCTCGCGCGCGGTGTCTACGAGCTGCTTGACCGTCTCGTCCTGCTGGTAGAGGTCGGCCAGCTCCTGGCTCTCCTCCATGGCCCGGCTCAGAGTCATGTGCAGGGCGGATGGCACCAGACGGGCCACCCGGTCGGCGTCGCTGTAGGTGAGGCCCAGCGCGCGCCCCACGTCCCGGATGGCCGCCTTGGCCCCCAGAGTGCCGAAGGTGATGATCTGGGCCACGTGGTCTCGCCCGTACTTGTTGGCCACGTAGGCGATGACCTCGTCCCGCCGGTCGTCGGCAAAGTCCATGTCGATATCGGGCAGCTCCTTGCGCTCCACGTTCAGGAACCGCTCGAATACCAGCCGTGCCTCCAGGGGATCGATGTCGGTGATGCCCAGGCAGTAGAGCACCAGGCTGGCCGCCGCGCTGCCCCGGACGCCATAGAGGATGCCCCGCTGCCGGGCGTACTGGACGAAGTCCCACACCACCAGGAAGTAGTCGGCAAACTGGGTCTGCCGGATCACGTCCAGCTCGTAGCGCAGCCGCTGCTCCACTGCCCCGTCGGCCCGGGGGTAGCGCCGGCGGAGGCCCTCCCAGCAGAGATCCGCCAGGTACTCGTCGGAGGACTGGCCGTCGGGGGCCTGGAACTGGGGCAGGTAGAGCCGGCTGAAGTCCAGGGTCACGTCGCACAGCTCGGCGACACGCTGGGTGTTCTCCAGGGCCTCGGGCAGATCCGGGAAGAGAGCGGCCATCTCCGCTGGGCTCGTGAGGTAGAAGGAGTCGTCGGCCAGCTTGAGGCGCTTCTCGTCGTGCACGGTGGAGTTGGTCTGGATGCAGAGGAGGACGTCGTGGGCGTAGCGGTTGGCCTGGTGAACGTAGTGGTTGTCGTTGGTGGCCACCAGGGGCACGCCCAGCTCCCGGCCCCACCCAACAAGGGTCTCGTTGACCCTGGTTAGCTCGGGAATCGCGTGGTTCTGGAGCTCGAAGAAGTAGTCGCCAAAGACCTCCTTGTACCAGCGGGCCGTTGCCCTGGCCTCCTCCTGGCGGCCTTCCAGGATGAGACGGGGCACCTCGGCGTTGAGGCAGCCGGAGAGGGCTACCAGCCCCTCGGCGTGAGCGGCCAGGAGCTCGTGGTCCACCCGGGGCTTGTAGTAGAAGCCGTCCAGGTGGGCCTTGGTCGAGAGCTGGATGAGGTTGCGCCAGCCCTGCTGGTTCTTGGCCAGCAGCAGGAGGTGAAAGGGGTCCCGGTCAGCGGTGGTCTTGCCGCGGTGGTCGCCTGGAGCCACGTAGGCTTCGACCCCCAGGATGGGCTTGATGCCCGCGTCCCGGCAGGCCAGGTAAAACTCGATGGCCCCGTAGAGGACGCCGTGGTCGGTGAGGGCCAGGGCGTCCATCCCCAGCTCTCTGGCCCGCTGGGCCAGGTCCGGGATCTTGCACATCCCGTCCAGCAGGGAGTACTCGGAGTGGACGTGGAGGTGGGTGAAGTTCACGGACATAGGCTACCCGTGCTCAGATCTGGGCTGGGGGGGTGCTTGGCCGGTACCCACTCGCCTCCCTAGTCTTTGCCGTCTCCGCCATCGGAGAAGCCCGTGGCCACCAGGACGGGCGCCGGCTCCAGCTCCGCCGGGGCCGGTGCCGGGCGGCGCCAGGGCCAGCGGAAGGTCGCCGGCACCCGCAGTCGGTGCTGGAGGTCGTCCAGCAGGGTGTACATCACGGGCACCAGCACCAGGGTCAGCAGGGTGGAGGAGATGCTGCCGCCGATGATCACCACCGCCATTGGCGCCCGGGACTCCGCTCCCGCCTCGATCTTGAAGGCCAGGGGCAGCATGGCCGCGATGACCGTGGCGGTGGTCATGACGATGGGCCGCAGCCGGGTGCGCCCGGCCTCCACCAGGGCCTCCCCCCGGGCCAGGCCCCGCTCCCGCAGGGTGTTGGTGTAGTCCACCAGCAGGATGGCGTTCTTGGCCACCAGGCCCATGAGGGCGATCATCCCGATCATAGAGAAGATGTTCAGGGTGTTGCCTGTAATGTAGAGGCCGCCAAAGGCCCCGGCCAGGGAGACCGGGAGGGAGAACATGATGGCCAGGGGGTAGAGCCAGGACTCGTAGAGGGCCACCAGCAGCATGTAGATAAGCAACACCGAGAGGCTCAGGGCGCCCAGCAGGGCGGCGAAGGCCGCCTCGAGCTGCTGCACGGTGCCGCGCACCTCCCAACGATAGCCCGGTGGCAGGGCCACGGCCTTCAGCCGCTCTCGCAGGTCCTGAGCCACGTCGCCCACGGGCCGCCCGGCCACCGTGGCGCTTACCGAGATGGAGCGCTTGCGGTCCACCCTGCTGATCTGCACCGGCGCCCGCCCCGTGCGCAGCCGCGTCACCTGACCCAGGGTGATGGAACCCGCCTTGGAGGAAGTTAGGGGCACCGCCACCAGGGCGGCAGGCGAGATGCCGCGCCCGTCCTGGCCCACCACCGTGATGTCCACCGCCGGCTGGCCTTCTACCCGGAGCTGCGACACGGTGCTCCCCTGGATGATGGTCCTGAGGGTGCTGGCCACCTGAGAGGTGCTGATGCCCAGGAAGGCTGCCCGGTCCCGGTCGATGGTCAGGCGCCGCTCCTCCTGCTGGGCCTGGAAGCTGCTGGTGGCGTCGGCGATGCCCAGCGTCCCTTCGGCCACTTCGATGACCTGGGTCGCGATCTGGTTCAGGGTAGGCAGGTCGTCGCCGAGGATGCTGACGGCGATGAAGTTGCCGCCCCCTGCCAGGGGATTCTGCACCGAGGCCCGCACCGTAGCCTCGGGGATGCTGCGCCCCAGGGTGCGCACCTGGGCCAGGATATCGCTGATGGGGCGATTGCGGTGGGCCTTCTCCACGGCCTCCACGGTGAAGCCGGCGCTTGCGCCGCCGCCAAAACCGCCGCCGCCGCCGCCCACCGTCGCGTAGACCCTCCGCACTTCAGGCACCTCCCGGAGGAGCGCCTCCATCTGCCGGGCGGCCTCGTCGGTGGCGGCCAGGGAGGTGCCCACAGGCATCTGGAGGTTCACAGAAAACTGGCTCTCATCCTCCTGGGGCGCGTACTCCCGGCCCAGCAGGTTCAGGGGCAGCATGGCCAGGCCACCGGCCAGGGCCACGCCGCCGATGGCGACAATGAGCGGCCGCCGCCCCAGGGACCAGCCCAATAGCCGGCCGTAGCTGAAGGCGATCCGAGTGAAGGAGGATTCCCATCCACGGGCGAAGCGCTCCCACCATCCCTGGCCCGTAGCCTCCTCTCGCCCCTTCAGCCAGCGCGAGGCCAGCATGGGGGTCAGGGTGAAGGATACCAGGAGGGAGAAGAGGGTGGCCGAGGCCACGGTGACGCCGTACTGGCGGAAGAGCTGCCCCACATTGCCCTGCATGAAGGCCACCGGGAGGTAGACCACAATGTCGGTGAAGGTGATGGCCATGGCCGCCAGGCCGATCTCGCTGCGGCCCCGGAGGGCGGCGTCTCTTGGTGGCTCACCCAGCCGCAGGTGCCGGTGGATGTTCTCCAGCACCACGATGGAGTCGTCCACCAGAATGCCGATGGTCATGGCCAAGGCCATGAGGGTCATGAGGTTCAGGCTGAACCCCAGGGTGTACATCACCAGCATGGTGGAAATGAGCGAGGTGGGGATGGCCAGGAGTACGATGATGGTGTTGCGCCAGGTGTGAAGGAACAGGAGGAGCACCGTGGCCGTGAGAAAGGCCGCCAGACCCAGATCAAACTGCACCGCGTCCAGGGAGCGGCGCACGAAGCGGGAACCGTCGTTGGTGATCACAAGCTGGGAGCCGGCCGGCAGCGCCACCCGCAGCGGCTCCAGGGCGGCTCGCACCGCGTCGGCTACCTGGAGGGTGTTGGCGTCGGACTGCTTGACGATGGAGAGGCCCACTGCGTCCACACCGTCCAGGCGCTGATAGCGAGTCTGTGGTTTGAAGGTATCGGTGATGGTGGCCAGGTTGCGCAGGTAGACCAGGGTGCCGTCCCGGCTCTGGCCCACCACCAGGTTGCCCAGCTCCTCGGGCCGCTGGAAGAGCCCCAGGGAGCGCACCGCCACGCTGGTGCGTCCCTGCTCCAGGCTGCCCGCCGGCACCGAGAGGTTCTCCCGCTGGAGGGCCCCGGTGATCTGCTCAACCGAGACCCCGTGGCTGGCCAGGCGGGTCAGGTCCAGCGCCACCCGGATCTCCCGCTGGAGGCCGCCCGATAGGTTCACGTCGGCCACGCCGGGCAGGGAAAGGAGCTTGGGCAGGATCACGTCCTGCCCAAGCTGGGTGAGCTGCTCCTGGTTCTCCCCCGTGAGGGCCAGGTTCATGACCGGGAAGGCGTTGGGATCGAACTTGCCCACTCTGGGATCGCTGATGTCGCGGGGGAGCTGTGGCCGCACCGCGGCGACGCGCCGTTGCACCTCGATGAGGGCCTTATCCACGTCCGTGCCTTCCACCAGTTGGATGTTCACGGAGCCCGAGCCTTCTCGCGCCGTGGCGCTGATGGCCTGGGCGCCAGGCACGCCGCCCAGCGCGTCTTCGATGGGCTGGAGCACCAGGGACTCCACGTCCTCCGGCGCGGCGCCGGGGTAGGACACGGAGACGCTGACAAAGGGGACGGTGATATTAGGCAGCCGGTCGACACTGAGGCGGGTGTAGGCCACCGCGCCCATGAGCACGATACCCAGGATCAGCATGAGTATCGCCAGAGGGCGGGTGACGGCCAGGCGAGTGAGGCCCATGGCCCTACTCCTTAATGTCTGCGGCCTGCGGGCCGGTGGGCTAGTACTTGGTTGCGTAAGTTCGTGTGCACTGGGTCCGTCTCAACCCCGCTCACCCTGAGCTTGTCGAAGGGAGAGCCGCTCGTGGTTCGACAAGCCTGTCCTGAGCCTGCCGAAGGGCTCACCATGAGCGGCTTCTTTTAGCGCGTTTTTTCGCAAGTA
>JACPQN010000097.1 GCA_016190485.1 Chloroflexota bacterium
AGGACTGAGGACTGAGGACTGAGGACTGAGGACTGAGTCTCACCTTCCTCGCTCCCATTCCACTCAAGAAAGGAGTCGCCATGGGACAAGAACCCGGCAAACCCCTGCTGCCGGACGTGCAGCCCGTCGCCTTCAAGGACCCGTCGGGCAACGTCCAAGAGTTCACGGGCCGGGCCCCAGCCGACGGCCTGGCCCTCCCCATCGCGCCGGACGTGCTGGCGGCCGTCCTGGCCTTCAACGGCACCACCCTGGACCGCTGGCGCAACAACCAGGAGGGCACCCTCCTGGCCAACGCCGCCCGCACCGCCTCCGCGGCCAGCCCGATCCAGACCAGCCACAACGCCCGCGGCGTGCTGATCTACTTGAACATCACCGTGGCCGGCACTGGCACGCTGACCCTCTACATCCGGGGCAGCGCCACCATGTCGGCGCAGCTTCTGGCATCCGCGGCAACGGCGGGCGGCGGGTTGCGAGTGTACGTCCTCTATCCCGGAGCCAGTGGCACTGGTGGCCACATCGTGCAGGCCGTCTCCGCCCCCCTGCCCCGCAGCTGGGACGTGCTGATGGTCCCCAGCGATGGCAGCAGCTGGACCTACCAGGTGGACTACGCCCTAATCAACTAGCCCCTCGGACCTCGGACGTTGGACCTTGGACGTTGGACAAGGAGGATTCATGAAGCTCATCACCGCACGCGAACACTCGACGGCGTACCGCTTTCGCGTCCACCTGGACGAGAGCAAGACCGACGGCCAGGGCGGGCCAGACCCCGCGTACGTGAAGGAGTACCGCTTCAGCAAGACGCCGCCGCCGGGCCAGACGGCCGCCGAGTACCTGGCCCGGGTCCTGGCCGAGGTCAAGGCCCTGGCGGCGATGTCGGCTGCAGCTGACACCGCGGTCGCCTTGCCCGCGGAAGGCACGACGCTCTAGCCACCCACCTATGCCCACCACCCTCACCACCATCCGCGCCCGGGTGCGCCAGGACCTCCACGACGAAGACGCATCCAACTACCGCTGGACCGACGCAGTGCTGGACCGCCACATCGCCCACGCCCTCCGGGAGCTCTCCTGGAGCATCCCCCGGGAGCAGAAGTCCACCCTCACCACCACCGCCGGCAGCCGCGACATCAGCGTCAGCTCCCTCACGGACCTGCTGCGAGTCCATGCCGTGGAGTGGCCCACCGGACAGTACCCGCCGCTCTACGTCCGCTTCTCCCTGTGGCAGACCACCCTCACCCTGCTAGTGTCCGGCGCGCCGTCAGGGGTGGAGAACGTCAACGTCTACTGGCACCAGCTCCACACCCTGGACGGCTCCACTTCCACGCTGCCCACCTGGAGCGAAGACCTGCTGGCCATGGGCGCTGCGGGCTACGCCGCCCAGGACTGGGCCAGCTTCGCCATCAACCGGGTCAACGTGGGCGGCCAGGAGACCGCCGCCGACTACGAGCGCCTTGCCCACGTGGCCCTGGCCACCTTCAAGGCAGAGCTACGCCGATCCGGGCTGCAGGGCAGCCTGCGATCGGCAGCCTTCTACCTCCCCGACGCGCCCAAGCCTACCCAGAGCACCGACCCGGGGCCGTAACCCGCTGAATGGAGGGAACGTCGCACCCCCACCTAACCTCCCCCTGAGAAGGGGAGGAAAAGGATTCCCCTCCCTGCCAGGGAGGGGCTAGGGGAGGGTGACAGCATCCCAGAACAACGTCACCCCCACCCAACCTCCCCCTGGAATGGGGCGGAAGCAAGGATGTACCCATGAGAACCCTCTCCACCGCCCTCACCACCGCCCAGAAAGCCCTGTCCCATCGCCCCTACGTGGAGGTGAAGGTCCGCCAGGCCGTGGGCGCAGCCCCCAGGCCCGCCTGGGGCCGCCTCTACACCGGCGCCGAAGCCGACGATGCCCACGCCCTGGCCATCCCCACCGACGGCTCCCTCATACGCCTCCGCATCGATACAGCTACCAAGACCCTCTACCGCCAGCGAGTCACCTCACCCGGCCTTACTTCCGACTACTCTGTCTGGACCTCCTGGCGACCCGGCTCACGCCTCTGCGCCTTGGCGCAGTACGGCGCAAAGCTGCTGGCCTTCGCCGTCGACGACGCCACGCCCACCCAGATCCACCTGGCAGAGTCAGCCGACAACGGCGCTACCTGGGGCGCATGGACGCTCCCGGTCATCGCCGCAGGCGCCGTCACCTGCCTGGCCGCGGCCAGCAAGGGCACCGGCGATACCGTCCTCTTCTTCGCCGTCGCCGCCACCCTCTACCGCTTCAAACGCACCGCCGGCGTCTGGGACGGCGCGCCTACCGCCTGGCCCAACACCGTCGCCACCATCACCGGCGTGGCCGCGGCCTACCGCAACGACTGGAATCTGCTCCTCACCGGCACCGAGACCACCACCCTCAATCCCACCGTATGGCAGCTCCTCTACGGCGATGGCTACTCCCAAACTGCCGACACCTTCTCGGCCCTGGCGGTGATCACCCCCACCAGCGCCGGGGCCAACGTGGTGTTCGACTCGCCCTTCCTCACCAGCTTTTCCTGGTGGGAAGGGGTGTGGCTGGCCACCCAAGAGGCCTCGTCCTACACCGAGAACTACACCGGCGCCGGCGGCTACAACCGCCCTTGGTGGTCCCACAACATCGGCGACTTCGTCAACAACGCCTGGCGGGAGCCCGTCCCCTTCAACCAGACCGCCAACAACGGTCTCGCCCTGGCCTATGCCAGCCCCTACCTCTGGGCCACCACCCCCTTCGGCGTCTGGCGCGCCGATGTCTCCGCCCCTCTGCTAGACGTCTCAGCAGACGTCATCGCCTTCACCATGGACGAGCGCCCCTTTTCCACCAGAGCCACCATCGAGCTCAACAACGCCTCCGGCAAGTACAACGCGCCCGGCTCAGGGACCATTCAGCAGCTAAAGCTCGGTTCCGAGGTGCAGCTCTCCCCTGGCTACTACCTGGATGCCGCGGCCCCGGCGATCTCCGCCGGGCCACGCCTCTACGTCCAGGGCTGGCAGCACACCGTCGGCCCCCAGGACCAGCGCCTCATCCTCCACTGCGGCGGACCATGGGAGCTGTTGGCCCGCTGGCGCGCCCGCCGCTCCTACCAGTGGGCCGCCGCAGACAAGACCATCTCCCAGATCGCCCGCTTCATCCTGGCCCGCGCCGGGTTCGACTACACCACCCTCACCACATCCGAAGCCCTCACCACCCTCAAGCCTGCCTTCACCATCCACCCCAACCTCGGCGCCACCTACGACCTCGGCGTCACCCTGGAAGACATGCTTACCCCCGATCCCTTCTTCACCATCCGCCCAGGCGAAAACGGCCTCACGGCCCTCCGCCGGCTCCTGGCCAAGGTCGAAGACCGAATCCGCTTCAACAACGGCAAAGCTTTCGGAGTCTGGCCGCAGGCCATCGACAACCCCGACTACAAGTACGGCGACGCCGTGGGAGGCAAGCACCACATCCTGGCTGCCCGGTACGGCACCCAAGTGCAGGAGGTGAACTACGTCCAGACCCTGGCGGGGGCCACCCTGGGGGAGGCGGCGGACTGGACCTCCATCGCCGAGGTCTACGACCGTGTCCTGGTGGACCAGGACACGGCGCTCACCACCGAGGCCCAGGCCGACGCCAGGGCCAGCGCCACCCTCCGCAAGTCACAGATGGCCCGACGTTTCGGCAGCATCACCGTGCCCGCCAACGTCGGCCAGGAGCTCTTCGACACCATCAGCATCTACGAAGACCGCATCGGCCTGGCCGCCGCCTGGCGCCGCGTCATGGGGATCCACTGGGTCTACGCCACGGGCAAAGAACCCCGCTTTGAGCAGGAGATCACCCTGGCCGACGCCTGACCCCCGACCTTGGACGTTGGACCTTGGACCTTGGACTGCAGGAGCACCCCATGCCCATCCGCAAAGGCACCCTCAAGGCATTCGACAACACCACCAAGAAGGCGACGGTCCAGATGGACGGCAGCCTCTCCCTCTACCTCACAGAGGTGCCGGTGAGCCGGGAGCTGACCAGCGCCGAGATGACTGCGGGCCGCACCGTGGCCATTGCCTTCTTCGATGAAGGCAACCCGGAGGACGCGATGGTGGTGGGAGTCTTCTAGATATACCCGATGATCTTGGCGATCTGCTGATAGCTCTCGCCCAACTGGTACTCCGAGCGCATGGTGTAGGCCCGGGGCAGCCGTGACCCCGTGGAGCGCACGTGCCGGAGGCCCACCATCAGGTCTTCCAGCTCCTCTCGGGGCACGGTGAAGATCATCTCCTCGTCCCCCGCCATGGCCAGGTAGTGGTCGCCGCGGCAGGGGATGGCCACCTGGCACTGCCGCTCCTGGAGGGCCGGCACCACGGCGTAGACGCAGGCCGCGTGGCTGGAGAGTGGGCATTGGAGGTTGCGCCCCTCCTTGTACTCTCGTCCCAGCAGCAGCAGGCTGAGCTGCGCAGAGTCACAGTAGGTCACCACCACGTCCGGCTCGAAGGGGGTCGCCCGCAGGGGCGCGGTGGCTACCCCGATATACTTGCCCGTAGGGAGCTTGGGAAACTCCTGGGCGTAGTTGCTGCCCGCCTCCAGGGATGCCACGTCCCGGGGGAAGCGGTTGTGCCCCTGCAAGAAGCGCTCCGGCGGCTCCGCCAGTCCGAAGCCCACCACCGGCTCGAAGCACCAGTTGTCCGCCAGCAGCATCGCGATGGTCGCCCCCTCCCGGCGGGAGAGCTGGAAGGCCTGGCACAGGGAGAGGTGGAAGCCCAGGTCTCGCGTCGGGCGCTTGGCGTCCTCCGGAATGTCCGACTCCTTCTCCAGGAGCTTCAGCGCCATGGGGTAGGTCTTCAGCCGCAGTTCCCGCTCCAGTTCTTCGCCGCACTGGTGGTAATAGCTTAGCTTCTCCATGTAGTGGCTCCTTCTCATGGGTTTCATGGCTGCCGGTGTACGGGTGCGCCCCAGTGCCCTCTGGCAAGCGACCCTGGGGTGCTTCCCACAGAGATTATTGTCGAGTAACCGAATCGCCATCATGGTACAGGGGGGCCTTTGCCACCAAGCTACCATTTTGGGGAGGTTTTCCCTACCCATTCAGGGAGTTTTCCTGCCGTCGCCGCCGCGCGCTTCGCACAGGCTCAGTTTGACAGCCGCGAGGGCGTCAATTTACAATAACGTAATAGCAAAGGGGCGAGAACCGTGGTTCCGCTCCTCTCTTTATGACCACAGAAAGGCCAGCCGCGCCACCGTGTACTTAAAATCCGTGCTCCCCAACGGCCTTCGAGTGCTCACGAGCTGGATGCCCCACACCCGCTCCGTGAGCATTTCCATCTACATCGGCTCCGGCGCCCGCTACGAGGCGCCGGAGCAGGCGGGCATCTCCCACTTCGTGGAGCACCTCCTCTTCAAGGGCACTGCCAAGCGCCCGCTGCCGGAGGACGTCTCCGGCGCCATCGAGAACCTGGGGGGCATCCTCAACGGGGCAACGGACCGTGAGCTGACGGTCTACTGGTGCAAAGTGGCGCGACCTCACTTCCTCACGGGCATGGACGTGCTGCTGGATATGGCGCATCATTCCAAGTTCGAGCCCGCGGAGGTGGAGAAGGAGCGAAGGGTCATCATTGAGGAGCTGAACGCCGTCCAGGACTCCCCCGCGGAGCTGGTGGGGCTTATGGTGGACGAGCTGCTATGGCCCGACCAGCCCCTGGGGCGGGACGTGGGTGGCTCCAAGGACACCGTCTCCTCTATCTCTCAAGAGATGCTGCTGGACTACCTGCGGCAGCAGTATGATCCCCGCAACGCCGTGGTGAGCGTGGCCGGTGACGTGGAGCACGGCGAGGTGGTGCAGACCCTGGAGGCCGCCCTGGACGACTGGACGCCCGGACGCCCGGCGCCTCTGGTGCCGGCGCAGGACAGCCACGACGGGCAGCGGGTCAAAGTGGTCAACCGTAAGACCGAGCAGGCCCACCTCTGCCTGGCGCTGCCGGGCATCTCCAGCCTGCACCCCGACCGCTACGCCCTGGCCCTCCTGAACGTCGTGCTGGGGGAGGGCATGACCAGCCGCCTCTTCCTGGAGGTGCGGGAGCGACGGGGCCTGGCCTACGACGTGCACAGCTACGTGAGCCACTTCCTGGACGCCGGCGCCGTGACCATCTACGCCGGCGTGGACCCCAAGAACGCCGTCGCGACCCTGAAGGTAGTGCTGGAGCAACTCCTGCGCCTCCAGGACGGCATCCCCGAGGACGAGCTGGCCAGGGCCAAGGAGCTGACCAAAGGGCGTATGCTCCTGCGCATGGAGGACACTCGCGCGGTCTCGAGTTGGATCGGGGGCCAGGAGCTCCTTATGGGAAAGGTGAGGACGGTGGACGAGGTGGTGGCCCTGGTGGAGGCGGTGACGCCGGAGGACGTGCGGCGGGTGGCCCAAGCCCTCATCAAGCCCGACTGTCTGAGCCTGGCCGTGGTGGGGCCCTTCCGCAGGGAGACGCCCTTCCAGCGGCTGCTGGCGGGCTAGCGGGACTCCGGCTGCCGCCACTCCAGCGCCGCCATCTCGCCCTGGTTCCCGGCGCTGTCCCAGGCACGCACCTCCAGCCGGTGTTCTCCGGCGGCCAGGCCGGCTCCGAACTCAAAGGAGAACTCCCTGATGTAGTCCCCGGCCGCCACCGGGTACACAAGATTGGGAGACAGCGGCGCCTGACGCCAGGCGGCTCCATCCAGGCGGAACTCCACCCTCGCTACGTTGGAAACGGGTATCCCCAGCAGGTGCTGATCCCGGGCGCGGCCCGGCTCCAGCCCTCCGTCCTCCGCGTCGTCTATGGCTCTCCCTCGGATGTGTATGCTCCCGTCGCCCCCCGGGTCCAGGACAAGGGTGAGCACGTCGGGCCCCCGGCGGTCATACGCCAGGGCGGCGTAGGTGTCCACCACGCCGTAGCCGTAGCGGGGATGCCAGCGTGCCGGGCGTCCCTGGGCGTCGCTCATGCCGGGGGTCTTGCGGGCGGAGAGCTTGAGACGCTTCTCCACCTGGGCGCTGGTGAGGGTGGAGTCCGAGGCCAGCAGCAGGGCCGCGGCGCCGGAGGCGATGGCCGTGGCGGCGGAGTTGCAGCAGAGGCCCTCGTAGAGTTTACCGAAGACCATGTTCCGCACCCGCAAGCCGGATGCAGTGGTGAGCACCCAGGGGCCGGGGGCCACCACGTCCAGGGTTTCTCCCCAGCCGAAGCCCGCGGCCTGGTCATCGGGCCCGACACTGGAGACCACCAGCACCCGGTGGTACGCCGCGGGATAGGCGAGCTGGTCGGTGTCCCGGTTGTACAGGCCGGCCACGGGCAGCAGCCCCGCCCAGTAGGCCTCGTCGATGGCGGCCTGGTCCGCCACCTGCCAGGGCGCGGCCATGCTGAAATTGGCGACCCGCGCGCCTTGAGACTGGAAGTAGCGCAGCGATGCCGCTACGCTGGGGTCCCGGCCCGCGGCCAGGCGGCTGAAGGGCATCAGCTGCGCCTGGGGATACACCCCGGTCATGCCGGGCGTGCCCCGGCCCGCGATGAGGCCCAGTACCCCTGTGCCATGCCCCATGTTGAGGAGCCAGGACAGCGCCGTGGCCCAGGCGTCGTCGGGCAGGCCGGGAAGGGCGTTCCTCGCCAGGTCGGGATGGCCGGGGTCAAGGAACACGTCGTTGACGCCGACCCGCACCGGTGGTGGTGGCGCTCCGCCGCCCCTGACATCTAATAGGTTCCAGGCCTCCTGGGCCCGTACGGAGCGCAGGTGCCACAGGCCGGTTGGGGCATAGGCGGGGCGAGCCTCGGAGGCTGGCCCGGGCAGCGTCCGTACCCGGGCGTCCACCGCCTGCTCCGTGCGCAGGTCCTCCGGGGACACCTGCTCCAGGTAGGGCTGCCACGGGGCCAGGGAGGGCCATGGCTGGCGTACCGCCAGCACGCCCACCAGCAACCCCACTATCAGCAACGCTATCCCTTTGGCGCACCAACCCAGCACGTCGGCGGCGGCTCTACCCAGCCGCGCCGGAAATCCCGGAGCTCTCCGTGCCTGCGCCGCGCTCATGCAGCCCTATGATAGGCGCTTGGAGAAGGCAGGGGAAACACCCGGCGGGACACCCCCGTCCCACCCGCGCCTCACGAGGCAGGCCACCGCCGGCGGGCGCATAAGCAAAAGCGGGGCGGCCACCGAGGGCTACCCCGCTTCGGAAAATCCCCTCTCCCTTGAGGGAGAGGGCTAGGGTGAGGGTGATCGCTTCGAGCTTTTCATCTGTGGTTTTGGCCGAAGGCCCTGAGCAGCTGGGCTGTTCTAGGGGGCTGGTGTCTACATGCCCGACATCTGCGGCATGCCGGGGCCCGCCCCCTCTTCCTCTGGCTTGTCGGTGATCAGGGACTCGGTGGTGAGCACCATGGCGCCGATGCTGGCGGCGTTCTCCAGCGCCGCCCGGTTCACCTTGGCCGGGTCGATGATGCCTCGCTTGACAAGGTTGGCGTATTCGTCCGCCGCGGCATCGTAGCCCAGGTCCTGGTCCTTGGTCTCCCGCTGCTTGCGGCGCACCTCCTCCACCACCACGGAGCCTTCCTTGCCGGCGTTGATGGCGATGCGCCGCAGGGGTTCCTCCAGCGCCCGCCGCAGAATGGACACACCCGTGGCCTCGTCGTCTTCCAGCTTCAGCGTGTCCAGGGCGGGCAGGGCGTTGATGTAGGTCACGCCGCCGCCGGCCACGATGCCCTCCTCCACGGCGGCCCGGGTCGCAGAGAGGGCGTCCTCCACCCGGTGCTTCTTCTCCTTCAGCTCCACCTCGGTGGCGGCGCCCACCCGGATTATGGCCACGCCACCGGCCAGCTTGGCCAGGCGCTCTTGGAGCTTCTCCCGGTCGAACTCCGAGGTGGTCTCGTCCACCTGCATGCGGATGGCCTTGATGCGGGACTGGATGGCCTCGTCGGTGCCGTGGCCGTCGATGATGGTGGTCTCGTCTTTGTCGGCCACCACCCGGCGGGCGCGGCCCAGGTCCTCGGGCCGGGCGTCCTCCAGCTTGCGGCCCAGGTCCTCGGTGATCACCGTGGCGCCGGTGAGGATAGCCATGTCTTCCAGCATGGCCTTGCGGCGGTCGCCGAAGCCGGGCGCTTTGACGGCCAGGCAGCTGATGGTGCCCCGCAGCTTGTTCACCACCAGGGTGGCCAGGGCCTCGCCGTCCACGTCCTCGGCGATGATGACCAGGTTCTTGCTCACCTGCAGGACCTTCTCCAGGGCGGGCAGCACTTCCTGGATCGAGGAGATCTTCTTGTCGGTGATGAGGATCACCGGGTCGTCGATGGCGGCTTCCATCCGCTCCGGGTTGGTGACAAAGTAGGGGCTGATG
>JACPQN010000103.1 GCA_016190485.1 Chloroflexota bacterium
CCCCCGAGGTGTGCGACGACCTGGTGTGCCGGGTGGACTACCTGAAGGAGGCCATCGCCAAACCCAGCACGGTGATCTGGGACGTACGCTCCGGCGGTGAGTGGAGCGGCGCCAACAGCCGGGGCAACCAGCGGGTGGGCCGCGTGCCCGGCGCAGTGCACCTGGAGTGGCTCAACTGCGTGACCAGGGACGACGTCCAGACCGTCAAGCCTGCCGCCGAGCTGCGGGCGCTGCTGGACGGCCTGGGGATCACCCCGGAGAAAGAGGTCATCACCTACTGACAGGCCGGCATCCGTGCGGCGCACGGCGTCTTCATCCTGACCCTCATGGGCCACCAGAAGGCCCGGGACTACGACGGCTCCATGGGCGAGTGGGCCAACCGGGAGGATACGCCGCTTACCCTGGACTAACCGAACTGCTCTCTCCCCTGGCGGGAGGGAGATAGAGGGAAGGGGGATGCATCACCCTCACCCTAGCCCTCTCCCCTCAAGGGAGAGGGCATCTCGCTCGCCTATTGGCTAGCTCAGGCGAGCGCAGTAATGACCACATCTTCTCGCATGTAGGGAGGCTCCCATGAAGCTAGGGTTCATCGGGCTGGGCAAGATGGGCCGCCCCATGGCGGCCAACCTGCTGAAGGCCGGCTTCGACCTGACCGTCCACAACCGCAGCCGGCAGGTGGTGCGAGACCTGGCGGCCCTGGGCGCCCACGAGGCCCACTCGCCCCAGGAGGTGGCCCAGGCTGCGGAGGTGATTCTCACCTGCCTGCCCACGCCCGAGTCGGTGGAGGAGGTCTACCTGAGACAGGACGGCCTGGTCGCTGTCGCCAGCCCTGGCCAGCTCCTGGTGGACCACAGCACCGTGGGCCTCTCCACCAGCCGCAGGCTGGCCGAGGCCGCGGCGGCCCGGGGCGCGAGCTTCCTGGATGCGCCGGTGAGCGGCGGCACGGCGGGCGCCCAGAACGCCACGTTGACCATCATGGTGGGCGGTGAGGCCGAGGCCTTTCAGCGGGCCATGCCCGTCTTCCAGGCCCTGGGCAAGAACATCCACCACATCGGGCCATCGGGAGCGGGCGCCATCGTCAAGCTGGTGAACCAGCTCCTGGTGTGCATCAACATGGCCGGCGTGGTGGAGGGGATGGTGCTGGGGGCCAAGGCCGGCGCCGACCCCCAGGTGGTGCTGGACGTGCTGGGCAGCAGCTTCGGCGGCAGCGCCATGCTCTCCCGCTCCGTGCCCCTCTTCCTCCAGCGCAGGTTCGACCCCGGCACCCCCATCAACCTCATCCTCAAGGACCAGGGCATCATCCAGCAGCTCGCGGAGGAGCTGGGGGTGCGGCTGCTCATGGGGGGCCAGGCGCAGGCAATCTTCCGAGAGGCCCGGGCCCTGGGGCTGGGCGAGCTGGACATGGCGGCGCTGGTGCAGCCGCTGGAGCGCATCGCCCAGGTCGAGGTGCGAGGGCCCCAGGGATAGCCCGCGCCACCGCTCCCATGCCTGACCAGTCGCAGCGCGAACCTACGCCCGACCGGCCCGCCATGCCCGGCAGCTACGGCATCCACTCCGGGGCCAAGGGCCTCCTCTCTTGGGACTACGTGCGGAGCCGCATGGCGACCTCCCGAAACTACTGGATCGCGACCACCCGTCCGGACGGCCGCCCCCACGTCATGCCGGTGTGGGGCCTCTGGCTTGACGAAGCCTTCTTGTTCTCCACCGACCCGTCCTCGCGCAAGGGACGCAACCTGGCTGCGAACCCCCACCTGGCTGTCCACCTGGAGAGCGGCGACGAGGTGGTGATCCTGGAGGGCACGGCGGAGGAGGTGCAGGACCGTGCCCTTCTCGCCCGCTTTGCCGACGCATTAGAGGCCAAGTACCAGTTCCGGCCAGACATGGACGATCCGGCCACCGGCGTCTATCGCCTGCGGCTGCGCGCCGCCTTCGCCTGGCGGGAGGCGGACTACCTCCAGAGCGCGACCCGGTGGCGCTTCTAGCATTGGCTTGTGTTGATGTCCGGGCGGTCCAGCGCGACCTGCTGGCCTGGTACGCCGCGCACGGGCGAGACCTCCCCTGGCGGCGCACCCGGGACCCGTATCACATCCTTCTGGCGGAGGTCATGCTCCAGCAGACCCAGGTGGAGCGGGCGCTGCCCAAGTACCGGGAGTTTCTCCAGGCCTTCCCCACCGTTGCCGACCTCGCCGGCGCTCCCAGGGCCGAGGTGATCCGCCGCTGGTCGCCCCTGGGCTACAACCTGCGGGCGGTGCGGCTGCACCGGATCGCACAGCAGGCGGCGCAGGAGCGGGCCTGCCGCTTCCCGGAGAGCCTGGAGGAGCTGCTATCCCTGAAGGGGGTGGGCCGCTACACCGCGGGGGCCATCGCCTGCTTCGCCTTCGGGCAGCCGGTGGCCTTCCTGGACACCAACATCCGCCGGGTGCTGGGGCGCTGCCTGGGCAGCATCCCCTATCCTGCGGCGTCCCAGGACCGGGCGCTGCTGGCCCTGGCGGAGGAGGCGCTGCCCCGGGAGCAGGCCTACGCCTGGCACCAGGGGCTGATGGACCTGGGCGCGGCGGTATGCCTCCGGGCCAGGCCCAGGTGCGGGGAGTGCCCGCTGGCGGCGCACTGCCGGGCGCGGCCGCTGCTAGAGGCTGAGGAGGGCGAAGGTGTAGGCCGCAGCGTGCGGGAGGAGCGGCCGCCCTATCGCGTCCAGCCGAGGTATCCCGGCTCCCGCCGCTACTACCGGGGCAGGATCGTCGCCGCGCTGCGAGTGCTGCCGTCGGGAGAATCGCTTTCACTGGAGACCCTGGGCCGCCGCCTCAGGCCAGAGTTCACCGCGGAGCACACGGAGGACGCAAAGTGGCTGCGGGCGCTGGTGGCGGGGCTGGCGCGGGAGGGGCTGGTGGCGGTAGATTCAAGCGAAGAACGCGGCGGACCTACAATTTCCTTACCCCGCGAACCTGTTCGTATTTCGTCTTAAATTGCGAAGCAATATCTCG
This sequence comes from Chloroflexota bacterium, assembly GCA_016190485.1. GTDB lineage: Bacteria > Chloroflexota > Dehalococcoidia > SHYD01 > SHYD01 > JACPQN01. The sequence goes on from JACPQN010000103.1 coordinate 2,982, forward strand.
TAGTTCTGGTGGAAGCTCATCGACATCCGCAAAGTCGTGAGGCCAAGCATTGCCTTTGTGGTAATACCGTCCGCCCGAACCGTATGTCTGGAAGAAGTTGTTGATGGGCTGAACGAATTTACCGCAAGGCTTGGTTCTGGTGTAGGAGACAAACTCTTTGCCCTGGCTTTGGACGTTTACGACGAAGTCCTGTTTGAACAGGGCACCCTTGCCTTTCTTGAGGTTGCCTTTGTCCAAGTAAAACATACCGAGCACCTGGTCGTTTGAGCGCGGGTGCCCATCAGGAAGGTGCGAGATAATCATGTATGGAATGAACACGAATCTTCCGGGATTGGAAAGCTTGAGCGACCTGTAGAATTCTGGATGTGACTCCATCCAATAACACAGCTCGTCTGAGAACGGATACTGGTCTTTAGGAAAGCGCTCACGACTCTTCATGTTTGTTTAGACTCCCCCTCAATCTTGAACCATCCCCGCACCCGCTCCTTCAGCCGCCCCCACGTCACGTCCGCCTGCTCCAGCTCCTGGGGCGTCAGGTCCACGTAGCGCTTGCCGAGCTGCGGGAACCACCAGAGGCTGTAGACCCAGAAGCCGGGGATGGCGTTGGCGGGGTCGTAGGTCTCTGTGAGCAGCCCTTCGGTGCCCGCCTCCTCCCAGGCGGCCAGCAGCCGGCCCCGGTCGGCCACGGCGATGGCCTCGGCCCACAGGACGCGGCGCTCCTCGCCCCGCAGGCCCTCCATCAGCAAGAGCAGGCGCCCCGCCCGATCCGCATCGCTGGCCTCCTCCCCCGCGGCGCGGCGGGTGAGCAGCGGATCCCAGCCCGCGCCCAGCGCGGGGATGCGCACCCCGCCGTCGGAGGCGATGGCCAGCCCCCCGAAGGCGGCTGAGGCGTGGGCGGCCTTCTGCCGGGCGTTCTCCTCAAAGGTGGCGCCGGTCTCCTCCGGTGCGGGCGGAAGGTCGGGCCGGTCGCTGAGGAGCACCGGCGCAAAGGGCAGGCCCTTCAGCAGCCAGCGCAGCTTCGCGGCCTTGGCGGGGTTGCTGGTGGCCAGGAGGATGGGCTTCGTGCCGGGCATGGTCTGCTCCCGCCTACCGGCGGGCAGGTATCCTGGTTACTCAGGAGACTTTGGGGCTGCGCGCTCGCGGCATGGCCATTGTCACCTGCTTCCGCGACTGGCGCAACGCCGTTTTTCAGAGAGCGGTACTCAGTGGTCCTGGTCGGCTTGCTGGAGCGCCCGCAGCACCGGGTCTGGATGCCCTTCGGCCTCGTGGTGGCCGATGAGCCAGATGGTGATGGGAGAACCTCCCGCCCCGTGGGCCAGCGCCGCGCCCGCCTGGGGGTGGCACAGATTGTCCCGCAGCCCGAACCACCTTCCCCAGAAATCGTGCCGGGCCAACCGCTCCCGCAAGACGGGCGAGGCGCCTCCCAGCAGCACCCACGCCACCCGGGAGATCACCCCCAGATGTCCTTTCCCCACGTCGTGCAGCAGCGCCGCAGCCAGGAGGTCGGGATCACTCCAGCTCCGGGCCAGGAGGCTCCGGTACACATTGTAGCCGTGCCGCTGCGCGACACCCCGCATGTCCAGAAAGAGCCGCAGCAGAGGCGGCGGTAGCGCCAGCGCCACCTCCTCCCGCTCCCGAGTAGTAAGGCCGCCGGCTCCAGCCCTGGCCACCTGCCCGACCCGGTAGCGCCAGCGGGCGACCAGCGTCACAGCGGTCGTCCCACCACCACCAGGAGCACGGCCCTGACCAGGGGGCCCAGGATGTCCCACAGGTCAAAGCCCACCAGGGGGATGTAGCTCAGCAGGATGACGCTCATCAGGATGCCCGGGCCGTAGGGCTCCAGCCGACCGAAGGACTCCGCCGCATCCCGGGGCAGCAGGCCCAGGGCAACCTTGAACCCATCCAGAGGCGCAATGGGCAGCAGGTTGAAGATGGCCAGGATCACGTTGAAGAAGATCACCCGACCGATGAGGTCTGCGGCGATCCAACTGATGGTGCTCTGGGCCAGGGGCTGGTAGGCGAAGGGAGAGTGCCACGCGGCCAGGCCCAGGCGCACCGGGATGGCCAGCAGCAGCGCGACCAGCAGGTTGGAGGCCGGCCCGGCCAAGGCAACCAGCGCCGCTCCCAACCGCGGGCCGCTCTTCATCCAGAACGGGTTTACCGGCACCGGCTTGCCCCAGCCAAAACCGATGACGAACATGAAGATGGTCCCCAGGGGGTCCAGGTGCCGCAGCGGATTCAGGGTGAGGCGGCCGTAGGCCCGGGCCGTCCGGTCTCCCTGCCAGGTGGCGATGAGCGCGTGGCTGGCCTCGTGCACGGTGATGGCCACCAGCAGGGACAGGAGGGTGACCACCAGCAGCCTCAACACGAGGCCAGGGTTCTGGGGGAGCAGTTGCAGGTATTGAAAGAGCACGAGACCGCCTTCGGGGAAGCTACCTTAAGCATAGCCTGGCCTCTGGCAAAAGGAAAGGAGCGGCTGCGAGTTGACATCCCCCCTCTATTGAGTATGATTGCGTCACATACCCCCACCTTTTCCTATAGGTGAGCAATGGCGGATACCGTCGAAGGCGCCCTCTCGGGCATCCGGGTCCTGGATCTGGGCTGCGGCATCACGGCTCCCCACTGCGCCAAGATGCTGGGGGACTACGGCGCCGACGTGATCAAGGTGGAGCCGCCGCAGGGTGACCCGGCGCGCCGCTACGGCCCTTTCCCGCACGACGAACCGCACCCGGAGAAGGGCGGCCTCTTTCTCCACCTTAACACCAACAAGCGGGGGGTCACTCTCGACCTGACCACGCGCACCGGAGCCTCCCTCTGCCGCGGGCTGGCCGCTTGGGCCGATGTCCTGGTGGAGAACCACGCGCCCGGCTACCTGGCCTCTCTGGGTCTTGGCTACGACAGCCTGAAGGCGCTGAACCCCCGCCTGGTCATGACCTCCATCACCCCCTTCGGCCAGTGGGGCCCCCACAGCGGGTGGCAGGCCACGGAGATGGTAGCCTTTGCCATGACGAGCCGCTTGTTCGCCCACGGCCAGCCCGATCGGGAGCCGCTGCGTTATGCGCCCGACGTGGTCTCCTTCCAGGCGGCGGTCACTGCCGCCACGGCCACCCTGGGCGCCCTCTGGTGGGCGCAGGACGGTGGCCAGGGCCAGTGGGTGGACGTCTCGATGCAGGAAGCCATGATCAACAACGTGGACAGTCGCACCCTCATCACCACCTACAGTGGCCGCTCCATCGGGCGGCGAGACCGTATCGCGGGCGGCGGCTACCCCAGCGGTGTGTATCCCTGTGGGGATGGCTTCATGCTCTTCGCCGCGGGGGGCGACCGCTTCTTCCGCCGGCTCTGCCGTGCCATGGGACGGCCAGAGCTGCTGCAAGACCCGCGCTGGGCCACCCCTGATGTCCGGGCGCCCCACAAGGACGAGTTCGAGGCTGAGTTTCTGGTGTGGCTGGTGGAGCGGGACCGGGCCGAGGTGTTCCGGGTCTGCCAGGCCGAGGGCGTCATGTGCGCGCCCATTCTGACCACCGACGAGGTGTTCCGAGACCCCCAACTGGTGGCCCGGGAGTACTTTCAGCAGGTGGTCCACCCGGTGGCCGGGGAGGTGCTCCTGCCTGGGCCGCCCTTCCGCATGGCAGAGACCCCCTGGCGGGTAGCACGCCCTGCGCCCCAGCTAGGCGAGCACAATCTGGAGGTGTACGGCGAGCTGCTGGGGATAGACCGCGAAGACCTGGTGCGGCTGCGAGCCACGGGCGTGGTATAGGAGGCGCTATGGTAAGGCTACCCCTGGAGGGTATTCGGGTCATAGACCTGAGCGAGGTGTGGGCCGGCCCCATGGGGGCCTCGCTCCTGGGGGACATGGGCGCCCAGGTCATCAAGGTGGAGTCGTACCCTCGCGCCCCCCAGACCCGCCCCCCGGTGCCGCCTGCCAGCTCTCTGGGCTTCGCTGGCCAGGGAACGGACGTTTCTCGACCCTGGGACCGGGCGGCCGTCCACAATATGGCCAACCGCAACAAGTACGGCATCACCCTCAACCTGCGGGAGCCCCGGGGCAAGGAGCTGTTCGTAGAGCTGGTGGCCCTGAGCGACGTGCTCATCGAAGGCTACTCGGCGGGCACGGCGGAGCGCCTGGGCCTGGACTACCCGGTGCTCCGCGGCGTCAACCCGGCCCTGGTGATGATCTCCATGCCCGGCTGGGGCACGGTGGGCCCCTACCAGGGTTATGTCACCCTGGGCAGCGGCATCGACTCCACCAGCGGCCACCACTATCTCCGGGGCTACCCCGACGCTGATCCGTCGCAGACCATGGCCTGCGTCCACTCCGATGCCGTGGCAGCGGTCACCGCAGCCTACGCTGCCCTGACCGGCCTCTTCTACCGGCGCCGCAGCGGGCGCGGCCAGTGGATCGACCTCTCCCAGGCGGAGGCCTTCTTGCCTCACCTGGGCTACTCTCTTCTGGACTACGCCATGAACCGCCGGGGCGCACAGCCTCTGGGCAATCACGACCGCTGGATGGCGCCCCACTCTTGCTACCCTTGCCGGGGCGAGGAGGAATGGATCGCCATTTGCGTCAGCACGGACCAGGAGTGGCAGGCGCTCTGCCGTGCGGCGGGGCATCTGGAGTGGCAAGAGGACCCTCGCTTCAGCGGAGTGGACGACCGCTGGCGCAACCAGGACGCCCTGGACGCCCTCATCTCTCAGTGGACGCAGGAGCAGGACAAGCGGGAGCTGGCTGAGCGTCTCCAGCAGGCAGGTGTGCCCGCGGGCGCGGTGCTACGGGACGTGGAGCTCTTTGAAGACGCCCACCTGGCGCGGCGGGGCGCCTTTGAGGAGGCGACCCACAAGGTCGTGGGCAGGACCCGCAATCCAGGCATGCTCTGGAAGTACTCGGAGACGCCGCTGCGGCTCCGCCTGGCTCCCAACGCCCTGGCGGAGCACAACGCCCTGGTGTTCCGGCAGCTCCTGGGCCTCTCCAGCGATCAGTGCCAGGCCCTGGAGGCCCAGGGGGTCACGGGCGACACCTACGCCCCAGAAGCCAGCCTGGACGCCCGGGACCAGGCCATGGCGCCAGCGGTATCTGTTCAGGCATGAGGGGATTTCGCCGCTGGCCGACCCTCGGCAGCGCCCCGCGGGAAGTGCAGAAG
>JACPQN010000100.1 GCA_016190485.1 Chloroflexota bacterium
CATCCGGGCCCAGCGGGTGGGACGAGACACGGTGCTGGCCCAGATCATCCGGATGGTGGAGGAGGCCCAGGGCTCCAAAGCGCCCATCCAGCGGCTGGCCGACCAGGTGTCGGCGGTCTTTGTGCCGGTGGTCATCGCGATCGCCGCGATCACCTTCCTGGGCTGGTACACCCTGGGCGACGCGGGTTTCACCCGTTCGCTCATCAACGCGGTGGCGGTGCTGGTCATCGCTTGCCCCTGCGCGCTGGGCCTGGCCACGCCTACGGCCATCATGGTGGGCACCGGGAAGGGCGCCGAGCACGGCATCCTCATCAAGGGCGGCGAAATCCTCGAGAAGGTGGGCAAGGTGCGGACCGTGGTGGTGGACAAGACCGGCACCCTGACCCAGGGCCAGCCCTCGGTCACCGATGTGGTCACATTGGGGACAGCCCCGGTCTCCCGGGAGCGCCTGGCGCAACTCGCCGCGGCCGCGGAGCGGGGCTCCGAGCATCCCGTGGGTGAGGCCATGGTGACCTATGCCCGAGAGCGGGGCCTGGAGATCGAGCTGCCGGTAGCGGACTTTGCCGCGGTGCCGGGCCACGGGCTGCAGGCCACGGTGGAGGGCCTGCGCCTGGCGCTGGGCACCCGCAAGCTCATGCAGGACGAGGGTGTTGCGGCGCCTCCAGAGGCGCTGGCGCGGCTGGAGGCACTGGAGGACCAGGGTAAGACCGCCGTGCTGGTGGCTGTCGAGGGCGACCTGGCCGGGATTATCGCGGTGGCGGACACCCTGCGACCCGAGTCCCAGGAGGCGGTGGCCTGTTTCAGGGACGCGGGGCTGGAGGTGGCCATGATCACCGGCGACAACCGGCGGACCGCCGGCGCCATCGCCCAGCAGGCTGGCATCAGCCGAGTGCTGGCCGAGGTGCTCCCGGAAGACAAGGCGCAGGAGGTCAAGCGCCTCCAGCAGGCGGGAGAGGTGGTGGCCATGGTGGGCGACGGCATCAACGACGCGCCGGCCCTGGCCCAGGCAGACGTGGGGATCGCCATCGGCACCGGCACCGACGTGGCCATCGAGGCCTCGGACATCACCCTCATCGGCAGCGACCTGCGGGCCGTGGCGACGGCCATCACCCTGAGCAAGCAGACGCTCCGCACCATCAAGCAGAACCTCTTCTGGGCCTTCATCTACAACGTCCTGGGTATCCCAATCGCCGCACTGGGCCTGCTGAACCCCATGTTCGCCGCTGGCGCCATGGCCTTCAGCTCCGTGTCGGTGGTCACTAACTCTTTGCGCCTGCGGGGCTTCAAAGGCCGCTAGGATGCCTGGCTCCATTCCCGTGGGGCGGTTGCTGGGCGTACCGCTCCGGATCGACCTCTCCTGGTTCATCATCTTCGGGATCGTGACCCTCTCACTGGTGCTGGGCCAGTTTCCGGCCCAGTACCCCTTCTGGTCTCAGTCCACCTACGTCATCGTGGGCGTGGCCACCAGCCTCCTCTTCTTTGGCTCCGTGGTGGTGCACGAGCTGGCCCACAGCCTGGTGGCCCGGGTCATCGGGATCCCTGTGAAGAGCATCACCCTGTTCATCTTCGGCGGGGTGGCCCAGATCAGCCGGGATGCGGCCCGGCCGGCCGGCGAGCTGGTGATGGCCGCGGCGGGGCCGCTGTCCAGCTTTCTGCTGGCGGGGCTCTTCCTGGTGCTGTGGGCGCTATCCCGCCCCTGGCACGAGCCCACCTCTGCCCTGGCTGGCTGGCTGGCCGGCATCAACCTCTCCCTGGGGGCCTTCAATCTCATGCCCGGCTTCCCCATGGACGGTGGGCGGGTGCTGCGGAGCCTCCTCTGGTGGGCCACCGGCAACCAGCGCACCGCGACGCGGATCGCGGTGGTTGTCGGGCGGGGTATCGCTCTCCTGTTTCTCTTGGGAGGCATCGCGCTGATTGTCACCAGCCCGCGCAACATGTTCAGCGGGCTGTGGCTGGCCTTCATCGGCTGGTTCCTTAACCAGGCGGCCGGCGGCAGCGCCCGCCAGGCCAGGCTCAAGGACGCGCTCCAGGGCTACACCGCTGGGAACCTCATGGTGGCAGACCCGCCCTTCGTGTCCCAGGACGCGACCATCCAGCAGTTCGTGGAGGAGTACGTAGGCAATCACATCCGCCCCTGGGCGCTGGTGGTCCAGGGGCCACACCTCCGTGGCCTGGTCAACCTCTTCGAAGTGCGGCGGGTGCCGCAGCGCCGCTGGAACGCCACGCCTGTGGCCGAGATCATGACTCCCGCGCACAAGCTGAGCCTGGTCACCCCGCAGATGGAGGCCGTGGAGGTGCTGGAGGAGATGGAAGACCGTGAGGTGCTTCAGCTTCCTGTGGTGGAAGGAGGCCTCGTGGTGGGTGTGGTCACCCGCAACGGCATCCTGCGGGCGGCGGATATCCGGCAGGACCTGCGCTTCTAGCCGGATGCTGCAACAGGAAAGTCCGCTCGTCCTGAGAGGCTGTGAATCCTTGCTCATCAGCACCACGGGCTTATGGTATTGCAATTGATACTAGGCCGCAAGGCCTACATAACGGAGCAGGTTGGTCTCTTCACCCAGGCTTTCCAACAATGCCAGGATGCGAGCCTTGAACAGATTGAAATCGTCGCAGTAAGGATGGGCATGGGTCAGCCG
>JACPQN010000102.1 GCA_016190485.1 Chloroflexota bacterium
AGCGTGCAGAGAGGCGCAGCCTCTTTGCCAGGGGGTTCGGGGGATGTGCCCCCGAATAAACGTGTGGTGAGCCTGCCGAACCATAAAACCCCGAAGGGGTTCCGTGAACCCCCTTACAGGGGGTTTGGGGGCGTTATTAAACACCCGCAGTGAGCGACCCTTGACGCGTCGCCTTTCCGCCAGTATGGTACGGACACCACAGACCAGCCAAGGGCGAAGGAGCATCCTATGAGCGCACTGGTGGCCAAGCACGCGGTGATGGAGCAGTTCCTGGCCGAGGGCGTCAAGCACCTCTTCGGCAACCCAGGCTCCACAGAGCTGGGCTTCATGGACGGCCTGCAGGACTACCCTCAGATTCAGTACGTCCTCGCCCTCCACGAGACCTGCGCCATCGCCATGGCCGACGGCTACGCCCGGGCCAGCGGACGCCCCGCGGTGGCCAACGTGCACATCGCGCCGGGGCTGGCCAATGCCATGAGCATGATCTACAACGCCCGCAAGGGCGGCACGCCCCTGGTGGTCACCGTGGGGCAGCAGGACACCCGCTTCCTCCTGACGGAGCCGGCCCTCTCCGAGGACCTGGTGCGCCTGGCTCGCCCCTGGACTAAGTGGGCGGTGGAGGTGGCCCGGGCCGAGGACATCCCCATGGCGCTGCGCCGGGCCTTCAAGGTGGCGGCAGAGCCGCCACGGGGGCCGGTGATGGTCTCCATGCCGCAGGACCTCATGGACCAGCCGGTGACGGAGCCCATCATCCCCACCACCTACACCAACTGGCATACCCGCCCGGACCCCGATGCCATCGAGCGGGCGGCCTCGCTCCTGGCCCAGGCCAAGCGGCCCCTGGTGCTCTGCGGTGACGCGATGGCTCTCTCCCTGGCCCACCCGGAGGTGGCGCACCTGGCGGAGATCCTGGGCGCGCCCGTGCTGGCCGGCTCCCGCCGGGACTGGAACTTCCCCACGGACCACCCGCTCTACCTGGGCACCTTCAACATCATGGGCGGCGCCCGCCAGGCCCTCAGCGGCTACGACGCGATCCTGGCCGTGGGCACCGGCAACCTCTTCAGCTCCCTCTGGTACGAGGGTGGCTCCCCCCTGCCCGAAGACACCGTCTTCATCCACATCGACCTGGACTCCTGGCAGATCGCCAAGAACTACCCCGTGACCATGGGCATCCTGGCCGACCCCAAGTACGCTGCCCAGGACCTGGCCACTGCCCTGGAGGCAAAGCTATCTCCGGGGGCGCGCCAGGCGGCCCAAGCCCGGGTCAGCGCGGTGGCCGAGCGCAAGCGGCAGATCCGGGAGCAGACCGAGCGCCAGCTCAAGGCCGAGTGGACGAAGCAGCCCATCTCGCCCCTAAGGCTCATGGCCGAGCTAAAGGAGCTGATCCAGCCCCACACCGCCTTCGTGGGCGGTGGCGGCACCTCCGGTGGCCCCGCCCTGGCCGCAATGATCGACCTCACGGAGCCCAACTCCTTCTTCGGCGGTGGCGCCTCCCTGGGCTTCGGCCTGCCGGGCACCCTGGGCGTCAAGCTGGCAATGCCAGACCGCCCGGTGGTGGGGATCAACGCGGAGGGCGACGGTATGTATAGCAACCAGGCGCTCTGGACCGCCGCCCACTACAACATCCCCGTCACCTACGTCATCGTGAACAACGCCAGCTATCGCATCCTCAAGATCAATATGGTGCGCTACCTGGGGGAGACCGGGCGCAAGAGCCAGTTTCCCGGCATGGACTTCGCCGAGCCGTCCCTGGACTACGCCAAGCTGGCCTCCGTCTGGGGCATCCCCGCTGTCCGAGTGGAGCGCCCCGACGACCTGCGCCCTGCCCTCAAGCAGGCCCTGGAGCACAACGGCCCCTCTCTGGTGGACGTGGTGGTAGACGGCTCCTACGGCGACCACTTTTAGCCCTCACGTCATTGCGCGGGAGCGGCAGCAACCGCAGCAATCCCGGCGTATTGCATGATGACAAACCACTGCTACGTCCAGGGCCGCAGAAAGGCAGGCGCACCATGATGGTGGATACGCACGTCCACGTGGTGTCTGAGGACCGGCAACGCTATCCGCTCCAGCCCACGGGCCTTACCCTCTCCTGGGTCGAGGCGATGCCTGTGACCACGGAGTCCCTGCTCCAGCGTTTGGAGGAGGCGCACGTTGAGCGGGCGGTCCTGGTCCAGGCCATCTCCGCCTACGGCTACGACAACCGCTATACCGCCGAGAGCGCCCAGCGGCACGCAGATCGGTGTACCAGCGTCTGCATCATCGACCCTGTAGCTCCGGGGGCGGCGGATACCCTGGAGCAGTGGGTGCGGGAGCGGGGGATGTGGGGGGTGCGGCTGTTCACCGCCACCGAGCCGGAAGCCACCTGGCTGGACGACGAGGCGACTTTTCCCGTATGGCAACGCGCCGGAGCGCTGGGGATCCCCGTGTGCGTCCAGATGCGCGCGCATCAGATCCCCCGCCTGCGCCGCGTGGTCGAACGGTTCCCGGAGGTGTCCGTCGCCCTCGATCACCTGGCAGGACCCAGGCTCGAAGAAGGATCATCAACCCCGCCCCCTGAACTCCTGGACCTAGCCCGATACCCCAACCTCCACCTGAAGTTCTCCACCGTGAACCTGGACGCCCTGGCCAGAGCCCGGGCCAATACGGAGGACTTCTTCCGGCGGCTCATCGACGCCTTCGGTGTCCGGCGGCTGATGTGGGGCTCCAACTATCCCGCCACCTACGATCGACCCTATGGCGAGATGGCCGAGCTGGCGCGCCGTACCTTCGCGTTTTTATCGGAGGACGAGCGGGAGTGGCTACTGGGCGAGACCGCGCTGTCGCTGTGGCCGGAGCTCCGCAAAGGGCTACCATGAGCGCCGGCAAGGCAGGGCGCCAGCGGGCAAGCTAGCCACCCAGCCGGCAGGCCAACTCGCACTCGTACCGCCTCCCCCGCCCGCCCATGCTATAATGAGCAGTGCCCCACCCGTTGCCGCACTGCCGCATCATGGGTACTGCAATGTCAGACAAGCTCGACCTCACCGCAAAGCTCCAGCCCATCGAAGACCGCTACGAGGAGCTGAACCGTCTCATGGCGCAGCTCGCGACGGACCCCGCGCGCCTCCAGGAGTTGGCCAAAGAGCAGGCCTCCATCGAGGAGCTGGTCTCTCTCTTCCGGGCCCACAAAGGTACCCTCAAAGAGCTGGAGGAGGCCCAAGCCCTCCTTGGCGAGAGCGACGACGAAGAGCTGCGGGAGATGGCCAAGGAGGAGCTGGCCCAGCTCCGGCAGCGGCAGGAGGCCCAGGAGAGCGCGATCAAGCGGCTGCTGCTGCCGCGCGACCCCAACGATAACAAGGACGTCATCGTGGAGATCCGGGCCGGCGCTGGCGGTGACGAGGCGGGCCTCTTTGCCGCCGACCTCTTCCGCATGTACACCCGCTACGCCGAGGCCAAGGGCTGGCAGACCGACGTACTGAGCAGCAACGAGAGCGGCATCGGAGGCTTCAAGGAGATCGTCTTCGAGATCAAGGGACGGGGGGCTTACAGCCGCCTCAAATACGAGAGCGGCGTGCATCGGGTGCAGCGGGTTCCCGCTACCGAGGCCAGTGGCCGCATCCACACCTCCACGGCTACCGTCGCCGTGCTGCCGGAAGCTGACGAGCTGGAGGTGGCGGTTAGCCCTGAAGAGATTCGGATAGACATCTTCCATTCAGGCGGAGCCGGCGGCCAGAATGTCAATAAGGTGGCCACGGCCGTGCGGCTGACGCACCTTCCCACCGGCATCGTCGTCGTCTGCCAGGACGAGCGCTCCCAGCTCAAGAACCGTGTGAAAGCCATGGCGGTGTTACGGGCGCGGCTCCTGGCCCACGAGCAAGAAAAGCAGGACAAGGAGATCACCGAGATCCGACGGGCGCAGGTGGGCAGCGGCGACCGTGCCGAGAAGAGCCGCACCTACAACTTCCCCCAGAACCGGGTGACGGACCATCGCATCGACGTTTCCTACCACAACCTCCCGGAGATCCTGGACGGAGCGCTGGACGCCCTCATCGACGCCGTGGCCACCAGCGAGCAGGCCCGCCTTCTAGAAGCGCAACTGGTCTGATGCCCACCCTTGCCCAGGCGCTGGCCGAGGCCACCCATGCCCTGGCCGAGACGGGTAGCCTGGAGGCCCGCCTGGAGGCTGAAGTTCTGGCCATGCGCTGGCTGGGCCTCACCAGGGCCCAGCTCTACTCCCGCTGGACGGAGTCCCTGGCCCCGGACGACGCGGAGTCCCTTGTCGGCCTGGTATTCCGGCGGCGAAGCGGTGAGCCTCTGGCCTACATTACCGGCCGGCGTGAGTTCTTCGGACGTGACTTCCTGGTAGACCGGCGGGCCCTCATCCCCAGGCCGGAGACCGAGCTGCTGGTGGAGGCAGCCCTGGACTGGCTGCGAAACCGTCCTGAAGTGCCCCATCATGTTCCTCCGGAGATGCCACCTCGCAATACCATTGGCGGGCGACGGGGTGGTGGTAACCCCCTCCCTCTTGCTCCCTCCCACCGAGGGAGGGAGGTAGCCCTCTCCCGCGATGGGAGAGGGCAGGGTGAGGGTGATTCCGGGTCCCCTCGCACACCGATCCATGTCGCAGATATCGGCACGGGATCGGGCGTCATCGCCATCAGCCTGGCCCTTTCCTGTCCCGCCCTGGCTATCCACGCGCTGGACCGCTCCGCCGACGCCCTGGCCCTGGCCAGGGAGAACGCAGGCCTCCACGGCGTGGCAGATCGCATCACCTTCCTGGAAGGCGACCTGCTGGCGCCCCTGGCCGGGCCCGTGGACCTCCTGGTGGCAAACCTGCCCTACGTCCGCCAGGGCCAGCTTCCCACCTGGTGCGGCGCTGCCCAGGTGGAGCTGGCCTGGGAGCCCCTGGACGCGCTGGACGGCGGCCCCGACGGCCTGGAGACCATTCGCCGCTTCCTGCTCCAGGCGCCCGGCTACCTGCGCTCCGGCGGCGCGGCCTTCCTGGAAATCGGCTACGACCAGGGGGAGGCGGCGGCCCGCCTAGCCCAGGAAGCCTTCCCCGCTGGCACCATCGCGCTACGGCGAGACCTGGCAGGGCTGGACAGGATCGTTGCCGTCCGGCTACCCTAGCCTCACATCCTTGCGTCAAGGGGAGCCTACGGTGGCTGCTTCTGATCCGGACGCTGATATCACCCTCGCGTCGTCCCGGGGCCCCATTCGTTGCCGCTACCATGCGCCTGCGGCGCCGCTGGTGGGCGCTACGCTCCTGGTGGGCGGCACCGATGGTGGCCTGGACGGCCCTGCCGACGCCATCTATGCCGATCTTGCCCAACGTCTGCTGCCCCAGGGCATCGGGACCTTACGGCTGGACTTCCGGCTGCACGCTGCTCCGGGCGTGGTGGAAGAGGGCGTGTTCGACGTGCTGCACGGCATGGCGTTCCTGCGGGAGCAGGGCGCCGTCGGCGTGGGACTGGTGGGCCACTCTTTCGGCGGCGCGGTGGTGATCACCGCGGCGACCCAGGCGCCGGAAGTTCGCACAGTGGTGACCCTGGCCACCCAGAGCGCCGGCGCCCAGTTGGCCCCCCGGGTAGCCCCCCGACCCCTGCTTCTTGTCCACGGCAGCGAGGACATCCGGCTACCGCCCGCCTGCTCGGAGTACGTCTACCAGATCGCTCGGGAACCCAAGGAGCTGATCATTCTCCCGGGCGCACGCCACAGCCTACGCCAGCGCCGGGGGGAGCTCCTGGACCTGCTGGTCACCTGGCTGACGGCCAAGCTGCGCCAGCCACAGCCCGCCCCTGGCAAGGGGTAAAAGCATGCGCAAGCTGGCCTTCTGGGGGGCGCTGGTGGCCGCCGCCGCAGGTACCCGGTGGGTGCTGGAACAGCGTCCCCGCCAGCGGGTACCCGACCAGACCCAGGACATCCCGCCGGAGGTGTACCCGGCCTACGGCCGGATTACCAGCCTGCCCCACTTCCGGGCCATCTATGGCTGGCAGGCGCGCCGCACCCTCTGGAACGTGCCCCTCACGGGTGCAGCCCTGGACATCGGCTGTGGGCCGGGCCACCTGACGGCCCAGCTCGCCCGGCTGTCTCCGGGCCTCCGCCTGGTGGGCCTGGACCTCGCGCCGGAGATGCTGCGGCTCGCCTCGCACACCTACGGCGATGCGGACGGGCGCCTCACCTGGCAACAGGGCCAGGCTGAGGCGTTGCCCTTTCCCGACCGCCACTTCGACCTGGTGGTGAGCAGCTTCTCCCTGCACGAGTGGGCCGAACCCGTGTGTGTGTTCGACGAGATCGCCCGAGTCCTCAAGCCCGGTGGGCGTTTCGCCATCTTCGACTCGCGGCGGGACATGGCTGCCCCCGCCTGGCTGCTGCTGTGGCTGGCCCAGCGGCTGGTGGTGCCCACAGCCCTGGCCGACATGGACGAGCCGACGGGGTCGGTACGCGCCGCCTACACCCCCAGGGAGCTGGTGGCCCTAGCTCAGCGCAGCCAGCTCCCACCCTGGCGTGTCGCCTCCGGTTTCTTCTGGCTGAGCCTGGAAAACGCCAACACGCCCTGACCCCAGACACAGTGCTGACCCTCCTCTCGGCAGTTTCACGGAACGGCCAGAGTTCATCATGCCCAGGACACGAGCCTAGCCTTGCTGGCGCTCCAGGTACGCCATAAAGTCCTGGAGCCACGCCGCCACCTGGCCCATGCGCTCCTCTTCCAGCAGGTATACGGCCAGCAGCACCAGCATGGCCAGCAGTATCTCCATCGGCGTTCTCCTCCGCAGGCTCTACCGGCAGCTTAGCGCGCGCGCAATCTGGCTGCAAGCGCCACCGTTCCGCCAGGGTGTATGATAAGCGGGGAAAAGTGGTAGGAGCTTGACAAACCTGGCTGAGGCGCGACAGCGGCTCCTTGAGGAACTGGGTCGCTCTATCCGGGACCAGCGGGTACTGGAGGCTATGGCCCGGGTGCCCCGAGAGCGCTTTGTGCCTCCGGGCTACCAGGAGATGGCCTATGAAGACGTTCCTCTCCCCATCGGCGAAGGGCAGACCATCTCCCAACCCTTCATCGTGGCCCTGATGACCCAGGCGCTGCGCCTCTCTGGCGCCCAGCGGGTGCTGGAGGTGGGCACCGGGAGCGGCTACCAGGCCGCCATCCTGGGCCACCTGGCCCGGCAGGTGGTCACGGTAGAGCGCTACGCCGACCTGGCCGACGCGGCGAGGGCCCGGCTGGGAGAGCTAGGCATTGCCAACGTGGAGGTCCAGGTGGCAGGAGCCAAGCTGGGCTGGCCGGCAGGCGCCCCCTACGACGCGATCATCGTCACCGCCGCGGCGCCTGCGGTGCCCCAGGGCCTGCTGGACCAGCTCAAGAACGGGGGCATCATGGTGATCCCCGTGGGCCCCAGGGACCACCAGGACCTGCTGGTAGTCACCAAGCACGGCGACCGCATTGGGCGGCGCTCTCTCGGGGGATGCCGCTTCGTGCCCCTGGTGGGAGAGGAGGCGTGGCTGGAGTAGCGGCTCTGGCCGCAGAGCAAACAAGAGCAGCCGTGAGGCTGCTCTCGGGCACGCAGGAGCGCTCCGGCGCTAGCGGGCTGCGGTAGCCACCTCTCGCCGTACTGCTCTGGCCATCTCCCGCTCCGCCTCACGGCGGGCTTCGGCCTCCCGTTTGTCGTACTGCTTCTTCCCCCGCACCAGTCCCAGCTCCACCTTGGCCAGGCCCTCCTTGAGATAGAGACGCAGGGGCACCAGGGTCAGCCCTTTCTCCAGCATGCGCCGGTGCAACTCCTGGATCTCCTTCCGGTGCAGCAGCAGACGGCGGGCGCGCGTGGGCTCGTGGTTGAAGCGGTTGCCAGGGTCGTAGCGAGAGACGTGGACGTTGTAGAGCCAGGCTTGGCCGTCTTCGATGCGGGCGTAGGCCTCCCGCAGATTCACGGCGCCGGCGCGGATGGACTTGATCTCTGTCCCCGTCAGGGCAATGCCAGCCTCTATGGCGTCCAGCACGTGGTAGTCATGGTACGCCTTGCGGTTCGCCGCGATGACCTTCACAGTCATGGATGCTGGCTCCGGGGGCAGGAGCAGGCTCCCTCTAACGGGTCTGCTCTTGCAGCGCTTGCAGGGCTCGCTGGAACTGGGTATCCCGCTGGTTGCGGATATCCTCTTCCGTAAGCGGCACCTCGATGTCGGGGGTGAGGCCGTTAGCCTCGATCTGCCGGCCCTTGGGGGTGTACCACCGCCCGATGGTCACGTAGAGCGCAGAGCCGTCGCTCAGCTCCCGCAGGTGGTTCACGCTCCCCTTGCCAAAGCTCTTGCTGCCGATGAGCAGGGCCCGCCCCCGGTCCTGGAGCGCGCCCGCCAGCAGCTCGCTACCACTGGCCGAGCCGCCATTGATGAGGACCACCAGGGGAATGGTGGTGGCCTGTCCCCCGCCGGGCACCTTCAGCTCATCCTTCCGCCCGAAGCGGTCCACCTGGTAGCCTGCGATGCCCCCATCCAGAAAATGCCCCGCGGCCTCCACAGTGACGTCCAGCAGCCCACCGGGGTTGCTGCGGAGGTCCAGGATGATGCCCCTGGCCCGCTGGTTCTTCACGTCTCGCAGGGCGCCGGTCAGCTCCGAGCTGGTGCGCTGGTTGAACTGGGTGATCCGCAGGTGGGCATAGCCTTCCGGCAGCATCCGCAGGATCACGCTGCTGGTCCGGATCTCCGCCCGGACGATCTCTATCGTACGGGGCGCCGTCTCCCCCTCCCGCAGGATCGAGAGGATGACCTTGGTGCTGCGGGGGCCTTTGATCTTGTTGACGGCATCGTTGAGGCTCATGCTCTGGGTGCTCTCGCCGTTCACCGCCAGGATCCGGTCACCTGGGCGGATGCCCGCCGACTCCGCAGGGGAGCCGGGCAGCGGCGCGACCACGGTGATCACGCCATCCACCGTCACCACGTTAGCCCCGATGCCCTCATAGGTCCCGCGGATACCCGTCTGCTCTGCCCGGAAGTTCTCGGCGTCAATGTAGCTGGTGTGGCTATCCCCCAGCGCGTTCAGCAAGCCATTGACCGCGCCCTTGCCCAGCTTGTCGGCGTCTAGCGCCTTGGGCTCCACAAAGTCCTGGCTCAGGATGTTCCAGACCTCGTCCAGGATGCCGAACTGCTTGGGCGCTTCTCTGGCCACGACGGTGCGGGGGCCATCTCGGTCTGTCCTCAGCACCTGCGGGGGGACGTTGCCGGTCACCGCCACCGTATAGCCCGCGCCGAAGGTGGTGGTCAGCACCGCCGCCGCCAGTAACACGAAGATCAAGACCTTGATGGCTCGCAACATGGGGGCGCTCCTTGCGCAGGCCGACTTTTCGACGCCTATATCAGCCTCTAACGAATTGTAGCACCGTCGGAGAGAAGGGACAATTCGTCCGCCCTGCCGGTTTTCCCGCTGCGTGCGATTCAAAGCGGACTAAACTGTAGCTAGGCAAGAAAAGGCAAAGGAGCCTAGCCCAAGCGAGCAGCACAGTAATAGGCACTGCTGCAATAATATCCAGACCTAGGGTTGGAAGGCATGTGTCCCCCAGCGCACACCCAGAGGCCCGGCAGGTCACGTTGCAGAATCTTGGAATGCCCTTAGTGGCGACGGGGAGGAGGTGAGCTCCCCCAACGGTGCTGGTCAACTGGCCTCGAGAGATACGCAGGATTTGGCGCCTCCGGCACAATCCAACCGCAGATTACTTCTGGTGGAAGCGCTGGGTTCACTTCCTAATGCGATCCTTGCGCAGGTCAGCGATGTTGCTGATCATTGAGCCCTCAATGAGATGGCAGATGCCTCGATCTTCTTCTGGGTTGCCGGGAGGCACGGTGGCCGCCTGATCCAGCAACAACCCCAGGGTCTGGTTAAGCTCATGCAAGGCATCGATACGACTTTGGATCTCGCCCCGCTTCTGGCGTAACAGCCCCTGTACATAGCCGCAGGGCGGAACCCCGCGGTCACGAAAGGTCATAATCTCCTCGATTTCGCCCAGGGATAAGCCCAGCAGTTGCGCTTTCCTGATGAACGCTACCCGCTCGATGTCCTGTGGGGAGTACGCTCTATAGCCAGTGCTCATTCGCCCCGGCTCGGGCACAAGCCCTATCCGCTCGTAGTAGCGTAGGGTGCGTGGGTTAATCCCCAGCTTCTTTGCAGCTTCTCCGATTTTCATTAGCGGCGCCCTCCTGGCCAGACGAGAAATGGCATGTTGACCACAATACGGGTCCGCTCGACCGTGAGCAATCCCCGCTGTTCTTGGGCGACAACGTCAGTGGCGGAGGTCAGCTCGCGCGCCTGGGTTTCGTCCTTCCACCGGACGAGGTGAACCCTTCTCAGGGGAGTATACCTGGGCGATCCCGGCGCCCCATCAAACACGTCAGGCTGGAACCCTAAAGGGCCGTCTCCCTTTACTCCATTCTGAAACACGTAGGCCGGCGCGGCGCCGCGCTCGGCAACCTCCGCTAGCGACGGCACCACTAGAACCGGGGAGCCACCCATCATTTGCGTCAGCATGCCCGCAACCTGTTCATCGGATGTCTCCGTATGAATGAAGAGCATCGGCTGGCCATCAACATAGCCCTTCACGGGAGGGACCGTCACATCACTCCCCATCCCCATACCGCTCATTGCGTCCCCCTGTGGATCCCCGGCAGGGGGAGCGGCCCGAAGTACGCTTACGGCCAGCGCCGCCATGGAGAGAAGCAGCGCAAGGCCAGCGGCAATAGCAGCGGTTGTGCGCATTGGCCTACCTCACCAAGACCCGTACCGTAAGCAAGAGGCCCCAGTACGTGAGCAGAAACGTTGCAAGTACGGTGAGGCCCAGTCCGTTGACCTGATGAACCACAGAGGCATGGTCGCGCACCCATCGGGTAATCACCTGGGGTCGCACCCCCGCGAACAAGACAAGGCCAACGACGAACACCGGCAAGGCACGTCCCAAGCCATAAGCGCCGAGCACGAACGCGCCCACCAGGAGGCTCGCGCTGGCCGCTACCCACCCAAGAATCACGTGATAGGTAGGAAAGGGACATCCGACGGTGAAGCCGCCTCCCACGACGAGTCCGAGGAAAAACGACCGTGGATAGAAGGCCAGCCGTTGGACAGGTCCTGGCACCTCGGCGTGAAGACCAGGGACCGGCAAGCTGATCCAGCCGAATTCGACCAGAGCGTACGCCAGGGCGAAAATGCCGATTATCGAATACACCACTGCCGGCAGCAACAGTCGCCCCTCGCCCGCGAACGGCTGTAGAACGACGCTGCCCAGGCTCCCCACAAGGGCGCCAATAACGGCGGCTACCAGCACATTTCCGGCCGCATAGAGGACCGCGGCCAGCATCCATCCTTGTCGGGTCTTTGCCTCCTGAACCAGGGGGCTAACAGCGAAGAGCTGTGGCAGTCCTCAGGCCGTGACGATCATGGATGCACCCGCCACAAACGCGAGCGCTGCCGCTCCCAGAACTTCCACCGGCGTGGTGGTGCCGACTACCCCCTGCTGAATCGCCATCGCAATAGGATCGGACACCCGATGGTTCCATAGGACTGCAAGACCGATCCCGATGGCGATGGCGCTGATAAAGGTAAGGAAACGATTGAAGCGAACTTGGGCATCCGGTGCACGAAGAACCGGAATCGCTCCGTGATCGACCGCGCGTGTCACCGTCATCTTTGGTCTCCTTTATGGTTTCACGGAGAAGCCCGCAGCCTCCAGGCTGTCAAGCACCGTTTCTGCGGTTAGGTCTTCAGCATCGAAGCTAACGGTCACCTGTTTGGTCGTCAGGTCCACGTGTACCTCTCGGACTCCCGGAACCCGTCCGAGGGCACGCTCAACGCTTTTCATGCAGGCCTCGCAGTCCATGGTAGGTGCCGTCAAAACTACCGTCTCCATAATAACCTCCGGCTCTGGTGCAGATCATCATGGACACACATTACACCCTCTAGTCGACTGGAAGGTCAAGCCCCGTTAACCCAGAGACTGTTTAGTGAAGGGGTGTCCAGAGGGACGGAGCCCCTTTGGCAGGGGGTTCGGGGAGCTTGCCCTGAGCTTGTCGAAGGGCTCACCATGAGCGGCTAACGCCGCGGGCTCACTGAGAATGAAACGGTTATCGCCCTCGGCGGGCGCAGGGCGGCGGGAGAGCGTGCTGCCGCGCCTAGGGCGCGACCGTGCCACCGGGATCGGGCGTCTGGCTGTCGGGTGGGGGCGGGGGAGAGACCGCAGGGGCTGGCGCGGGCGCGGCGGCGGGGGTGGCCTCCGGTGGCGCCGCGGCCGCAGGCGCCGGTGTGGCAGTGGGGACAGGCGCTGCCTTTGCCGGCGGCTCCGAAGCCGCCGCAGGAGTCGGGGAGGGCGCCGGGGTGACCGCGCGCGACGGTTCGGCGGTGGGACTGGGCCGGGGCGCCAGGCCCAGGCGCTGCTGCACCTCCAGCGGGAAGGTGCGGATGCGGTCCAGGGAGAAGGTCTTCAACCGGTCGTCGGGCACGTAACGCAGCATGATGTCGTTGCTGAAGGAGAGGAGTCGCTCGTTGGGGAAGAGCGGGACGATGTCCGGGATGAGCTGGACCAGCTCCGTGTTAGAGAGGAGGGTAAGCCGGCTCAGAGGGAGCTGTCGCAGGGTCTCCGGTGGCAAGAGCACCAGCAGCTCATTGGGGAGGGTCACCAGCTCATGCGCGGGCCACACGGCCCAGGGCGCCACCAGCACTCTCAGCTCCAGGGGCTCGTTGCCCTGCTCGGCAAACCAGGAGACCCGCTCCTGCACCATGTCCCAGCGCAGGAGGTACACGCCCGGCTTTGAGGGCGTCTTCAGGGGTACGTTGGCGATGACCTGCTCACCAGGCGCTACGGTCCCAGGTAGATCGGAGTGCAACTCCAGGGATGGCTCCGCCCGGTAGGGCGTGCCGTCGGGCAGTGCCCAGGAGTAGCCAACCCGCACCAGGTTGGGGCCCGTGGTGGCCCACGCAGCGGCGCCGGAGTTCTTGACCGTGAGGCCGACCCGCACCTGGACGCCGGGCTCTAGCACTTTGGGGGTAGTGTGGCCTAGCCAGGCTTGCCCCAGCTCCGGCAGCCCGGCCCTGGCCTTCTGCCGCAGCGTGGAAAGCTGGGGATACAGCCGCCCTCCGGGGCAACTCGTGCCGACGACGTCTCGGTGTCCCAGGATATTGGGCACGTCCTTGTCCACGAACCAGCCCCGGCCCGTGGGGTCTATGCCGTGCTGCACCGACTTGGCGATGAGGAAGGCCCCCAGGGCCTCCACGGCTTTGGGCGTGGGATCCCCCGTATTGAAGTTCCCCAGCAGGGCAACGCCTATGCTGCCGGGATTGTAGTTCTGAGAGGGGGAGGCGGCGGCGTGGGCGGCGACCACGTTGGGCCCGCCAGTGCGCCCTTCATATACCCGGCCGGCGGCGTCGATGAGGTAGTTATAGCCTATGTCCCCCCAGCCCCGGGTGACGGCGTGGTAGTAGTAGATGGCCCGCACCGCGGCCGCGGAGTCCACGGGCTCGTTGGTCTGGGAGGCGGTGTGATGGATGATGATCTTCTTCGCGGGCTCGTAGCGGGTGGGGTCCCACACCAGCGCGCCCTGCTTGTAGCGGTAGCGCTCGTCGGCGCCCCAGGCGCTGCGGGAGAGGACCGGTGGGCGGGCCAGCGCGGCCAGGCGGCGGCTCGGTTCGGCGTCGAGGCTGGCCTCGCGCGGCCTGGGACCCTGGGAGGAGTCAATGGTGGTGACCTTCACCTCCCGCAGATGGGGAGTGACCCCCTCCGGCAGGCCGGCCACGGCCACCCGGTACTGAAAATAGCTGCCGCTGGCGAAGAGGAGGTCGGTGTCCCGGCTGTCCAGGTCGCCGCGCGTGGCGTCCAGCATCTCCGTGGGCAGCCACTCCGTCCAGGACTGGCCGTCCGGACTGGTGCGGGCGTCCAAGGCAAGCTGCGCGCCTGGCGGTAGCTCTCCTTCCCAGTGGAAGCCCAGAGCAATGAAGGGATACCGGGCCTGCACCGGCGCAGAGACACTCAGGTAGACCGTGTCGGACGACGGCTCCACGGCGCACACCAGCCTGGAGCTGGCGTCAGCCTCACCCCGGGGCAGGGCGTCGAAATGGGCCTGGGGGGTAAACCGGGGGTGCGATTCCTTCCACACCCCGACGTAGGTGCGACTGATGGCCTGGGAGACAGCGACTGAAGGGGTAGCCAAGGCGTAGGTCAACAGTACGAGGCCCATCAGCAGGACCCGTACTAAGCGGGGGTTAGTCCCCAGGAGTATGGAGAACTTCCCCGCAGAGGCCGCCAGGCCTTTGGGGTTAGCCGTCACCGTCTCTGTGAGCGCTCAACACCAGTGTCGCAGCTAGGACAACGTGCTGGTCTGGTCAACGTTACATAGCGCACCTAGCTATGGTAGCACACCAGGCGGAGGTGGAACGCAGCCGGCCGCTGCTGCCTTCTGCAACGGCCGGGGGTCCGTAGAAACAGCGAGCGCGCTCTTGCGTTGACGCATATGGCAACGGGTGCTAGACTCGCATTAGAATGCAAACTGATGTGCAGGTGTCCTGCCCGCACATCTTGAGGGCGTGAGAACCGCGCTAGGACGGGATGAGCCATGGCCGAGTTCGCAGAACGGATGGAGTTGCTCCGGCGGGTCCGCCTCTTTGCGGGCCTCAACGACGACGATCTTTCCCACATCAACGAGTTGCTGACCGAGAAGCGCTTCCGTAAAGGAAGTGTGGTCTTTCAGCAGGGCGACGTTGGCGACGCCCTCTACATCATCGAAGCGGGTCGGGTCAAGGCATCCATTAAGGACGACCAGGCGCGTGAGAAGATCCTGGCCGTCTTCGGCGAGGGCGACTACTTTGGCGAGATGGCCCTGCTGAGCGACCAGCCGCGCACCGCTACCATGACGGTAGTGGGCGACGCGGAGCTGCTGGTGCTGCCCAAGGACATCTTCGAGCGCTTTCTGGCCGGCAACCTCACCGTCATGCGCCAGTTCGTCAACCTCATGAGCCGGCGGCTGGCCGAGACCAGCGCCATGACCACCCGGGACACCGAGGCTGAGGAGAAGATGGTCCTGGGCAAGGTGATCGCGGTCTTCAGCCCCAAGGGCGGCACGGGCAAGACCAGCCTCACCGTGAACCTGGCCACGGTCCTGCGGGAGCAGACGGGTAAGTCGGTCTGCATCATGGACTGCTCCTATCCCTTCGGCGACGTGGGCGTCATGCTCAACCTGGACCCGAAGCGGACCGTGGTAGACCTCCTGCCGCACATCAATGAGATGGGCGGCGAGATCCTGGAGAGCATCCTGCAATCCCACGCCTCCGGCGTCAAGGCGCTCCTGGCGCCGCCGACTCCGGAGGAGTCGGAGTTGGTCACGGCGGAGGCCGTGAGTATCTGCATCTCCGCGCTGCGGGAGCTGTACGAGTTCATCCTGGTGGACACCCATTCCTCTTTCACCGAGGTATCCATTGCTGCGCTGGACGCCGCCGACCTGATCCTGGTGGTGACCACGCTGGAGTTGCCCTCGCTGAAGGACGTCCGGGTCTTCCTGGATACGGCCACTCAGAAGCTCGGCTATCCGACCGAGAAGCTGGCCCTGGTGGTGAACCGGGCAAGCCCCGTGGGTGGGTTGAGCCTGGCGGACGTGGAGGCTTCCGTAGGGATGAAAGTCGTGGCCACCATCTCCAGCAGCGGCGCAGTGGCGGTGGGAGCCGCAAATCAGGGTGTGCCCTTTGTGATCAGCAACAAAGAGAGCCAGATCTACCGGGATGTGGTGGCCCTGGCCAAGCTCATTGCGCCCCAGGCGCTGGAGGAGCAGGGCGAGGACCTGCTAGACATCGAGGAAGAGGAGGCGCCCACCCTGCGGGACCGCATCCGGGCGGCGCCGGCTGCGCTGCGCGCCGCAGTCCTGGACGGGGTGGCCAGTCTCAAGGCCTCGGACATCCTCATTGGCTTGGGCAGTCTCTTCCTGGTCAGCGCGCCCTTCATGCTGGTTTTTGGGCTGCTGGGCCTGGTCATGTCCAAGGCTAGCGACGGGCAGCCCAGCCCGGCCTTTAACCTCTTCTACAACTTATCGGTCTGGGTGGGCATCCTGGGCGGCACCTTTCTGGTGGACCGCTTGCAGGAGCCCCGCAAAAGCGCGTGGGTGCTGGGTGGTATCCTGGGGGCCAGCTATGGGCTCATGTTCTCCTTCGCCTCTATCGCGGTGCTTAACGCGGCCGGCGGCTCGCTGCGGACGCCCGTGTTTGCGCTCTTCTTCTACGTGATCCCCTACGCTTTGCTGGGCATCATTGGAAGCTTCCTAGCGGGGCGGACGCGCCCCCGTGCCCAGGCCCTCCTGACCTAACCTACCCCCTTGGTACAGTCAGGCGCTCCTGCTTCCTCCGGGCCTCGGGTCCTGTTGGAGACCATGGGGTGTAAGCTGAACCTGGCGGACACCGAGATCCTGGCGCAGGAGTTCTGGCGTGCCGGGTTTCAGGTATCGCTCGCGGGAGCCGGCGCTCCAGACATCTACGTGCTCAACACCTGCACCGTGACCCACGTGGCGGACCGCAAGGCCCGCCATCTCCTGCGCATGGCGCGCCGCCACTTTCCCGGAGCCCTCGTGGTGGCCGTGGGCTGCTACGGCGCGCGGGCGCCCCAAGAGTTGTCGGCCATTGACGGTGTTGACCTGGTGCTGGGGAACGCTGAAAAGCAATCCCTGGTGGGCACGGTGGCGGCGCGCTTGGGCGCGGGGCCATGCGCCGAAGCGACAGTGGCCGAGGAGGGGCTGGCTGCGGCGGGACTGCTGCGCACGGCTATCGTGCCGGGCCAGAGCCGGGCCTTTGTGAAGATCCAGGAGGGCTGCAACGATCACTGCTCCTACTGCATCATCCCCAAAACCCGGGGCGCTTCCCGTTTCTTGCCGCCCAACCAGGTGGTGGCCGAGATACGAGCGCGAGAGGACGCGGGCTACCGGGAGGTGGTGCTCACGGGCACCCAGTTGGGAGACTACGGGATCCCCATGCCCGGCTCTCGGCGCGCCGACGCCGACCCGCGCGACCAGGGTTCGGAAGGCAGCCCGCTGGCCGCGCTGCTGCGACGGGTGCTGGCCGAGACGAGCATCCCGCGGCTGCGGTTGTCCTCCATCCAGCCCCAGGACGTGACGCCGGCGCTACTGGAGCTGTGGCGAGATCCCCGGCTCTGCCCCCATGTTCACCTTCCCCTCCAGAGCGGCTCCGACGGCGTGCTGGCACGCATGCGGCGGCGCTACACCGCGCAGGAGTACCACCGGGCCGTAGCGTGCATCCGGGCCGTGGCGCCGGGGGTGTCCATCACCACGGATGTGATCACGGGGTTTCCTGGAGAGACGGAGGCCGATTTCAGCGCCACGCTGGCGCTCTGTGAAGCCGAGGCCTTCGCGGCTATCCACGTGTTTCCCTACTCGCCCCGGGCCGGCACCTTGGCTACCCGCTGGGAGGGAGTCCCGCCGGAGTCAGTGAAGCGCCATCGTACGACGGCGCTCCTGGAGCTGGCTCAGCGGAGCAAGTGGTCCCACCAGGCACGCTTCATCGGAGCGGTGCTCCCTGTGCTGTGGGAGGAGCGCAGGCGGGCGCCGGAGGTGTCCGACCGACCGGTGTGGCAGGGCCTGACGGATAACTACCTCCGCGTGTATGCCAGCGCCCAAGGCGACCTGGCCGGTGCCATCGTGCCCACGGTGATGCTGCGCAGCGAAGCGGCCGGTATGATAGGAGAGCCGCGGCGATGAACCTTTTCAATAGATTTCTGGTCATCCTCATGGCCCTGGTGGGCATCGCTTTCTGGCTGGCGGCGGTCTTCGTGGTATGGGCGTTGCCGGGGGAGGTGGTGGTCGCGCTGCGGGATAGCGCCGCTTTCATCCGGGGCAATGTCCTGCTTTTCCAGGGGCTGATGTCGGCCTTCGGCGTCAGCTCCATCCTGGTGCTGATCCTCATTCTCGTGGGCGAGTTCTCTGCTCAAGAACCGGCCGTGGTCAGGATCGCCCAGGTCAGTGGCGGCGTGGCGGCGATCTCCGTCGAGGCCATCGCCCAGCGGGTGAAGGCAGACCTGGAGCAGATCCCCCAGGTGCGACTGGCGCGGCCCCGTATCCGGAACCGTCGCAGCGCCATCGACGTGATGGTGGAGCTGCGGACCGATCCGGAGACCCACCTGCCCTCCAAAGCGAACGAGGTGTGCCAGGCCGTGCGCCACACGGTGGAAGAGCGCCTGGGGGTCCAACTGAAGGATGTGCGGGTGCAGATTCAGCCCGATACCCACTCCCGACCCATGGCGGCGCAGCCCGCCCGGGCGGGCGAGGGCGCAGCGCCGGGGGAGATTCTGGTGCCGGGCGCTCTCCGTGCCCCGCAGCCGCCGGCCGAACCCCAGGAGCCTACCAGCACGGCGCGGCCCTAACCCCCTTCTAACAGGCTGTTGAAAAACCGCTCATGGTGAGCCGAGTTTACCCTGAGCTGGGCCGAAGGGAACCATGAGCCACTCGTCCTTCGACCCTTCGACTACGCTCAGGGCAGGCAGGCTCAGGACGAGCGGAAATGCCTTTTTCCGCAGCCTGCTAAAGTGGCTGCCGCCCGAATAGCCTCCGTGGCCTCATCCCGCAGCGGCGAGGCGCTCCCAACCGCTCAGCCGCACTCCCTTCAGGCCGATGCCCTGCCTGGGCGACAACCACCCCTGCAAACCTCGGTCTGAGGAGCCACCGTGCTGCCGCCGCGCTGGGTGGTCGCCGTGTCCCTCGCCGTGGCGGCGGCTATCCTTGGAGACTCGCTGCTCTACGCGGTTCTTCCCGCGATCTGGCCCGGCCTCGGCCTGCGGGTGGAGCTGGTAGGCGTGCTGCTCAGCGTGAACCGCTTCGTGCGAGTCGCCTCTAACCCGCTGGCGGGCTGGGTCATGGGCCGCATGGGCGTGCGCGGCCCCTTTCTGGCCGCGGTGTTCCTGGCGGCGGCCACGACGGCCGTGTACGGACTCGGGCTGGGGTTTGCGGCTCTCTTGCTGGCGCGGCTCTGGTGGGGCGTCTGCTGGTCCTTCCTGCGGCTGGGGGGGTACCTTGCGGCGCTGGAGAGCGCCGGCGACCAAAACCGCGGCTACTACCTGGGCTTCTTCAACGGGGTTACCCGGGGAGGCAGCTTTGTGGCTGCCCTCACGGGCGGGCTGCTCACGGACCTGCTGGGGTTTACCAACACCGCTCTCCTCTTCGCCGGGGCGACGGTTGCCGCTGGGGTGGGCGTCCTCTGGGAACGGCCACCCCAGCCAGTGAGCGCCGGGCTGCGACGTTCCCGCGAAGCGGGAATCGCGGGCGCGGCGCCCAGCGTGGCCGGCGACAACACAGTTCCGTCTCAGTCCGCCGCCACTCCCGAAGCCAGAGGGCTAAGGAGCACCGGACGCCTGGCGGATTCCTCACGACTGCTGCGTTGGACCGTTTACGGAGCGATCTTCGTGGACGCTCTACTGGTGAGCGGGCTGGTAACCGCCACCCTGGGTCTCCTGCTGGTCACCCGCTTCGGCCAGAGCATCCCGGTGCTTTCCCTCACCCTGGGAGCAGCCACCCTCTCGGGGTGGCTGCTCTCGGTGCGCTTTCTCAGCGACTTCGGTTGGGGGCCTTTCTCGGGCCACCTCTCCGACCGACTCGGCCGGCTGCCGGTGCTCCTGTGGGCGGTAGGGCTGGAGGGGGTGGGCCTGGTTGCGCTGGCCGGCGCGACCGAGTTGCTGTCCGTGGCGCTCTGCTCCCTGCTGCTGTTCCTGGCGGCCACCTGTCTCCGGGTCTCTCTGGACGCCATCGCCGGAGACCTAGCGTCCCACGGCCAGCGGGCGCGCACCATGAGCTGGTACGCCACGTACCTCGACCTAGGCTCCGCCGTCGGACCGCTGGGCGGTTATCTCCTGGCGGCCCAGGTGGGCCTAGACGGGCTCTACCGCAGCGGCGCCCTGTTGCTCCTGGCGACGGGCCTGGTCTTCTGGGGAGTGTTCCGCAGAGCCGTGAGGGCGCCTCGGGAGCGGCCGCTCTAACAGCAGTCGGGAGCTAACCGGGGATGCGGTGTGGTGTGTCGTGCACCAGCCGCAGGGATGTAACCAGAATGTAACAACTCCGTAACATATTGGTAACATCCATTTCACACGGCAGTAACTCCTCTGTAACACCCCTCTCCTACACTAGCATCACGCGACGGAGGGGATAACCCCGCTTCAGGCTATAGCAGCGACCCTTTACCGTCGACGTTGTGCGTTGAACGGGAGATCATGACCGCTACCCCCGCCAGGCGGCCCGGCGTTTCCTCGAGGCCATCCAGTCCTCAGGGGCAAGGCGGCGAGCACCAGCACCCCGATCCGGAGGTCCCTCAGCCCACGGCGGCTCCCAGCCTGGAGCCGACGGTCCTGGCGTATTTCAGAGACAAAACGGCCCTTCGGGCATTGGTGGAGGGTCTGCCGGCGCACCGCCTGCGGGTAGTGGGCGCGTCAACCCTCGAAGGGTTCGAGGAGGCGCTGCGCACCCAGACGCCGGAGGTGATCCTGGCGGAGCACCTGGCCTCCAATGGCGGGTCGCGCGTCTCCCGTGAGCTGTCGACGCTGCTGGAGCAGTCGCAGGCCCCGGTGATCCTCTTGGTGGAGCCCGATCAACTGTCCCGGCGCAGCGCCATTGGCCAGGCCGCAGACTTTGTGCTCAAGCCATTCAATTTCACCGAGGTGGTTGCCCGCATCGAGCGCGTGCTGCGCCAGCATCCCCCCAAAGAGCGCAGCATGGACCGGGTGGTAGTGGGAGACCTGGAGCTGGACCTGAAGGGATTCAAGCTCTGGATCAATGGCGCGGGGCTGCACCTGACCTACAAGGAGATGGAGTTGCTCCGCTTTTTGGTGCAGAACCGGGGCAAAGTGGTGACCCGCAGCGCTATTCTCAACAACGTGTGGGGCTACCAGTTCTCCGGGAGCCTGCGCACCGTGGATGTGCACGTGCGGCGGCTGCGGGCCAAGCTTGCCCTCAGCACGGTGTGCGCCGTGGAGACGGTGGTGAACGTGGGGTACAAGTTTGTGGTGGGGGGCAGCTAGCGGCCCTCCCAACGGGCGTCACTCCCGCACCTTGGGCGCCTGTCGCGCGCCAAGCTGCTGCCGCAGCATGGCCAGGGCCTGGCTCCGCAGCAGGGCAGCCGCCGCCAGAAAGGTCGCTCCCCCGGCCATCGCGGCCACCGTCAGCATTCCCGCCTGGGCCAGCCACCAGCCGTCCGGAGGCAGCAGGCCCGCCAACCCCTGCACCATGAAACCCATGGCCGCGGTGGCCACCAGGGTCTTGAGCCCATCCAGGGCCATCTGCCCCCATGCCACTCTGCCGAGCCGGCGGGCCACGGAGAGAAATAGTCCTCCCGTCTCGAAGTAGGCCGCCAGGGTCAAGGAAAGCGCAAGGCCCCCAAGGCCCAGGGGCGCGATGAGGATCAGGCTCAGGAGCAGGTGGGAGGCCAGGCCCAGCAGCGCCCAGAAGAGGGGCGTTCGGGTATCCCGCATCGCGTAGGCCCCCCGCGCCAGGAGCTCCAGCGCGACATGGGCCACCAGCCCGGTGGCGTAGATCCCCAGCGCCCACGCCGTGAGACCGGCAGAGGCCGCGTCGAACTGCCCCCGCTGGAACAGCAACGCCACCACCGGCTCCCGCAACAGCAGCAGCCCCAGGCTCGCAGGCAGGGTGAGAAAGAGCGCAATCTGCAGCCCCGTGGCCAGGGTGGTGCGATAGCCCTCCCAGTCATCCCGGGCCACCGATTGGGCTAGGGCGGGGAAAGCGGCGGTGGCCGGCGCCATCCCCAGGATGCTGACAGGCAGCATGGTCACCGCCCACGCGTAGCTGAGCGCGACAAGGCTACCGCTGGCTAAGGTAGACGCGAGGACCGTGGTGACCAGCCAGTTCACCTGGACGGCGGCCAGGCCCAGAAGCCGCGGCCCCATCAGCCGGAACACCTGGCCCAGGCCCCGAGCTTTCAGGCTGATGGAGGGATGGTAGGATGCCCCAACGCGGGCCAGGCCCGGTAGCTGCACCAGGAGGTGCAGGGCGGCGCCCACGGAGACGCCCACGGCCGGCCCCAGGACGCCTACGGCCTCGCCCAGCAGCAGCGTGCCCGCGATGATCGAGAGGTTGTAGAGCCAGGGCGCCAGCGCCGGCAGCAGAAAGTGAAAGCGGGCGTTCAGGATGCCCGTTACCATGCCGCTGGCGCAGAAGAACACCGCGGAGAGGAGCATCACCTGGGAGAGGTGCACCGTGAGGCGCTGCGATTCTGGCGGGAAGCCCGGCACTGTCAGCGGCACCAGCCAGGGGGCCAGCAAGAAAGTGATCCCTGCGGCCAGGGCGCCCAGGAGGGTGAAGAGGTTGAGCGCGGTGCTGGCCAGTCGCCATGCCACCGCAGGAGAGGCACGGTGGAGCAGGTCGGCAAAGGTGGGGATGAAGGCGCTTCCCAGGGTGCCGCCCACCAGGAGCTGAAAGATCGCGTCAGGTAGGCGGAAGGCGGCGAAGTAGGCGTCCAGCTCGGGCCCGGCCCCAAAGGCGCTGGCCAGCACCGCATTGCGCAGCACGCCCAGCGCCCGGCTGCCCAGCACCCCCAGCACCAGCACCAGGGACGCTGCAGCGATGCCCGAAGCCACCGGCCTCATGGGAGCGCCTCTGGCCGGGACGGCTGACTGCCGCTAGGCGCTGTCGTTGACGCCCTGGATGCGGTAGCGGTGGACCCCGGCTGGGGCCACCACTTCGATCTCTTCGCCGGAGGTCCGGTCTAACAGGGCCCTGCCCATGGGGGAGGCCACCGAGACCTTGCCCTGCGCCACGTTGACCTCGTTGGGATGCACCAGGGTGAAGCGCAGCTCCTCTTCGCGGGCCACGTCCCACAGTACAACCGTGCTGCCCAACTGGGCCCGCACCGTCGCGGCAGGGGCGCCGTCCATCACCTGCGCCCGTTTCAGCAGCGCCTCCAGGTCCCGGATCCGCGACTCTACATGCGCCTGTTGGTCTCGTGCAGCGTCCAGGGGCGCGTTCTCCCGGAAATCCTTGTCCGCCATGGCGAGGCGCAGCGCTTCGGCGATTTTGGGGCGCTCAGCCTTCAGGGTGTCCAGCTCGGCGATGAGGTTCTGGTGGCCTTCCTGAGTAAGAAAGGCCGTCTCGTGCGCTCGCTCTCTGCGAGCAGAGGCAGAGCGGCTCCCGTTGGCCTTGGGAGGGCGCAGGTTGGTACCCAGGTTAGCAGGGGTATAGCCTTCCTTTCTGGCCCAGGAGAGAAAGGACTTGACCGGCTCCAGGCGCTTGACCAGATCGGGGGTGGCGCCAAAGGTGTCGGTATAGGAGGCGATTTCGTGGGAGGTGAGGGTATCCCAGGTACGGTGGCCGCCCAGCCAGCGGATAAAGCGATTGAGTTCAGGCTGACTCTGGTGCTGGGTCTCGCCCTTCAGCAGATGCAAGTAGTGAGTCGCCGATTCGCCGATGGTCACCGTGATTCCTGGGGATAGTCCCGCGCGGGTTACATGTGATCTACGTACCTGCCAGCATTGTAGCTGCTGCCGCGTTTTCCTGTCAACGAGACGCCGCCGGCGGTAACTGCCTTGAAAATAGCCTTTTCATCTGCGGTGGTGGCCTTTGGCCATGTCCTACTGTTCAGACTTCCGGAGGCGAGCTCCACCCGACCACCCCGCGACCATCACCCCCTGACCCCCTCTTCCTGGCCAGGAAGAGGGGGAAGAGAGAAATCTTTCGAGGGGACACCCCTCGGGATCCCTGGCAAAAGGGCTGCCGCCCTTCTGCACTTCCCGCGGGGCGCTGCCGAGGGTCGGCCAGCGGCGAAATCCCCTCATGCCTGAAC
>JACPQN010000101.1 GCA_016190485.1 Chloroflexota bacterium
CCTTCATGGCCAGCACCTTGGTGATGGCCGCGGTGAGGGTGGTCTTGCCGTGGTCAATATGGCCGATGGTGCCCACGTTCACGTGGGGCTTGGTCCGCTCGTACTTTCTCCGTGCCATGTGCGCACACTCCTTAGACTGGAGCCCACGACCAGACTCGAACTGGTGACCCCGTTCTTACCAAGAACGTGCTCTGCCGGCTGAGCTACGTGGGCCGGACTACTGCGATAATGCCGCTGTATGAAAGCCGAGGGGTGGGAAGCTCGGTAAGTAACAATAGCGAGGCAACAGGCCCCGCACTTAGGGATTGTAGCAC
Organism: Chloroflexota bacterium; assembly: GCA_016190485.1. GTDB lineage: Bacteria > Chloroflexota > Dehalococcoidia > SHYD01 > SHYD01 > JACPQN01. Next base: position 315 of record JACPQN010000101.1, read on the forward strand.
GGCATGGGGAGGGGGTCAATCAATCAACTAGCGAGAGTGTTTAATAACTCCGCACTGCAGGCTGAAGCCTGCAGCATTGCCGCTCAGAATGCCTCAGGCTTGAGCCTGAGGTGGCAGGTTGATAAACACTCTCCAACTAGCGCTTCTGCCGCCACGTCGTCCCCGTGGGCCCGTCCTCCAGCAGGACGCCCAACTCTCCTAGCTGGTCCCGGATTTTGTCCGCCAGGGCGTACTCTTTGCTGGCCCGTAGGTCGTTGCGGAGCTGCACCAGCAACTGGATAAAGGGGGCCGCCTGGCGACCCTCATCCCCCTCCTGCTGCGTCAGGGTGAGTCCCAGGACGCCGCCCAGCTCCCGTAGCGCCTGCTGGGCCTGGGTCACATCGCTCCCCGTCTCCCGGACCCGGTTCGCCTCCCGGGCCAACTCGAAGAGGGCCGCGAGGGCCTGGGCCGTGTTGAAGTCGTCGTCCATAGCGTCGATGAAACGCTGGTGAAAGGGCGCCGGGTCCAGCGGCTGGCCGGTGGCGGGCTCGGGCACGGGTCGAAGGGCCTCTCGCAGCCGGTCGGCGCCCCGCTCCGCGCCGGCCAGGGCCTCGTCGCTATACGTCAGCGGGTTGCGGTAGTGCGAGCTCAGCACGAAGAGGCGCAGCGCGTCGGCGGAGTGGGCCGACAGCACCTCTTTGATGGTCACCAGGTTGCCCAGGGACTTGCTCATCTTCTCCTCGCCCAGACGCAGCAGCCCGTTGTGGAGCCAGTAGCGGGCGAAGGGCTGCACCCCCGTAGCCGCCTCCGACTGGGCCGCCTCATTCTCATGGTGGGGGAAGACCAGGTCTTGGCCACCGCCGTGGATGTCCAAGCTCTCGCCCAGGTACTTGATGGCCATGGCGGAGCACTCGATGTGCCAGCCGGGGCGGCCGGGCCCCCAGGGGCTCTCCCACTGCGGCTCCCCGGGCTTGACACCCTTCCAGAGGACGAAGTCCATGGGGTGCTCCTTGGCCTCGTCCACCTCCACCCGGGCGCCCGCCATCATCCCGTCCAGGCTCCGATGGCTCAGCTTGCCGTAGCCCTCCGCCCGCTGCACCCGGAAGTAGACGTCGCCCCCCACGGCGTAGGCATAGCCCCGCTCCTCCAGGCGCTGGATGAGCTGGACGATGGAGGGAATCTCCTCCGTCACCCTGGGATAGACGTGGGCCCGCTGCACGTTCAGCGCGTCCATATCCTGGAAATAGCTGGCGATGAAGCCGTCCGCGAGCTGGAGGGCCGAGGCGCCAAGCCGCTGCGCCCGCGCGATGAGCTTGTCGTCCACGTCTGTAAAGTTCTGCACGTGGCGAACACGATAGCCCCGGAACTCCAGGTAGCGCCGGATGACATCAAAGATGATGTAGCTCATGGCGTGCCCGATGTGGGCTTCGTCGTAAGGGGTCACGCCGCAGACGTAGAGTTTGATCGGGTCTTGGGAGGCAAACTCCTCCTTCTGCCCCGTGAGGGTGTTGGTCAGCTTCATCCAGTCTCCTTGGGGCCCCGGGAATGCTGCACGCTAGCTCCGCCGCTCCGAAGAAGGGGGCGCGGCGTGCTGCCGGTCTAGCTGGGCCTCCAGGGCCGTCAGGCGCGCTTCCAACTCCGTGAGGCGCCGTTGCAACCCCTGCATGAAGTCCCATTCCGGGTCAGGGAGTCGTTCCAGGGTATCGTCGTCGGGGCTGCGGATGGCCACCACCCGCCCCGGCACACCCACCACCGTGGCATTGCTGGGGACTGAAGTGACCACCACGGAGCCGGCGCCGATCTTCACGTTGTCGCCGATGGTGATCGCGCCGATGAGCACCGCGTTCGCGCCCACCACGACGTTGTCACCCAGGGTAGGATGGCGCTTGACCTTCTGATGGCTGGTGCCCCCCAGGGTAACCCCCTGGTAGAGGGACACGTTATCGCCGATCTCCGCCGTCTCGCCGATGACCACACCGCTGCCGTGGTCTATGAAGAAGCCAGAGCCGATGGTGGCGCCAGGATGAATCTCGATCCCGGTGAGAAAGCGCCCCAGGTGGGAGATGACCCGGGGCAGCACGGGTACCCGCGCCCGCCAGAGGGCGTGCGCCAGCCGGTGCACCTGGCGGGCGTGGAAACCCGGGTACGCCAGCAGCACCTCCACCACGTTGGAGGCCGCGGGGTCCCGCTCGAACACTACCGCGATATCGTTCCGGATCTCCTGCAACAGCCCCATCCCCTGCACTCCCGGCGGTCGCGCCGCCGCCCCCGCTAGAGAAAGCTGCCTCGCTATCGCTTGCCGGACGGCCGGCGGCTAGTCGGCACGGCCGCTGGCCTCCCGCAGCAGCACCACGGCGTGGGCCGCCACCGCACGTCCCTGGCCCAGCGCATCCAGTCCCTCGTTGGTCTTGGCCTTCAGGTTCACGCGCTCCACTGGCAGCCCCATGACCTTGGCCAGCGCTGCCGTCATAGTCGCCATGTACGGGGCTAGCTTTGGTCGCTCCAGCACGATGGTGACGTCCACGTTGTACGGCTCAAACTGCCCCTGGTGCACCAGCTTCAGCGTGCGCTCCAGCAAACGAGCACTGGCCACATCCCGCCACTGGGGGTCTCCCGGCGGAAAATGTCGGCCGATATCACCCAGACCCGCGGCGCCCAACAGCGCGTCGATGATGGCGTGCAGCAGCACGTCGCCGTCGCTGTGCCCCACCGGCCCGTGGGGCGCCTGGATGACCACGCCGCCCAGCAGGAAGGGCCGCCCGCCCGCCAGCCTGTGGATATCGTACCCTATCCCGACCCGCACGGCTCTACGAAGCGGTGACAGTCGCCTGCTGGCGTTGGATGTAGAGGGCCACCGTCGCCAAGTCCTGAAGCGCAGTGACCTTGATGTTCTCCGGTGCGCCGGGGTATACCCGTACCCGGTGGCCCAACTGCGCCACCACCGCGGCGTCGTCCGTCACGTCTGGAACGGCCTGCTGGTAGGCAGCCCACAGTATAGCATAGCGAAAGACCTGGGGCGTCTGCACCGCCCAGAGCCCCGAGCGGTCCACCGTCGCTTCGATGAATCCATCGGCATCCACTCGCTTGAGGGTGTCTGTTACCGCCAGGCCCGGGACCGCGGCCCCCGTCTCCTGCGCCGCCAGCAGCCCCTGATGCAGGAGCTCATGAGCTACGCAGGGGCGTGCGCCGTCGTGGACAGCCACCCACTCGCAGGGGCTCAGGCGCCAGAGGGCCTCCCGTACGGAGTCCTGGCGGCCCTCTCCGCCCCGGCATACCTGGCTGACCTTGCGCCAGCCCTCCTCCCGGGCCAGGGCGCGGGCATCACCGATCCTCCGGCGGTCCACGGCGACCACGATCTCGTCCACCAGTGGGGAGCCTTCAAAGGCCGCCACCGTCCAGGCCAGGAGCGGACGGCCCAGGACCGGAGCGAAGATCTTGTCCACCCCCTCCATACGGCGGCTCCGTCCCGCCGCTACGATGAGCACGCCCACCCGCTGCGTCCCCGCAGCGGCGGTGAAGGGCATGGGAACGTCTACTGCTTGACCTGGGCGAAGATCATGCGCCCGGCCACGGTCTGGAGCACCCGGCTCACGATGATCGGCACCTGGCTTCCCATGTAGCGGCGCCCATTCTCCACCACCACCATGGTGCCATCGTCCAGGAAGGCCACGCCCTGGCCCGACTCCTTCCCCTCCTGGATCACCCGCACGTTCATCTCCTCGCCCGGGAGCACTACGGACTTGACGGCATTGGCCAGCTCGTTGATGTTGAGCACCTGCACGCCCTGGAGTTGCGCCACCCGGTTGAGGTTGAAGTCGTTGGTGATGATGGGAGAGCCAAGCCGTCTGGCCAGCTTGACCAGCTTCGCGTCCACCTCCGTGGCGTCTTCAACGTCCTGGTCCGAGATCTGGATGGGTACCTGGGCGTCTTTCTGGAGCTTGTTCAGCATCTCCAGTCCCCGCCGCCCACGGTTACGCCGCAGCGCATCGGGAGAGTCGGCGATGTGGCGCAGCTCGTCCAGCACAAAACGAGGGATCACCAGGGTCCCCTGGACAAAGCCCGTCTGGCTGATGTCGGCGATACGGCCGTCAATGATGCTGCTGGTGTCCAGGATGAGCTGGGCGCTGCCGTTGTACGGGTGTCGTGCGCCCGTCAGGTTTGCCGGCAGGAACGCGCTCATAGCCTGGAGCATGTCTTGCTGGCGCATGACCATGATGGAGACGCCGATGTAGCTCACGAAGATAGCCGTAGCCAGAGGGAGCCAGCGACCCAGGTCGCCGGGGAGCATGGAGAGGGGGAGGGCCAGCAACGCAGAGATCACCAGCGCTATGACGAGGCCCAGGGTGCCGGCCAGCAACACATTGGCGGGAAGATGCCGGATCTGCTGCCGCACCCAGAGGAAGGGCCGGACCGTGACGTAGGGCGTAACCAGCAACCCCAGCCCCGCGCCGGCCAGGGACAGGGAGTAGAGCCAGCGGTTCCTGATGGGGTCCGGCTCTGCTTGAGAGCCGGCGACGTAGTCGCCTACCTGGTACCCCACGATCGTCAGGGCCACCATCCCCACCAGGCGGAAGAAGAACTCCAGGGACACCGTGCCTACCTCCCGGGCAGTGCCGAGGGCTGGGATGGCCTCAGGATTCTGAGGACTTCCTCAGCGTGTGACCCAGCACGAGGGAGGATAACGGAGATAACAGATAAGTGCGAATCGGCGCGACTCCCTCGCCCAAGCCCGATGCATAGCAACACCGAGTGCAAAAACTATAGTAACATCCCCGCACGTTATCGTCAATGACACCCCGGCTGCCCGAATCCGTGAGTGCTGACCCCCGACCCTGTCCGATCGCCGTCGGGCCTGGGTTTTTGACGGCCCGGCGGGTCTCAGCGGGGGCCGAGGACCCCTCCGTCCCGCCTTATGGACTCATGCACGCTCTCCCACACCCGTTTTTCAGTGCGAGGAGACGCCGCTGCCTCCAGCCTAGCGGCTGGCTCTCCCGCCCTCCCTCGGAGCGGCTTACAGCGGTGCCCACCCCAGGCGACGGAAGCGCCGACGCCATCGCCAGACGAGCTCTTCCAGGACCCGCTGGGCCACCCGCAGGAACCGCTCCCCGGCATGGCGCACCACCCGGCCCACCTGACTGAAGATGGCGAACCGCAGTCGCTTGGGCCGCGCCTGCCGGTACTGCGGATCCAGCCCCGCCGCTTTGAACAGTTCCAGCAGATTGTGGGTCAGCACCTGCAGCCGCAGCCAGGCCGCATTGGCCCCGAATTTCCCGCTGGGGTAGACCCCGGCCCCCAACTCGTCCTTCAGCACCCGATGCACCTGCGCGCTGGTCCCCGCCTTCCCCCGGTGCCACTCCAGGAGCGCCTGTCCTGCGGTCTCCCAATCGTTAGTCACCACGGCAAAGTGCTTGGTGTCGCTGCCATCCCCCAAGAGCCGGCCCTGGGGCTGCCGCAGCCGGATGGCCAGATACCGCTAGGGCTGGGCATCGCGCTCCTCGTACTTCCGGCTGGGGACAACGGGCACCGCGGCCCCCTGCCGCACCACGCCGTTGCGCTGCTGGCTCCAGGCCTGCCAGTCCTCGTGGCACAGGGCCAGCACCTCTTTGCGCAGCGCCTCGGTCATGTCCGCACTCACCGCGAACCGCCAGCCCTGCTGCGCCCAGTGGTCCAGAATGCCCTGCTCATAGGCCGCGCTGTCCGACCGTACCGCCACCCGCCAGCCGCCCGCCCTTCGCCGTGCGGGGCGCTCAGCACCACGAAGGCTTCCAGCATGGGGCCCTGGGTGAGGCCCTGCGGGGACTGCATGGCCGGGAGCTACTGCTCCGCTGCTGGCATCACGGTGCGCTGCCGTCCCAGGCGGATGCGCCCGGCCACTCCGGCATGAGGCGTGC
>JACPQN010000108.1 GCA_016190485.1 Chloroflexota bacterium
ACCCACTACGGGGCGCACTCCATGGGCGTCAGGTCGGGCTCCGGGAAGTAGCGGTAGTCGTGGGCGAACTCCTTGGAGCGCTGGGAGACCGTCTCCCCCAGCTCCTCCACCCAGCCCCGGGTCTCCTGAGGGATGCGCTGCCCCGCGTCCAGCAACTGCCTCTGCCGCTGCTCTTCGAACTCCAAGGCCCGGAAGACGGCCCGAAAGCTGTTCATGTTCTTCACTTCTACCTTGGCCCCCAGCTCCTGGGAGCCCCTGGGCCGCAGGCTGATGTTGGCGTCGCAGCGGAAGCTACCCTCCTCCATGTTGCCCGTGGAGACGCCGATGTACTGGAGGATGCGGCGCAGCTTGATGAGGTACTGGCGGGCCTCCTCGGGCGAGCGCAGGTCCGGCTCCCCCACGATCTCCATGAGGGGCACGCCGGAGCGGTTCACGTCCACCAGGCTATAGGTCTCCACCTGCGTCAGCCGATGGGTGAGTTTGGCCGTGTCTTCCTCCAGGTGGACACGAGTGATGCCAGCCCGCTTCTCGTGCCCGTCCACCTCGATCTGGAGCCATCCGCCCACGCAGAGGGGCTGGTCGTACTGGGAGATCTGGTAGCCTTTCATCAGGTCCGGGTAGGGGTAGTTCTTGCGGTCGAACTTGCTGTGGAGGTTGACGGAGCAGTTGAGGGCCAGGCCCGTCATCACGGTGTACTCCACCGCCCGCTGGTTGATGACCGGCAGCACGCCGGGCATGCCCAGGCAGACGGGGCAGACGTGGGTGTTGGGGGGAGCGTTCTGGTACTCGGCGCTACAGGCGCAGAACATCTTGCTCCGAGTCAGGAGCTGAGCGTGTACCTCCAGGCCGATGACCGTCTCGTAGTCCATACAGCTCTCACAGCAGTATACCAGCCCGCCGATGGCAGAACAACCGTTGCTCAGGGGGCCTCTCTGTGATAGAATACGGGGCGAGGGTGGGGGAGCTCCCTGCCCGACCTCCCGTAGAACCTTTAAGCCGGCCCTGTGAGGTCGGCAAGGAGAAGCGGCCATGGCGCACCGCTGGTGTGAGCGCTTTCCCCTCGTCTTGATGTTGCCCCTCGAGTGGCAGAGCCAGCCCCCTCGCCCGCCACGGGCAGGGGGTTTTTCTTTGCCGGAACACTAGCCATGCCCCAGAAGCCCATTCTCAGCAGCGAGGACGTGCGCCGCGCCCTGACCCGCATCGCCCACGAGGTGCTGGAGCACAACCGGGGCGCAGAAGGGCTGGTGTTTCTGGGAGTCCGGACGCGAGGCGTGCCCATCGCCCGGCGCCTGGCAGCCCTGGTGCAGGAGTTCGAGGGTGTCGAGGTGCCCGTGGGCGCTCTGGACATCGCCCTCTACCGTGACGATCTGGCCCAGCGCCCCCTGCGGCCCGAGGTGCAGGGTACCCGTTTGCCCACAGACCTCACGGGGCGCACCGTGGTGCTGGTGGACGATGTGCTCTTTACGGGCCGCAGCGTGCGGGCGGCTCTGGACGCCATCAACGATTACGGCCGTCCTCGCTCCATCCAGCTTGCGGTGCTGGTGGACCGGGGCCACCGGGAGCTTCCCATCCGGGCGGACTATGTGGGCAAGAACCTGCCCACCGCCCTGGAGGAGGAGGTGGTGGTGCACGTGCAGGAGATCGACGGCGAGGACAGCGTGCTCCTCGCCACGTCAGCTCCTTCGGATTAGGCGTTTCAGGTAGCGCCCAGGAGGCGGGATGGCAACGCTCAGCAGGACGGACACTCAGCTAGGGGATAGACAGCAACCGGAAGGTCTGCAACACCACCACGTGCTGGACCTGGACGACTTCAGCCGGGAGGAGCTGGAGCTGGTCTTCCAGACCACCGACGGCATGCGGGAAATCCTGACCCGGGACATCAAGAAGGCCCCCGCCCTGCGGGGCAAGATGATGGTCACCCTCTTCTACGAGGCCTCCACCCGCACCAGGATGTCCTTCGAGCTGGCGGGCAAGATCCTCAGCGCCGACGTGGTGAACCTGACGGCCTCGGCCAGCAGCGTCACCAAGGGGGAGTCTTTGGTTGATACGGTGAAGACCATCCAGGCCATGGGGGTGGACGTCATCGTCATGCGGCACCCCAGCTCCGGTGCACCGTATCTGGTGGCCCAGCAGGTGCAGGCCTCGGTGGTCAACGGCGGCGATGGCTGGCACGCCCACCCCACCCAGGCGCTGCTGGACTTGTACACCATGCGGGAGCGCTGCGGCGCCCTGGAGGGGTTGAAAGTGGCCATCGTGGGCGACGTGCTCCACAGCAGGGTGGCCCGCTCCAATCTCTGGGGCCTGGCAGCCGTGGGCGCACAGGTGGTCCTCTGCGGGCCGCCTACGCTGCTGCCCAGGGAGTGGGATGTCTTTGGCGTAGGGAACAGGGAACAGGGAGTGGGGAGCGGGGAAGCGGGGAAAAACCTCGTTCCTCGTTCCTCGTTCCTCGTTCCCGACTTCGCCGTCACCTGGGACCTGCGGGAGGCCCTGGCGGGCGCCGACGTGGTCATGACCCTGCGGCTGCAGCGGGAGCGCCAGGAGGGCGGCCTGCTGCCCAGCCTGGGCGAGTATATCACGGCCTATCAGATCAACCGGGAGCGGCTGGCCTGGGCCAAACCGGACGCTCTCCTGATGCATCCCGGCCCGGTGAACGAGGGCGTGGAACTGGCCGCCGACCTGGTGCGGGGCGTCCAGTCGGTCATCGATCAGCAGGTCACCAACGGCCTCGCCATCCGCATGGCGCTGCTCTACCTCCTGGCGGGAGGGCCCCAGTAGTGGCTATGGCGGGCGCGGCCCCGCTGCTCATCCAGGGCGGCCGTATCATCGACCCCAGTCAGCGGCTGGACGCCGTGGGCGACATGCTGCTGCAAGACGGCAAGGTCGCCTGGCTCAGCGCCTCCGGCGCGCCGTTGCCGGCGTCCCTGGAGCGGTGCGAAGCGCTTCCGGCCAAGGGCCTGATCGTATCGCCCGGCTTTGTGGACCTCCATTGCCACCTGCGGGAGCCCGGCTTCGAGGGGAAGGAGACCATCGCCACGGGCACCCGAGCCGCGGCCGCGGGCGGCTTCACCACCGTCTGCTGCATGCCCAACACCAAGCCCGCCATGGACGAGAAGTCGGTGGCGGAGCTGGTGCTGCGCCTGGCCCGGGAGCAGGGCGTGGTGCGGGTGCTGCCCATCGGGGCTATCAGCACCGGACTGGAGGGCAAGGCCCTGGCCCAGATGGGCGACCTGGCGGCTGCCGGGGCGGTGGCCTTCAGCGACGACGGCCAGCCCGCCTGGGACTCGGGCCTGCTGCGCCACGCCATGGAGTACAGCCTCTCCCTGGGCCTGCCCATCATCGACCACTGCCAGGACCCCACCCTCACCCGGGGCGCCAGCATGCACGAGGGAGCCGTTTCGGCCCGCCTGGGGCTGAAAGGCTGGCCCGCCGCCGCCGAGGAGATCATGGTGGCCCGGGACATCGCGCTGTGCCGCCTCACGGGTGCCCGGCTGCACCTGGCCCACGTGAGCACCGCGGGCGCACTGGCGCTGGTGCGTCGGGCCAAGGCCGAGGGGCTGCCCGTGACGGCGGAGGTCGCGCCCCACCACCTCACCCTGACCCACGAGCGGGTGCTGGGCCAGGGCCGCGGCCTGGTGGGGTTGAGCGTGGCCGCGGACTGGCAGGGCGCAGCCGTCCCCTACGACACCTCGGCCAAGGTGAACCCGCCGCTGCGGACGGAGGCCGACGTCCAGGCGCTCATCGAAGGGCTGCGGGATGGCACGATAGATTGCATCGCGACGGACCACGCGCCCCACGCGCTCGAGGACAAGCTCTGCGAGTTCGACCAGGCGGCGGTGGGCATCAGCGGCTTCGAGACGGCCCTGGGCGCCCTCATGAGCCTGGTGCACCGAGGAGTTATTGACATAAATCTTCTGGTCGAGAAGTTGACCTGGTCGCCTGCGAAGATACTAGGACTGAGGACTGAGAGGCGAGGACTGAGCCTCAGTCC
>JACPQN010000106.1 GCA_016190485.1 Chloroflexota bacterium
CCAGGGCGGCGGCTCAGGCAGGCAGGTCGACACCGTCTGCCCGCCGCTGCCGCCTGGCAAACGAGGTATGACTATGGCTGCCCCCAGGTCAGCAGGACGGCGGCGCGACGCGGCGCTGCGGATGGCCGAATCCCGGCTGGAAGGCCTCCTGGCAATCGCCACCGACGCCATCATTTCCGTAGATCAGGACCAGCGGATCATCTTCTTCAACCGGGGTGCCGAAATCCTCTTCGGCTACCACGCCTCGGAGGTGCTGGGCCAGCCCCTGGACCTCTTGCTGCCTTCCGGCTGTGTCGAAGCGCATCAACAGCATGTCCGGCAGTTCGCCGCGGCCCCGGAGCAGAGTCGCTTCATGGACCGACGGCCGGGGGTCCTGGGCCGCCGCAAAGACGGCGCCGAGTTCCCCGCCGAGGCATCTATTACGAAGCTGGCCCAGGACGGCGAGACCTGTTTCACCGCTGTTGTCCGGGATATCGCTGAGCGGCTGCACGTCGAGCGGGAGCTGCAGCGCCAGCTCGAGCGGCAGGCTGCGCTCCACACCATCGACCTGGCCATCTCCTCCAGCCTGGACCTGCGGATCACCCTCAGCGTGCTGCTGGACCAAGTGGTCACCCAGCTCCATGTGGACGCCGCGGCGGTGCTGGTGCTTAGCCCTGTGAACCAGCGGCTGGAATACGCCGGCGGGCGGGGGTTTCGCACCCGTCTGATTGAAGGCTCCTCGATCCTCCTGGGCGCCGGCTATGCCGGGCGGGCGGCTCTGCAACGCCGGATCCTCCAGGTGCCCCACCTGCTCCAGACGGAACCAGAGTTCCTGCGCCAGGAGCTGGCGCGGGCGGAGGGGTTTGTGGGCTACTGCTGTGCGCCACTGGTCACCCGGGGCCAGGTCAAAGGCGTGCTGGAGGTCTACCACCGGACGCCCCAGGCCATCGATGCGGCCTGGCTGGACTTTCTCCAGAGCCTGGGCGGGCAGGCGGCCATCGCGATAGACAACCTCAGCCTGTACGACAGCTTGCAACGCTCCAACATCGACTTGCGCCTGGCCTACGACGCCACCCTGGAAGGCTGGGTGCGGGCCATGGACATGCGGGACCGGGAGACGGAGGGCCACAGCCAGCGGGTCGCCGACCTTACCGTGCGCCTGGCCCGGGCCATGGGGATGCGGGAAGAAGCGCTGGTGCACGTGCGACGAGGGGCGCTGCTCCACGACATTGGCAAGATGGCCGTGCCCGACGAGATCCTCCACAAACCCGGCCCTCTGACAGAGGAGGAGTGGGAGATCATTCGGCGCCACCCCCAGTGGGCCTACGATTTCCTTTCCGGGATCTCGTACCTGCGTCCTGCGCTGGACATCCCCTACTGCCATCACGAACGGTGGGATGGGATGGGATATCCCCGGCGCCTCAAGGGGGAAGACATCCCTTTGGATGCCCGGCTCTTCGCCATCGTGGACGTCTGGGATGCGCTACGCTCCGACCGCACCTACCGCGCCGCCTGGCCCGAGGCGCAGGTGCGGGAGCACCTGCGGTCCGAGGCAGGCACCCACCTGGACCCCCGGGGCGTGGAAACCTTCCTGGCTCTGGACATCTCCAGCCACTAGGCGTACCCTGAGCCTGTCACCACCGCCGGCGGACTAACGTGGGCGGCGGCGCCAAACCAGGCTGGGCAGGTAGTCCTGGAAGGAGGGTCCTCCGTGCTGCGTAACCTCAACATCGCCCTGCTGGCCTTCTTCGTCCTGGGTGGCCTCTACTACCGTTTGGTGGACAAGGGGGCCGAGGGCGCACTGGTGGTGCTCATCGGCATCCTCTGGTTCGTAGCGCTGCCCCACGTACGTAGCACCTCCTAGCGCTCATCCCCTTGGCCTGCTCCGAGGCATTCTGATGGCTGCCCTGCCGCCGGGCGGCGGTGATTCATGCGTCTGATGCTCTTCACCGGCAAGGGCGGCGTCGGCAAGACTAGCATCGCCGCGGCCACCGCGCTGCGCTGTGCCGAGCTGGGCTACCGGACGGTGGTGATGAGCACCGACGCCGCCCACTCCTTGGCCGACTCTCTGGACATCCCCCTCTCGGGCGAAGCGCGGGAGGTGCTCCCCAACCTGCGGGCCCAGGAAGTGGACGTGCTGCGGGAGTTGGACGTCAACTGGGGCACCCTGCAGCGCTGGATCAAGGCCGTACTGGCCTGGCGCGGTGTTCAGGAGCTGGTGGCCGATGAGATTGCCATCCTGCCGGGGATGGAGGAGCTGGCTGGCCTTCTGTACATTCTCCACCACTACGACGACCCCCAGGTGGACGTGATCATCGTGGACTGTGCGCCCACGGGGGAGACGCTGCGGCTTCTCAGCTTTCCCGACGTGCTGCGTTGGTGGCTGGACCGCATCTACCCCATTGAGCGGCAGGCAGCCCGGGTGCTGCGCCCCATTGCCTCCACCTTCTGGAACCTGCCCGTGCCCGAGGAGGAGGTCTTCGACGCGGTGAAGGAGCTGATCCAGCGGCTGCTGCGGATGCGCACCGTGCTGACTAACGCCAGTGAGTCCTCGGTGCGGCTGGTGCTGAATCCAGAGAAGATGGTGGTCAGGGAGGCGCAGCGCACCTTCACCTACCTGAACCTCTACGGCTACTTCACAGACCTGGTGGTTGAGAATCGGGTGATCCCCGATGCTGTCTCCGACCCCTTCTTCGACGCCTGGCGGGAGAGCCAGCGCCACTACAGCCAGCTCGCCCTGGAGTCCTTTGCGCCGGTGCCCATCCGGCGGGTGCCGCTGATGTCCCAGGAGGTGGTGGGGCTCGAGATGCTGCGCCGGGTGTCCGACGCCCTCTACGGTGATGATGACCCGACGGGGTTCTACTTCACGGGACAGGGGCGGGAGTTCCTGCGGGAGAACGGGCGCCAGTTGCTCCAGATCCGACTACCCTTCGTGGAGAAGGGGGACATTGGGTTGACTCAGAGCGGCGACGAGCTGACGGTGCGGGTGGGCAACCAGCAGCGCAACATCATCCTGCCCCATGCGCTGGCGGCCCTGGAGGTGGACGAGGCGAAGCTGGAAGACGACCGTCTGCGCGTCTACTTCCGGCCCCGGCGCTAGCGGTGGTGTTTCTGAAGAACGCCGCGAATTTGTCATTGCGAGGAGGCGAAGCCGACCCTTCGGCAGGCTCAGGACAAGCGTGGCAATCCGGGGGAGGGAAGCCGTCCTCCTCGCAGGGGATCGTTATCCCCTCCCAGGTTGCCACGGCCCTCGTGCCTCGGGCCTCGCAAAGACTTCTGCCGATAACTTCTGACTCAGGACACTAGCGGTCCTCAGTGGGCCCGCCAGGCCGGCGGGGGGACAGGCCCTTCGACCCTTCGACAAGCTCAGGACACCGCAGGCTCAGGACAAGCCCCCGCCCCACGCAGCTCGCAAGCCCTGGGCGTGGCTGGCCCTGTGTCCCGTCATGCAGAGCGCCGTTGGCGACACTGCGGCGCTAGAATAGGGGCAGGACATGGAGTAAAAGGACGATGCCATGAGCGACCAAGCAGCAGAGCCAGAGGCGCAGGAAGAGGGATTCTTCCAGTTTCAACGGCGGGAGGACGGTAGCTGCACCTTCACCGTCCGCCCGGACAAGCTGGTGCCCGAGGAGACCCAGGAGCACCTGCGGGCCTCCGGCAAGGAGTTCCTGCTGGCAATCCGCAGCCTGGTGGACAGGGCCATCCAGCGGGAGGAGGAGCGAGAGAGCAAGGCCCAGGGACCCCGGAAGATCGAGGTTTCTTAGCCCCCGGTAGGTGGCCGTCCGCCCCGGGGTTGCTCCCGCTCCAGGCGCGCCGGGGCGACATTGACCCGCCCCCAGATAATCCCCACAAAGATCGCGCTGGCCAGTCCCTGCAAGACGGCTGAAGACCAGCCCGCCCCTGCTGCGAAAAAGCCAAGAAAAGCGCCGCGTACCCTTACGCGCTCGCTATGCATGAAGGGCTGGCAAAGTGTAAACTTATGGATCGGACGAGTCCTCCGACTGCTTGACCCGATACATTCATATTTGTACAATTCACGCTGAGCACGCGAACTATGGGGTCGCACGAGGGAGAACCGTCTCAGAAAGGGGGTGAAGCACTGGGTTGCCTCTGGACCCCACGCCCTGATCCTGCCGTTGATCAGGGGATCTATTACGCTTAGGAAGGTGAAGGTATGCCCAAGCCTATTCCGGTGCCCGACGCACTGAGCAAGCCCTTCTGGGACGCGGTGAACCAGCGGCGGCTGGTGTTGCAGACCTGCACAGCCTGCAATAGGCACCAGTACCCGCCAGAACCAGCGTGTGCACAATGTCACTCTGCCCAGCACCTGGAGTGGCAACCGGCCAAAGAGCCGGTGCGAGGCAGGATCTACGGCTACTGCGTGATGCACGACTCACGCCTTATCCCGCTCCACGAGGACCAGCCCTTTAACATCGCGGTCATAAAGCTGGAGGAAGACCCGGAGCTATTGTTCCTCTCGCACCTGCCGGGGACGCCGCCCGACCAGGTCCCAGTGGGGGCGACGGTAGAAATCTATTTTGAGGAGCTAAAGCTGGCGCCGGGTCGGCTGATCCACGAGTGGCGGGTAGTCAGCTAGCGCTCTCAACCGTGGACACTTTGTAACTCATAGAAAGGAAGGAATTGACTATGGCGACCGAATATTGGCCGAATTCAAGGCTGCGAACCAAAACGGGGCTTGGGGTATGGGAGCACCGGGGAAAGGTAGCGGTGGCTGGGATAGGCTTTGCGCCGACCATGCGCCGGTGGGACGGAGAAGATCTCTCGACCAGCGTGGGCGCTTTGACTATTGTCGCAGCGCAGAAGGCGCTGGATGATGCGGGAATTTCGAAGGGCGAGATCGACGGAGTGGTTGCCTGCCCCATAGGCATGGGAGATAACTGGGGACCGGAGAGCGTGACCGGACGCCCCTACTTCGCCCCGCCCTACGACACCGAGGACGGCCTCATTGGGACGAGCGCAGACTGGCTGGTCAAGAACATGGGGCTGTGGAACGCCAAGAGCACTTTCCACGGAGCTGCGTGTTTCAACACTGCCATGTCCGTTGGCGCCCAGGTGGTGGGCGATGGACTGGCTAACACCATCCTGGTGATTCGGGGAATGGGTAACCCGCCGGGCCGTTACCATCAGGCGCCGGATACAAACTATTCTGGGCCGAGGCAGTGGTCAGCTCCCTTTGACTGGCGGCTGGAGCCACTGATCGCCTACGGCTTTGACCAGTACTGCCGCAAGTACGGCAAGACCCACGATATGGTCGCACCCTTCGTTCTGAACCAGCGCAGGAATGGGCTTTTGATGCCGGAGGGCTACTACGCCCAGCACCGACCCGAGACGCCGACGAAGGAAGACTATCTGGCTGCCCGGTGGGTCGTTAAGCCCATGTGCATCATGGATATGGACTTGCCGATCCAGACTGCTGTAGCCTTCGTCGTGACCACTGGCGAGCGGGCCAGGGGAATGAAGCAGAAGCCCGTCTACATCCTTACCCATTGCTCGCAAAGGGGGGTGGTCCGGAGTACTACGGAAACCCTGGATGAGACCGAGGCGTTCGCTGCCAACATCGCTGGGATGTGCTACGAGGGCTCGGGGCTCACTGCCCGCGAGCTGGACGTCTTCAACCCGTACGACGGCTACACCCTCTTTACCCAATACTACCTGGAGGCCTTCGGGTGGCACGGGGTGAAGCGGGGGGAGGCGCTCGACTTCTACGCCGGGGACATCAGGGTTGAGGGGCCGCATCCCTTCTCCTCCAGCGGTGGGAACAACGGCAACGGACGCACCCGCTCCTGGGGCCAGTACGATTGTATTCAGCAGTTGCGGGGGCAGGCGGGCAGGCGACAGGTCAGGATCAAGGCCGAAACCGCCATCGCGGGCGCGTTCACGCCCGGCACCTCCGACTGGACGGTCTACAGCACCAGTCCCGACTAGCGCCTAGGCCCAGTGCAAGAGCCGCACAGCAGCTCTGGGGCTGCTCACGTACGTGTGGGCAGCCTCAGAGCTGGGATTCCTCACGAAGGCCAGGAAAGACGCATGAAGATAGGCCTGATTTCGGACACGCACATCCCAAGCATGGGCAGGGAACCTCCTCCCCAGGTCGCGCAGGCCTTTGCGGGGGTCGATCTCATCCTCCATGCAGGGGACATCTACATCCAGTCGTGTATCGAGTGGCTGGAGCGCATCGCGCCCGTGCAGGCGACGACATCTTGGTTCGGGAGCGCCAGAGAAGGCGCTTCGAGAGTAAGCGTGCCAAAGGTGGTCGAAGTAGAAGGCCATTCCGTTGGCCTCGTCCATGAGCTGATTCTCACGGGCATGAGTGACGATGTTTTCCCCGGGGCTATCGAGACGAGTTTTCCTCCTGGACGATCCTTGCCGATGGCGTTGCAAAACATCTTTGGCAAGGCCGTGGAGATCGTGGTCTTCGGCTACACCCACGAAGCCATGGTGGAGCTCCATCAAGGTGTGCTGCTTGTGAACCCTGGGAGCCCCAATACCGTCAAGCAAGTACGTAAACTAGGCACCGTGGCCATCCTGGAGCTCACGCCGGAGCGCCGGGAGGCCAGGATCATTGACCTGGCCAGACTGGAGCAGTGAGCCTCCATCGCAAGATTTCCGGGACGCCCGCGGTCACGTCCCGTTGCAGCCTTGACAGGCGAAAATGCGTTCAGGTATATAGTGGCTTAACTGACCATTCTAGAGGTACCTGTTTTCATCCCATCCAGACTGAGCAGTTACTTCTATCGAGTGAGGAGGCGTGAAATTGCCCAAACAGTCGCCGATTCCCGATGAGTTGGACAGGCCCTTCTGGGCCGCCTGTAACGAGGGCCGGCTGGTAATCCAACACTGCACAAGGTGCGACAGGCTGCAGCACCCCCCGGAGCCGACGTGTGCTCAATGCGGCTCAGCGGACAATCTGGAGTGGCGCCAGGTGAGTGGCCGGGGCAGGATATACAGCTACGCGGTGATGTACGACACCCCCGTCACGGTGCTCCAGGCCGATCAACCCTTCAACATAGTGGTGATAACCTTGGAAGAGGACCCGGGTATCCAGATGTTATCCCACCTTCCCGGGACCACGGTGGACCAGGTCCCGTGGGGGGCCAGCGTACAGGTGGAGTTCGAGACGACGCCAAACGGCCAAAAGGTCCCTGAGTGGCGGGTAGTAGGCTAGACCACGGGTCGTTGCAGGTACCATAGCGGTACTATGGAAAGGAGGACCGAACAATGCCAACCAAGGTTCCGAATGCTCCAGAATCGTGGTACCGAACCCGAGAGGGGTTGGGGATATGGCCGCACCGGGGCAAGGTAGCGGCCGTCGGCGTAGGGCTCTCCCCCACGGCTCGGCGCTGGGACGGGCGGCCCGAGACCAGCGTGGGCGCCTGGAGCATCCTCGCGCTCCGAAAGGCTATGGAGGACGCCGGGGTTTCGCCAGACCAGGTCGATGGATTGGTTATGGCCCAAGATACCGCCACTGGATCTCCTTGGCCACCGGGCAAACCCGTTCCCGAGGACTTCCTGACAACCTTCCAACCCACTGACGACCCCCTGGACGGTCTCACTAGGTTGAGTGCGGAGTGGATCCTCCAGAACACGCCGGAACTGACGAACGTCAAGTTCACCATGTACGGTCCGGGGTGTATGTCCAACGCCATTGTCGTTGCCGCCCAGGCCGTGGGTGAGGGCCTCACCGACACCTGCCTTGTGCTGAAGGGTTGGCACAACCTGGAAGGCAGGTACTACGTGGGACAAGGGGCTGCCGCTGAGGACACCATTGCCGGGCGTGCCAAGTGGACCACTGGTTGGGGCACTGTGGCGTGTTATCCAACGGCTATGCACTTCGAGGCGTACTGTCGGAAGTACGGTGTCACCCGCGATATGCATGCGCCCTTCGTGGTAAACTCGAGAAAGAACGGCCTGTTGTTTCCGGAGGGGTTCTACGCCCAGCACCGGCCGGAGCCCTTGACGGTGGAGGACTACCTGAGCGCACGGTGGATAGCTAAGCCAGCGAGCCTCTTGGATAACGACCTCCCCATCTGCGTCAGCGCGGCCTACCTCTTCACGACGCCGGAGCGGGCCAGGGACATGAAGCAGAAGCCCGTCTACATCCTTAACCATGCCTCGGACCGGATCAAGATCCGCAGTGTCATGCCAACCCTAGAAGAGACTGAGGAGTGCGCCGCAAGCAACGCTCGGAAGCTCTACGAGGGCGCTGGGATCACCGCCAATGATCTCTCCTTTGAAGGCATGTACGACGGCTTCGGCCAATTCCACGTATTCCACTTGGAGGGGCTCGGGTTCCGCGGGGTGAAGCGGGGGGACGCGCTGCACTTCTTCCAGACGGATATCAGCATTGAGGGGTGGAATCCCGTCTCCCCCAGCGGCGGCAACATCGGTAGCGGACGCACCCGTTTCTGGCACCATACCGATGCCATCCAGCAGATACAGGGACGGGCAGGCAAACGGCAGATCTGGAGAAAGGCTGAGGTCGGAGTGACCGGTGGTCCCTTCCCGTATGGCGGCAACTTTACGGTGTGGGGCGCAACGCCCGGCTAGGCCTGCGGCCTGAGGAGGTAGCTTGACCAATTCTGCGGGCCTTCTCTTCCCAGTGGCGTGAGGAGACCCGCAGGGGGTGTTGGTTCGCTCTTACTAAAGAGGACACATAGACCCTTAGTCACCATAAGGAGGAGCAAACTTGGCAATCCTGATAAGCTTCGACATCGACGGGACCATGGAGTTTGGCGACCCGCCCGGAGGAATTACGCTGGAGATGGTCCGAAGGGCGCAGGAATTGGGCTTCCTCATCGGGAGTTGCTCAGACCGCCCTCCCAGCGCTCAGCAGGCGCTCTGGGAAAAGCATGACATCCGGGCGGACTTCGTAGCGCCAAAGCACGGCCTGGATGAGGTGAAGAGCCGGTTCGAGGCCGACGATTACCTGCACATCGGAGACCGAGACACGGACCAACAGTTCGCCGAGCGGGCAGGATTCCGCTTCTACTGGGCCTATGACGCGATCCATGAGCCGTGGCTGACCCTGGGGGACGCTCAAGACCTGCCGTAAGGTGAGCCCAGGTCGTCTCCCCAGATTCATCCAACTTCGCCCCGTGGCGCATCACCAGCCAGCCTGAGAGTCAGTCAGGAGAGGGCTGTCATGGTTGCGCCCGAGCGGGTCCCGTCTGTGCTGCTGACGGGGACGGTCGGCGCCGGAAAGACCTCCGTTGCGGAGGAGATTTCCACCCTCCTCTACGAGATCCACGCCCCTCACGTGTGCATTGACCTGGACTGGCTCTGCCAGGGTTACCCCGCGCCGCCGGACGATCCCTACAACGAGGCCCTGATGTTCGCCAACCTCGCGGGGGTCTGGGCGAACTTCAGGACGGGGAACCCGAGATACCTGGTGCTGGCACGGGTGCTGGAGTCACGCAAAGAGCTGCGCCGTTACGAGAAGGCGATACCAGAGGCGCGGATGACCGTCGTGCGGCTGGTGGCGTCTGAGGCGACCATCGAGCAGCGGCTGCGGCGGCGAGAGGTCGGCTCCTTCCTCCCTCCGCTCTGGACACGGAGCAAAGAGCTGACGGGGATCCTGGACCGGGCCGCCGCCGAGGACTTCAGCGTCAGCAACGACGGAAGGCCCCTGCGGGAGGTCGCGCTGGAGGTGATCCAGCGGCTCGGGTGGCCGCGGCCATGAGGATAGTCCTCTCGCTCAAGGCGTTCCTGGAGGATCGGAGCAAGCTGGCGTCCGGAGTCAGAGATTCGATGAATTAGTGCAAGGCGTTAAGTTGTCATGCTGAACGGATTGAAGCATCTGGTGGGGGGAAGCCACCTCCCCAGATTCGCTTCGACCATGCTCAGGGCATGCTTCGCTGGCGCTCAGAATGACATTTTCAGCGATCTTCTGATTTACCACACTAGCGTCGAAGGGGATAGCGTGTCGCTGGCGGCCTTCATCAAGGACCGGGCCAGGGCCCTGGGCTTCGACGCCGCGGGCATCACCTCGGCCGATGACTTGGCCGCCACCGAGGAGGTGCTGCTCCAGCGCATCGACGGTGGCCTCATGGCCGGCCTGAGCTGGTTCACGCCGGCCCGGGCCCGCCTGGCCTGCCGGCCCCAGGAGCTGCTGCCCGGCGCACGCTCCATCGTCGCACTGGCCGCATCCTACAATGCAGTGGAGCCACCCCTGGAGGAGACGGGCGCGCCGCGCGGGCGGGTGGCCCGCTATGCCTGGGGCAGCGACTACCACGAGGTGCTGCGGGAGCGGCTGTGGCATCTGGTGGAGGAGATCGGGCGGGAGCTGGGGTATAGCCCCGGCGCCCGGACCTTCGTGGACAGCTCGCCCCTGGTGGACCGGGAAGTGGCCCGGCGCGCCGGCGTGGGATGGGTCGGCAAGAACACCAACGTGCTGATCAGGGGCCTGGGCTCCTGGGCTTTCCTGGCGGCCATCATCCTGGACGTCCCGCTGCCCGAGGACCCGCCGCTGCTGACCCACTGCGGCTCCTGCGACCTCTGCATTCGCGCCTGCCCCACGGGCGCGCTGCTGACCCCCTACACCCTGGATAACGCTCGCTGCATCGCGTACCAGACCATCGAGAACCGCGGTGTGATCCCGCAGGAGCTGCGTCCCCTCATGGGCGACTGGGTCTTCGGCTGCGACATCTGCCAGGAGGTGTGCCCGGTCAACCGCAAGGCCGCTCGCTCCCGCTGGGAGGAGTTCCAGGCCCGCGGGCCGGAAACGGCTAGGCCGGACCTGGTGGCGCTGCTGGAGATGGACACCCCCACCTACCAGGCCCGCTACCGCGGCTCCCCGCTGAAGCGTGCCAGGCGGACCGGGTTGCAGCGCAACGCGGCCGTGGCCCTGGGCAACGCAGGCGACCCCGCGGCGCGGCCGGCCCTGGAGCGGGCGCTGGAGACACCCGACGCCCCGGTGCGGGGCCACGCCGCCTGGGCCCTGGGGCGCATCGGCGGCAGGGAGGCGCGCCAGGCCCTGGAAGCCGCTCGCCGCACCGAGCAGGACCCCGACGTGCGGGAAGAGATGCATGAAGCCCTGGCAAAGCTCCCCTGAAATGGCTATGATGTCCCAATAACCTCCTGGCCGGTTCAGGGGGAAGGAGGCGCTCCGTGTCCGAGGAGAACAAGGTTCTGGCGCGTTCATGGGTATCTCCCCCACGGGCAGAGCGGTGACGGTGTCGGTCATCGACATCATGCGCATCGCCAGCGGCAAGGCCGTGGAGCGGTGGGGTGCCGAAGACAACCTGGGCATGATGATGCAGCTCGGGGTGGCGCCTCCCCCCGGGCAGGCTGCCGGCGCCCCCTAGCCCGAATCCTGGAGCAACCGCATGCGATCCCGCCGCGGCTCACCCGTCATCTGGCATGCGCTCCTCCTGGGCATTGTCCTGGCCCTGGCCGCCTGCACGGGCGCCGCATCCAGCGAGACCGCTCCGCCGCCAGCAGCTCAGCCGGCGGCTCCGGAGGCCCAGGCCAGCCCCACCGCGTCGCCGGCGGCAGCCCAGGCAGCAGCGCCTCCCGCCACCTTCTCCGGCCAGGAGGCCTACCGCCACGTGGAGCACCTGGCGCAGCGCATCGGCAGCCGGCCCACGGGCACCCCGGCAGAGCAGGCGGCCGCCGACTATATCGCCGCCCGGTTGGCCGGCTACGGCTACCGCACCGAGCAGCAGCCTTTCGAGTTCCAGGACTACGAGGAGCGCTCCGCCTCGGTGGAGGTGCTGGCGCCTGCCGGTGAGGTCATTCCCAGCAACGCCCTCTTCTTCTCGCCCGGCGGCGCCGTCAGCGCTGGCGTGGTGGAGGCAGGCATTGGCCGCCCCGAGGACTTCCCCTCCGGCGGCCTGGCCGGCCAGTTGGCCCTGGTGGAGCGCGGCGCCATCTCCTTCCGGGACAAGGTGGCCAACGCCGCCAGAGCGGGCGCAGCGGGCATCATCGTCTACAACAACGCCGATGGCCCCTTCCGGGGGAGCCTGGGGCAACTGGCCGGTATCCCGGCCGTGGGCATCGCCCGGGAGGACGGCCTGCGGCTGTTGCGCCTGCTGAGCCGGGGCCCGGCTCAGGTCCGCCTGGAGGTGGATGCCGGCCAGCGTACCGTGCGCAGTCGCAACGTGGTGGCCCGCGTCGGCGACCGCTGCCGGGTGCTCATCGGCGGCCACTACGACTCGGTGCCGGAAGGCCCGGGCGCCAACGACAACGCCTCCGGCACTGCGGTGACCCTGGAACTGGCCCGGGTGCTGGCGCCCCAGGCGCGGGAGCAGGAGCTGTGCTTTGTGGCCTTTGGCGGTGAGGAGCTGGGGCTGTGGGGGAGCCGCCGCTTCGTCGAGGCCCTCTCGCCCGAAGATAAGAGCTACCTAAAGGCTATGATCAACCTGGACATGGTGGGCGTGGGCGACCGCTGGCGCGTCTCGGGCAGCGAGTCCCTGCGGGAGCTGCTGACGCAGAGCGCCGCGGGGCTGGGTGTTAGTGTGCAGGTCCTCCAGAGCGGCCAGCGCACCGGCGGCGGCAGCGACCACGCCAGCTTCCTCCAGGCGGGTATCGCGGCGGCCTTCATCCACCGCCAGGAGGATCCCAACTACCACACCGCGGAGGATAAAGCCGACTTCGTTGACCCGCAGGCACTGGAGACCGCGGGCAGGCTGGCCGTGGAGCTGATCGGCCAGCTCAAGGTACCCCTCCTGTCTCCAGGGGACCATCACTAACCACATCGCGGGCAGGCTGGCCATGGAGCTGACCGGCCAGCTCAAGGGGCCAGGGTAGCTCTGGGCATCGGCGCCCCATGGCATGCCCCGATGCACTGAACTCCCGACGCCAGATACATGGGACTGGCGTCACAAATCACTGGGACGGGGGATAGACCCTTCCCGCGCCGAAACGTAGACTGCTGCTAGCCGACGCTGCGCAGGTCGCTATGGGGGAAAGTAGGCAGCCATGGGCCGCAGGCAGCCCGTTGATCCGGCACTCCGACGGCAGCAGTTCCGGGCGCCCAGGGACAGACCGTCGGAGGTGGGGTTTGCCCCAGGGCAGACCGGCCCGGCGCTCTCCTCGTCCAACCTGGCCCAGCTCTTCTTCGAAGCCTCCGCGGTCCCCTGCTTCATCTTGGACCTGGAAGGGCGGCTGCGCTTCGCCAACGAGCGCGCGGCTGACTGCCTGGGGTGCTCCAGCGCGGAGCTCCTGGGCCGCTGCGCTTCAGAGCTGGCCCATCCCGAGGACGTCCAAGGGCTCCTGCGCAGCCTCGCCGCGAGCGCCGCTGCGCCATCCCAGGTCATATCCCACGAGTTCCGCTACCTCCGCTCTGATGGCGGGACTGTCTGGGTCAGGGGGCTGGCCCGTGCCCTCCCTGCCTCCTCTGCTGAGCCCCTGGTGCTGCTGCGTTGCACCGACATCTCCGACCTAAAGAGGACCCAGGCGGCCCTGCAGGAGAGTGAAGCGCGCTACCGCACCCTGCTGGACCACATGAGCGAGGGCCTGATCCAGGTGGACAACAACGACGTGATTCAGTATGTCAACGATCGCTTTTGCGAGCAGGTGGGTTACACCCGGGAAGAGCTGCTGGGGCAACCGGCCATCCGGCTGCTGGGAGCAACCCCGCAAGACCAGTCCGCCGTGCTGGAGAAGAACCGCCTCCGCCTGGAAGGGGTCTCGGACCGATACACGGTCCAGATTCGGAAGAAGTCGGGAGAGATCATCTGGTTCATGATCAGCGGCGCTCCCGTGATCGACGCCGGGGGCCGAGTGGTCGGGTCGGTGGGCATTCACACGGATGTCACGGCGGAGCGGCGAGCGGGGGAGGAGCAGGCGCGCCTGGCCGCGGTGCTGGAAGCCACCACCGACTGCGTGTTCACCACCGACCGGGCGGGACACGTCCTGTTCCTGAACCGCTCCGGCCGGAGGATGCTGGCGGTTGATGAGGGTGCAGAGGTGGCGCATCTCACCTTCGCCGGCCTGCTCTCCCTCGCTCAACGGGGCATAGAGACACAGGACATCCAGGCCGCAGCGGAGCGGGGAGGCGTCTGGACCGGCGACGCCGCCCTCCTGGCCCGGGATGGCCGCCGCATCCCGGTGTCGCTCGTGACCCTGGCCCACCGCTCTTCGGAGGGCACGGTGGAGGTCTTCTCCCACATCGCCCGGGACATCAGCGAGCGCAAGGCCTTCGAGGAGCAGATGGTCTACCTGGCCAGCCACGATCCCCTCACTGGCCTCTACAACCGCCGGCGCTTTCAGGAGGCGTTGCAGGAGCAACTGGCCCAGACGCGACGGTATGGCGCTCGCTGGGCCCTGCTCTACCTGGACCTGGACCACTTCAAGGCTGCTAACGACCGACTGGGGCATGAGGGCGGCGACCAGTTGCTGGTGGTGATGGCGCAGACGCTCCGGCGAGAGCTACGGGAGACCGACGTCCTAGCCAGGCTCGGCGGTGACGAGTTCGCCTGCCTGCTGCCCAACACCGATGGCCCCCAGGCGGGTCGGGTCGCCGAACGGGTCCGCACTGCGCTGAAGGACCTTCGCGTCGTCATCGAAGGCCACGCCGTGGCTATCACCACCAGCGTCGGCATTGCCCTCTGCCCGGAACACGGCGCCAGCGCGCAGGAGTTGCTCACCCGCGCCGATTTGGCCATGTACCACGCCAAAGAGCAGGGACGAGACAGCATCTCCTTCTACACCAGGCGGCTAGGGTCTCCTCAGTAGCCATAAGCTACGGCCTTGGAGACCGGCTGGCATAGCCGTCCATCTCCGTCACCACCTTCCTCCTTGGCAGCTCTGTCCTGGAACGCTATAATCCCTCTGAAACATCTGTTCCGCGGCGCCCTGAGCCAGGCCGAAGGGGGGCTGCCGCGGAAGCTGGCAGGAGGGGCATGCGGGTACTGGGGATCGATCCCGGGCTGAACGTCACGGGCTACGGCGTGGTGGCCCTTCGGGAGCCTCAGGACGGCGCGCGCCGCGGGCACGAGGTGACGTTGGTGGAGGCGGGCGTCATCCGCCCCGGCCCGCCGGAGCAGCCCCTGGAGGTCCGGCTTGCCGCCCTGTACGACGGCATCACGGAAGCCCTGGCGGCCTTCCGACCCGAGGCGCTGGCGCTGGAGGAGGTGTTCAGCCACCGCCGGTTCCCCGTCTCCGCCCTGTGGATGGCCCACGCCCGGGGCATCGCGTGCTTGGCGGCGGGCAAAGCGGGCATCCCGGTCTTCAGCTACGCTCCCGCCAGTGTCAAGCTGGCCATCGTGGGGCAGGGCCGGGCCACCAAGGGTCAGGTGCAGCACATGGTCGCGCTGCGCCTCGGCCTTGCTCGCCCCCCCGCCTCGCCCGACGTGGCCGACGCGCTGGCGCTGGCCCTCACCCACCTGGATGCGGCACGGGCGCCGCAGGTCGCCTCGGCTGCCTCATGATTGCGCACCTCTCCGGCATCCTGCGCGGCCTGGGCCGGGACGGACTGCGGGTGGTGGTGGCCGTGGACGGCGGGGTGGGCTACGAGGTGCTGCTGCCTTTCTTTGTCAAGCGGGCGCTGGAGGAGGAGGGGGTGGAGGGACAGCGGGTGGAGCTGGAGGTCTACTACTA
>JACPQN010000107.1 GCA_016190485.1 Chloroflexota bacterium
CAGCTCGATGTTGGGCCGGGGATCGGGCTCGTCCTCGTCGGCCATGAGGTGGAAGCCGTGGAGCACTCGCACCTTGAAATCACCCAAGTCCACCAAATCGCCCTCGCCCAGGCCCGTGAGACCCAGGGACTGCCGCGCCGGGAGACCCAGGCGGGTAACCACCTCCGCGGCCATGGGATGGCCGATGACTGTCGCCCCGGTGCGCCCCGCTACGTGGGCAGCGTCGGAGATGTGGTCGTAGTGGGGGTGGCCGATGAAGATCTGCTCCGCCCGCACCACCTCCTCCGGCGTGAAGCCCAGGGGCCGCATGCGAGGGCCGCGGTCGTAGAAGCAGTCCAGCAGCAGCACGTGGCCCGCGAAGGTCACCTCGAAGTTGGCCGTGCCCAGCCAGCGGAGGGTCAGCACGTCGGGCCGGGCGTCCATGGGACCGCCCAGCATCGCGGGCGTGCTGAAGGCTTTGCGGTTGCCGCCAAGGTCGCCACGGGAATGATGCGCCATGTTCCAGCTCCTCTCCAGGGCCTTCCCTGGCTCGGCGTCTTACCAGTGCCCGCTATGGTAGGCAGTGGCCGGGGGCCCGTCAAGGGAGTGTTGTGGGGGGTTTTATCAACCCGCCACCTCAGGCTCAAGCCTGAGGCATTCTGAGCGGCTATGCTGCAGGCTTCAGCCTGCTGTGCGTAGTTACTCAACGGTCTCGGTAGTGATAGCGTCTCAGCGCAACGAGCACGGGAGGTTTGACATGAGCAGAGGATTCTACCGCGCCCCCATGGCAGTGGGCCTGCTGGCCGCGCTGCTCCTTGCCCTGGCCTGCGGCCCGGCGGCGGCCCCGAGCCAGGCGCCCAGGGGCACTGGCCAGGTGGGCGGGACAGAGGTGGCCGGCACCAGGATCCCCCAGGGCGTCCCCGACCATCCCTATCCCGCCGTCATCGCACCTGACGAAAAGGAGAAGGACGTTGCCAGGTACAAGACGGGCGGCACCTTCAACTACACCAGTCTGGACCCGCCCCATCTGGACGTCTCCCTCTCGGCCTCCTGCACCGCCTACAACGTGTCCGACATGGTCTACAACAAGCTGGTGAGGGCCAAGCTGGGCCCCTTCGGCGACCAGTTCGGCGTGGAGCTGGAGGGCGACCTGGCCAAGTCCTGGGAGGTCTCCGCCGACGGCAAGACCTACACCTTCAAGCTCCACGAGGGCGTGAAGTTCCAGAACCTGCCGCCCGTGAACGGCCGGGAACTGACCGCGGAGGACGTGGTCTTTTCCTACAAGGACTATGCCGCCAGTGGCGTACAGACCTCCTACTACGAGATGGTGGACAGGATCGAGGCGCCGGACAAGTACACGGTGCGGATCACCCTCAGGCAGCCCTTCGCCGATTTCCTACCCGGCCTGGCGGAGATGTCCTTCATCCGCCCCAAGGAACTCAAGGACGAGGATGGCAACTTCCGCAAGCGGGCCATCGGCACCGGGCCCTTCATCATGCGGGAGTGGACGCCCAAGCAGGGGGTGAAGTACGACAAGAACCCCAGCTACTTCGAGATGAACAGCGCCGGCCAGCGCATGCCCTACCTGGACAAGGCCAACATGTTCGTCATCCCCGATGCGGCCACCGCCAGGGCGGCCTACCGTGCGGGCCAGGTGGAGGTGGTGGACACCCGCACCGTGGCCGACACGGAAGACGTGCTCCGCAGCACACCGGACACCATCGTGCAGTCCAACGGGCAGACCATGGTGCGGGGAAACGTGAACGGCCTCCAGATGCGCCTGGACAAGGCGCCCTTCAACGACGTGCGGGTGCGCCGGGCCCTCTCCATGGGCGTCGACCGCAAGGCCTTCAACGAGACCCTCTACGAGGGCCGGGGCATCATGGCCGTGGGCATGGCTTGGATCTTCTTCACCCGCACCTACCCCAAGCTGGAGGACTACGGCCCCTGGTTCCAGCACAACCCCCAGAGGGCTAAAGATCTCTTGGCCGAGGCGGGCTTCCCCCAGGGGCTCACCATCAACCTGGTGGACTGGTATCTGCGGGACCAGGGCATCGAGATCATCCAGGACCATCTCCGCTCTATCGGTGTGACGCTGCGGCGGCGGGAAGTGGACAACCCCACTCACGTGGTGCTGCTCAACGAGAAAAAGTTCGAGGAGATGACGGGGACCATCTGGGGCAATCCCAACTACGCCATCGACGGCTCCATCTATCCCTGGTGGCACTCCAAGGGCAGCAAGAACTTCGATGGCCTGAACGATCCCGCCATGGATAAGCTGCTGGAAGCCCAGCGGGCCGAGATGGACCCCGCCAAGCGCCAGAAGATCCTCCAGGAGGTATGGGACCGCGCCAACGACCAGGTGTACCAGATCTGGTGGCAGAAGCCCCGCCAAAACTACGGCTGGCGCTCCTACGTGAAGAACTACCGGACCCACGCTACCATTGGGAACAGCGGTTGCTACACCACGGGCAACCTCATCCGCATGCTGTGGCTGGATAAGTAGGAGTAGTGGGGGGCGCGAAGCCCTGGAGGTGTGAGATGGCGAGAGGAGCGCATCGGTTGCTGTTGATGCTCAGCGCGCTGGCGCTAGGCGCTTTCCTGGTGGCGTGCGGCGCCGCTGCAACGCCCAGCGAAAAGCAGGTGGGAGCCGGCCAGGCCGGTGGGGCCGAGGTGGAGGGGACCGTCATCCCACCGGGGATCCCGGATCACCCCTACCCCGCGGTGATACCCGCCGACGAGAAAGAGCGGGACCCTGCCAAGTACAAGAGCGGTGGGCTCATGAACTATACCAGTCTTGACCCACCCCACCTGGATATCGCGCTCTCCAGCTCCTGCACCGTCTACAATATCAACGATATGGTGTACAACAAGCTGGTGCGGGCCAAGCTGGGGCCCTTTGGGGATCAGATGCGCATCCAACTGGAGGGTGACCTGGCCAAGTCCTGGGAGGTCTCCGCCGACGGCAAGACCTACACCTTCAAGCTCCACGAAGGCGTGAAGTTCCAGAACCTGCCGCCCGTGAACGGCCGGGAACTGACCGCGGAGGACGTGGTGTGGAGCTTTGAGGACTATCGGAAGGGCGGCGTGCAGACCTCCTACTTCGACCTGGTAGAGAAGACGGAGGCGGTGGACAAGTACACCTTCCGCGTCATCCTCAAGCAGCCGTTCGTGGACTTCGTGGCCTCCCTGGGAGAGATGTCCTACATCCGCCCCAAAGAGATCAAGGCAGAGGACGGGAATTTCCGCAAGCGCGCCATCGGCAGCGGGCCCTTCATCCTAAGAGAGTGGACGCCCAAGCAGGGGGTAAGGTACGACAAGAACCCCGACTACTTTGAGCAAGACACCCTGGGTCGGCGCCTCCCCTACCTGGACAAGGCCGACATGTTCGTCATCCCGGACAGCGCCACGGCCCTCGCGGCGTATCGCGCCCACCAGGTAGAGACGGTCAGCGCCACCACCGTCCAGGAGGCTGACGCGATCAAACAATCAGACCCGGACACCGCGTTCCAGTCTAACGACAACCGTATGAGCCGGGGTAACATAGACGGCGTGCACCTCCGCCTGGACAAGGCTCCCTTCAATGACGTGCGCGTGCGCCGGGCCCTCTCCATGGCCCTGGACCGCAAAGGCATCAGTGACACCCTGTACGAGGGTCGCGGGGCCATGGCCATCGGGATGAACTGGACCTTCTTCCTGGACAAGTTTCCCGCCTTCGAAGACTACGGCCCTTGGTACCAGCATAATCCCAAGAAGGCCAGGGAGCTCCTGGCCGAGGCAGGTTACCCCAACGGCCTGACCATCAACTTGGTGGACTGGTACCTGCGCACCCCCGCCGACGTGCTCATCGCCCAGTGGCGGGAAGCCGGGATCACCGTCAAGCGGCGGGAGGTGGATAACCCCACCCACGTGGTGCTCCTTAACGAGAAGAAGTTCGAGGAGATGACCGGGGTCATCTGGGGCATCCCCCAGTATACCGTGGACGGCGGCATCTACCCCTGGTGGCACTCCAAGGGCGCGAAGAACTTCGACAACCTGAAGGACCCGGAGATGGATCGCTTGCTGGACGCCCAGCGAGTGGAGGCCGACCCGGCCAAGCGGAAAGTCCTTCTCAAGCAGATCTGGGACCGCTACCTGGATCAGGTGTACCAGATCTGGTTCACCGCACCACGACGGATCGCCGGATGGCGGAGCTACGTGAAAAACCACCGGTATCACGGCGTCATCGGGAGCCTGGCCTGCTACACCACCGGCAACCAGCTCCGGATTATCTGGCTGGACAAGTAGCGGACCGTTCCAGCGCTCAACGCTTGAGCACCGTGGGGGCGGAATGCAGCCCGCCCCCGCGCGCGTCCTGGCCTCTGCCCTGCACGTCAGCCTGCCGCCGTACGTAACGGCTCCCGGCCTGAGGGCGTGGCCTTGTGCGCGGGCGGCTTGGCTACCAGCATCAGGAGGCCGCCCAGGGTGAGCGCGACGATGAACATCCCGAAGGCCAGGGTGTAGCTCCCCGTCTGGTCGAAGAGCCAGCCGGCGAAGACCGGGCCCATCGCGCTGGAGATGAGGCTGAAGGGCGCTACGATGCCCCGAATGGTGCCCAGGAAGGTGCGCCCGTAGTAGTTGGCCCAGGTGAGGGGCACCAGCAGCGGGTAGCCGCCTCGCAGCAGGCCGTGCACCACCGCATAGGCGTAGACGAAGAAGATGCCCCGGTCTGCCTGCATGATGATCAACACCCCCAGGGCGCTCCCGAAGAAGCAGAAGGCCGTGAGATAGCGCACGGTGTACTTCTCGCCCAGAAAACCGAAGATGACCTTGGCCAGGAGGGCGAAGACCCCCCACACCGTGATCATGCTCGCGGCGATGGCGGGGGAGTAGCCCAGGTCCGTCACGTAGGGCACCTGGTGGATGGTGATGCCGCTGACGCCCATCCCCGCCAGGTCCAGCGCGGCGATGGTGAGCCACAGGGTGGGTGTCCGCACCGCCTCTCGCAGCGACCAGTTCTGCTCGCGCAGAGCTGCTCGGCCACCGTGGAATCCTGGCTCGGCCTCGGTGGGCGCCTCGTCTCCATCGGGCAGGAGGCCCATGGACTCCGGGCTCCGGCGCATGAACAGCACCGTGGGCAGCATCACCAGCGCGCCGACGAGCAGCGCCGAGACCAACCAGGCCGTGCGCCAGTCATACTCCCGGATGACCCACTCGTTGATGGGCGCGATCACCGCGATGCCCGCGGAGATCCCCGCAGCGGAGAAGCCCAGGGCGCGCCCGCGGTACCGGATGAACCACTTGGCCACCGTGGTCCCCGCCACCAAGTCGCCGATGCCCGCCATGGCAAGAGGGCTTAGGACGCCCATGATGAGGTAGAACTGGAAGGCGTCCCGTACCTGGCCCATGGCCATGGTGCCCAGCACGGCCATGAAGGAGCCCACGATCATGATGGGCCGGGGGCCGTACTTGTCCAGCAGCGGCCCAATGAGGGGGCCAGTGAAGGCGTTGGTGAGAGAGCGGAGGCTGGTCGCGCCGGCCACCATGGTGCGGGTGAGGCCCAGGTCCTGGGCCATGGGCTTGAAGAAGACGCCGAACCCGGTGCCGTAGATGCCGCCACTGACAAAGTGCGCGGCTGCGGATACCAGCACCACGTACCAGCCCCAGTAGAGCTTCCGGGGCCGCCGCAGCAGCCCCGCCAGGGTCGCCAAACGCTATTCCTTTCTCGTCTCGACCGCCCTGCCCAGGGGGTTCGAGCGTGGGCGCAAGGGCTAGCCCTCCTCTGGCGCGCCGATGGGGATGTTGCTGGTGATGCCCAGCTCCGCCAGCTCCCGGATCTCCGCCTCCGAGAGGCGGGCGATCTCACGCAGCACCATCTCGGTATGCTGGCCCAGCAGAGGCGCGGGCATGCGGGTGGCGCCGGGGGTCTTGCTGTGCAGGAAGGGCCGGCTCAGGTAGGGGTGGGTCCCCGCCTCCGGGTGCTCCACAATGTCCCAGAACTTGCGGGCGTTCAGGTGGGGGTTCTCTAAGAGCTGATTCCCCTTCAACGCCACCCCCGCCGGCACCCCCGCCTGCTGGAGGGTGCGCATCGCCTCGAAGGCGTCTCGCGCCTGGGTCCACTCCTCGATGAGCACGTCGATCTCCGCGTGATGCTGGTGGCGGCCCAGCACGTCCGCGTAGCGGGGATCGTGGGCCAGCGCGGGCTCCCCCATGACGCCGCAGAGCGCAGCCCACTGGGCGTCGGACTTGACCGTCACCGCGATCCACATGTCGTCGCCCTGGCAGCGGTACACCCCCTGGGGCGCGTACACCCGGTGCCGGTTGCCCATGGGCTCCCAAGCCCGCCCGTTCATGGTGTAGTCCAGCACCGCTTCGCCAATGATGTTGGTGGTGGTCTCCCGCTGGGAGAGGTCGATGTACATCCCCTGGCCCGTGCGGTTGCGGTGCCGCAGGGCCGCCACGATGGAGCCTGCGCCCAGCACGGCCACCACCGGGTCCGGGAAGAAGGTGCCGGAGGTGGTGGGATTGCCGCCCAGATAGCCGGTGAAGGAGGCGATGCCCGCTGTCTGCTCCAGGGTCGCGCCGAAGGAGCCATAGGATCGCTCCGGCCCCGTGGCGCCCTGGCTGGAGAGGGAGATCATGATGATGTCGGGATTGACCTTCTTCAGCTCCTGGTAGCTCAGCCCGAAGCGCTCCATCACCCCCACCCGGAAACTCTCGCCCACCACGTCGCTCACCGCCACCAGCCGCTTGAAGGTCTCCACTCCCCTGGGCTCCGTCAGGTCCAGGCAGATGTCCAGCTTGCTGCGGTTGCGGTCGTTATAGTGGCCGGTGCGGTTCCAGGGCCGCACGCCGGGGTTATCATCCGGATAGATCCCGGCGCCGCCCGGGCGGGCGTTGGGTTCGCCCCGCACGGTGTCCATCCGCTTGTAGGACTCGATCTTGATGACCTGGGCGCCCATGTCTCCCAGCAGCTTCATGCAGGTGGGACCAGCCCACACCTGGGTCAGGTCCAGGATACGAACGCCCTCCAGCGCCATTGCCATGGTTATCGGGTCCTCCTTCGGGGGTGCCGAGTTGGGCTATCCAGGTGGTTCAGTCCACCTCCATGAAATATCGCCGATGGTCACGCCGCACCCTTCACTCTTATTCTTTCAGTCACGCAGGGGCGACCCTGGGTACCTGCCGCGAAGCCAGCTTGGGAGGCACGGCAAGCGCCATGAGCAGCGCCGCAGCCAGGAAGGTCACGGCGAAGACGCCAAAGGCCAGATTGTAGCTGCCGGTGAAATCGAAGACGCCCGTGGCGAACAGCGGGCCTCCGGCCTGGCTACTCACCTGGAACAGCATGGTGTAACCACGGATTGCGCCTAAAGACTGCCGGCCAAAATAGTCCGCCCACACCTGAGAAGAGAGCTGAACCGTGCCTCCAGCGGGTACGCCGTAGAGCACGGCTGCCACTAGCGCCGTGGGGACGTCATGCACCATGACTTGCGCCACCGCTCCAACCACCGAGAGCACGAAATAGGCAACACAGCACAGACGGACATGGAGCCTTTCCGCAAAGATGCCCCAGGGGAGCTTGACCCAGAGCGTAGTAAACGCGAAGACACTGGTGACCATGGCCGCAGCTGCGGGAGTCAGCCCTCGATCAGCGTAGGAGGAGGTCTGAAGAAG
The DNA here is from genome assembly GCA_016190485.1 of Chloroflexota bacterium. Lineage (GTDB taxonomy): Bacteria > Chloroflexota > Dehalococcoidia > SHYD01 > SHYD01 > JACPQN01. The sequence goes on from JACPQN010000107.1 coordinate 7,633, forward strand.
GAAGAGGCTGGAGCTGCCCATGGAGCCCAGTGCCCATGCCACCAGCACCAACCAGAAAGCTCTGGTCCGTAGCGCCGCCCGGGCTTCCCAGTTGCTTTCCTCTATCTGCAACGCCCAGGGGATAGCGCCCTGTTCCTTGCCGCCAGCCCCACGGGGACCCCCATCCGGCAAAAGGCCCATGTCCTCCGGCCTCCTGCGGAGAAAAACCCACGCCGGGAGGACCAGCAGTCCCCAGGTCGCCATGGCCAGAACGGTCCAGGCCGCCCGCCAGCCCCATGCTTCGATCACCCACTGCGTCAGGGGCACGAACACGATGCCCCCCACTGATACGCCGGCCGCCACAAACCCCATGGCGCGGCCACGTTTGCGGATGAACCAGTTGGCGACCGCCGTTGGGCCTGAGAGCCCACCCATGCCAGGACGAGCCAGGCCATTGGCGGCGCCGTATAGCAGATAGAACTGCCCAAGGGACTGCACCCAGCTCAGGGGGAGAAGGCTAGCGCCCGCCAGCGTGGCGCTCACTGCCATGACCGTACGTGTTCCGTAGCGGTCTATCAAGCGTCCGATCCAGGGGGATACCACAGCGCCGGCCACGGCTGCCAAAGTGCCAGCCCCCACCATGGCGCTTCTTGGCCAGTCCAACTCCTCGGACATGGGCTTGATGAGGACACCGAAGGCGTAGAGGGTGATACCCGCGTTGACAAAGAACCCAAGGAAAGCCACGCCAACAATGTACCAGCCGTAGAAGAGGCCCATTAGATCACGCCCACGCCCCGCAGCCGGCCCAGGTCTTCCTTACTGTAACCTAGCTGGCCGCAGTACACGGCCTCGTTGTGCTCGCCCAGCAACGGGGCACGGGTTATGTCCCAGGGGATCTCTCCCATGCGCAGGGGCATGCCGGGATAGGTGAGGGGCCCCGTAGCAGGATGATCGACCTGAATGAAGTAGCCGCGGGCCTGGTACTGGGGTGATTCCAGCAGGTCTGCAGCGCTACAGATATAGCCAAACGGCATGCGCATCGCTTGCGCCGTGTGGTACAGCTCGGCCTTGGGCTGGTCTTTGATCCACTCCCCGACGATGGCGTTTAGCTCCTGCATATTGGCGCGCCGGGCGGTGGTGTCGTGAAAGCGGGGGTCCTCCACCAGCTCGGGCCGCCCGATGAGGTGGCAGAAGTCCTCCCAGTTCTGCTGGCGGTACATCACCCCCACAAAGCCGTCCCGGGCCCGGAACATGGGGGCAAAGTCCTGGATGCGGCCCCGGTTCTCCTTCTTGTAGGCGTATGTAAGGGCCGAGTACATCTGGGCCACGGCAATGCCGTCCATCATGGCCGCATCCACCTGCTGTCCTTGGCCCGTGGCCTCCTGGTAGTGCACCGCGATGAGGGCGCCGGTGAAGGCGCTGAGGCCGGTGAAGTACTGGGCCGGTTGCCCACCCATGCGGAGCGGAGGCTTGTCGCTCTCACCGGTAATGTAGAGGAGGCCTCCCAGGGCCAGCCCCACAATGTCGGACCCTTCGTAGTCCCGATACGGGCCGGTCTGCCCGAAGTCGGAGATGGAGGTGTACACCAGCCGGGGATTGATCTGCTCTAGGTCGGCGTAGCCCAGACCCCAGGTATCCATGGCGCCCGGCCTGAAATCCTCGATGAGCACGTCGGCCCAGGCCGCCAGCCGGCGGCAGATAGCGCGTCCCGCCGGCTCCTCCAGGTTCAGGGTGATGCTTCGCTTGTTGGTGTTGAGGTAGAGAAAGAGGCCGCTGCCCTCGGGATGCGGCGCATCGTGAAAGAAGGGGGGCATGCTCCGGGCAATGTCTCCCTGCCCCGGCCGCTCCACCTTGAGCACGTCCGCCCCCATGGCGCCCATGAGCTTGGTGCAGAAAGGGCCGGCGACCCCCTCGGAGAGGTCCAGCACCTTCAGGTCGGTGAGGGGCCGGGGGAGATCGGCCATGGCGAATGACTCCTTGGACGGATGTGAGGCCTGCTGGCTGTCGTATGTTATAGCACCCGCGCCTGGGGCGATGCAAGGGAGGCCGGCGG
>JACPQN010000105.1 GCA_016190485.1 Chloroflexota bacterium
CATCTGCTCCACCGAGGCGAAGAAGGCGTCCAGGTCTACGTGGAGGATCCGGCGGACGGCCATGGTCGGGCAGCCTCTTAGGTGATAGAACAGACGATCTATCCTGCATTCTACCGCTGCCGCGCTACTTGTCAAGGGGCGTGTCAACTCATATAAGAATGTTACCGAGCGGAGGGGTTCGGCGATTGCTCCGGGTGTGCTATCATGTGGGGGCTTGATCAGGAGTGTTGGGAGTGGCCGGGTAGCCCGCCGTAGTGACCCAGGACCGCTCGTCTCTGGAGTCGCAACAGCCTACTGTGGCAAGGAAGTTGGAGAGCGCGTGATGCATGCCTCCTTCCCCGGCGGACGAGGTAGCGACGCCGCCGTGAGCACCTACGAAGAGGCGAGGCCCCAGGTCCAGGGAGCCTCCGGTGGCATGCCCAGGACCCTGGTGTCGCTGGGCCATCCCCAGTACCGGCTCTACTTTACGGCCATGATCTGCCAGACCTTTGCCATGAACATGCAGATGATGGCCCGCACCTGGTTTCTCTACAGGCTCACCGGGTCTGGCACGGTGCTGGGGCTTATGGGCGTGGCCAACGCGGTGCCCATGCTCTTTCTTTCGCCCGTTGGGGGGCTGCTGGCCGACCGGTACCCCAAGCGGACCCTGCTGATGGGCGCCCTCTTCTGCCAGGGTCTCATCGCCCTGGGCATCGCCCTGCTGACCGCGGCGGAGTTGATCACGTGGGTGCATCTGCTGATAGCAGCGGCGCTGCACGGGTGCGTCATGGCCATGACCATGCCGGCGCGCCAGGCGCTGATCATCGAACTGGTGGGGCGAGAGCGACTTACCAACGCCGTGGCCCTGGTCAACGCCGAGATGAACCTGAATCGGATGCTGGCCCCCGCCGTGGCCGGGTTTCTGATAGCCCAGGCCGGCGTGGCCGCGGTGTTCTTCGTCATGATGTCCCTGGACTTCCTAGGCGTCTTCTTTGTAACGCTCCTCAGGCCCACCACCCGGCCCGCCGACCTGGCGCCGGCGTCGGCGGGCCGGCAGATAGCGGACGGCCTGCGCTACGCCCGCCAGGACCGCACGGTGTTCGTCCTGCTACTGTTCACCCTCTCCACGGTGGTGCTTTCCACCCCCTACCAGACCCTGCTGCCCATGTTCACCGAGGACATCCTGAACATCGGCCCGGAGGGGATGGGCATCCTGATGAGCTTCGCGGGCTTCGGCGCGCTGGGCGGGTCCCTGGTCGTTGCATCTCTGGCCGACCAGAATCGGGGGGTCATCTTCATCGGCAGCTCGGCGCTGCTGGGGGTCTTTCTGGTGCTCTTCTCCTTCTCACAATCCCTGGAGCTGTCGCTGGCCATGATGGTCGGCGTGGGGGCTGGCCAGGCCGGGCGCCAGGCCCTCAGCAACATCCTGGTGCAGCACTACGTGGAGGACGCCTACCGCGGGCGGGTCATGAGCATCCTCATGATGGAGTGGGGGATTACCAGCTTTATCACCCTGCCCATCGCCATCATGGCCGAGGCGGCTGGCGTGCAGTGGGCCGTGGGAGGCGCGGCGGCGCTGCTCATCGCCGCCTGTGCCTGGGCCATGACCCTGGGCCGGCTCCGAACCCTGGCCTGAGAAGATGGGGATGTCTGCCACGAGCGTCAACCTCCAGGCCCTGGGCGCGGCCGCCAAAGCCGCGGCGAGAGGGCTCGCCCTGGCGAGCACCGAGGCCAAGAACCGCGCTCTGGAAGGCATCTCCGCCGGGCTGCTGGCCCAGCAGGAGGCCATCCTCTCGGCCAACGGGCGGGACTGCGCGGCCGCCAAGGCCGGCGGCCTCTCGGAGGCCATGCTGGACCGGCTGCTCCTCAACCCCCAGCGCCTGGCGGGCATGGCTGCGGACGTCTGTACGGTCGCCCTGCTGCCGGACCCCGTGGGGGAGTATATCGAGATGCGCACCCTGCCCAACGGCATGCAGGTGGGGCGGGTGCGGGTGCCTCTGGGGGTCATTGCCGCTATCTACGAGAGCCGGCCCAACGTGACGGTGGACATCGCCTCCCTCTGCCTCAAGTCAGGCAACGCCGTGATCCTGCGTGGCGGGCGGGAGGCCCTTCGCTCCAACGCCGCGCTGGCGAGCGTGGTGCAGGAGGCCTGCCGGGCCGCGGGGCTGCCCGAGGGCGCGGTCCAGTTTGTCGACGACCCGGACCGCGCGCGGGTGGCCGAGCTGCTCCGGATGAAGGAGTCTATCGACCTCATGGTGCCCCGGGGCGGCGCGGAGCTGATCCGCTACGTGGCAGAGCAGGCCGCCATGCCCGTGGTCGCGGGCGGCATCGGCGTGTGCCATACCTACGTGGACGTCGGGGCCGACCAGGACAAGGCCCTGCGCATCGTCCACAACGCCAAGGTGCGGCGGCCCACCATCTGCAACGCGCTGGATACGGTACTGGTGCACCGCGGCATCGCTGGTAGCTTCCTCCCCCGGTTGGCGGAGGAGTTCGCCCGGGCGGGCGTGGAGATGCGCTGTGACCCAGAGGCATACAGCTTCATCACGGCCCAGGGCTGTGGCACGGGCGCCCAGGAGGGGCCACCACCCACGGTGCTGCGGGCTGTGGAGGAGGACTGGGGCAAGGAGTTCCTGGCCCTGGTGGCCGCCATCAAGGTAGTGGACTCCCTGGACGATGCCCTGGCCCACATCCAACGGTACGGCTCCGGCCACTCCGAGGCAATCGTCACCGAGGACTACTCCGGAGCCCAGCGCTTCTTGCGGGAGGTGGACGCCGCTGCCGTGTATGTGAACGCCAGCACCCAGTTCACCGATGGCGGCCAGTTCGGCCTGGGCGCCGAGGTAGGCATCAGCACCCAGAAGATGCACGCCCGCGGGCCCATGGGCCTGCGGGAGATGACCTCCTACAAGTGGGTTGTCCGGGGCGACGGCCACGTGCGGCCGGCGTAGCCTGAGCTCACCCTTCCCACCCCTCTGATTCGACAGGCTTGTCCTGAGCTAGTCGAAGGGTTGAGCCAGTCAAAGGGCTCACCCCAGGTCCCGTCATGGGAGGGGGTTTCTTATCGCCGGGGCGCCGCCTCCTGTCCCGCAGGGGTTGCCACCGACACCTCCGCCGCGAGGGCGCCAGGGAAATCAGCGCCATCCGGCCGGTAGAGGTACACCCGGGGGTTGAGGAGCTCGCCTCGCCCGTCGAAGGCATACTCCCGCGTCACGCCGCGGTAGAGGACGTTACGTTCCAGAAAGGCGCGCACCCCCCCACGCGCATCACCGTCCCGGCCAGCCACGGCTGCCTCGATGCCCTGAAGCAGGAGATTCGTCCCATCGTAGACCACCGCGGCGTAGGGACTGGGCGCTTGGCCCCACCGGGCCTGGTAGCTGGCCCAGAAGGCCTTACCGGCGTTGGTGGCACGGGCATCGCCGGCGCCGGCAGCCCAGTAGACTACGGCGCTAGCGGCTGCGGCTGTGGGTAGCGCCTCCGGGCTCCCTGCGTGGGGCGCCAGCACCACCGGCGGCGGACGCCACCCTTCGTGTTGGCGAAGCTGCTCCAGGAAGCTCCCGGCCTCCGCCGGACCGCCGGAGTAGAGGATGGCCTGGGGCGCAGCGGAGGGTAGGCGTTCCAGGATATCCCGGTAATCCGCGGAGTAAGGCGGTACCGCCTCTGCTCGAAGCACTCGCAGGCCGGCCTCGGCCGCACCAGCCCGCAGCGCCTCTCCCACGGACAGGTCCCGCAGCGCGGGCCCCGCCACTACTGCAGCAGAGCCCCTGCCCAACCCTTGGGCAATGAAGCTCCCCACTCCCCGGCTCAGGGTCGCGGCGGAGGGCGAGAGGCGAAGCGCTCCGCTCCCTTGAGCGTTGGGGAGCAGATCGGAGGCGCCGGCCAGCAGCAGCGTCAGTCCAGCACGGCGGTACTCCTCCAGGGCTGGCCCCACGCTGGCGCCGTCCCAATGACCCACCACTCCCAGCACATCCGGGTCCAGGGCAAGGCGGCGTGCACCGGAGGGGCCCTCCGCCTCGTCCAGGGCCACCAGCTCCATGCGGTAGCGCCTGGCCCCTGCCGCCTCGTTCCACTGCCCTATGGCCAGGCGGGCCGCGCCCAGCCACCGGTTCCCCTCGCTGAAGGCCTGGCCAGAGAGGGGCGCGGCCAGGCCGATCTTGTAGGTGCGGAACTGGTAGTCAGCCCGCTGGCAACCGGCGCCCAGCAGCATCCCAGCAACTGCCGCCAGGAGAAGCAGCACGAAAAAAGGCCCTCCGCACGAGTCCGGAGGGCCTTTGGGGTGACGCAGGTTCGCTAGACCCGGTGGCAAGCCACCCAGTGTTCCCGCTCGCCGGCGCCGCCCACGTTGCGCCACTCAGGCAGGGCCTCCGAGCAGACGTCGATAGCGATGGGGCACCGGGTGTGGAAGACGCAGCCCGAGGGCGGGTGCAGTGGGCTGGGCACATCGCCCTGCAGGATGATGCGCTCCCGCTTGGACTCCACCGCCGGGTCAGGGATGGGCACGGCAGACAGGAGGGCCTTGGTGTAGGGGTGGAGCGGGTTTTCGTAGAGCTCCAGCCGTCCGGCGATCTCCATGATCTTGCCCAGGTACATCACGGCCACGCGGTCGCTGATATGGCGCACCACGGAGAGGTCGTGGGCGATGAAGAGGTAGGTGAGGCCGAACCGCTCCTGGAGCTCCTCCAGCAGGTTGATGATCTGGGCCTGGATCGACACGTCCAGGGCGGACACCGGCTCGTCGCAGACGATGAAGCTGGGGCTGGCCGCCAGGGCCCGGGCAATGCCGATGCGCTGCCGCTGGCCACCGGAGAACTCGTGGGGATAGCGGCTGGCGAAGTAGGGGTGCAGGCCCACCACGTTGAGCAGTTCTTCCACCCGCTCCTGGTACTCCCGGCCCCTAGCCAGGCCATGGATCTTCAGCGGCTCCCCAATGATAGCGCCACAAGACATGCGGGGGTTGAGGGAGCCATAGGGGTCCTGGAAGATGATCTGGATCTTACGGCGCATGCGCCGCAGGGCCTCGCCCTTCATCTGGGTCAACTCCACGTAGTCGGAGCGTTCCTCGTCCCAGAACCGGACGCTGCCGGCGGTGGGGCGGTAGAGCTGGAGCACCGCTCGTCCCGTGGTGGTCTTGCCGCATCCGCTCTCCCCCACCAGGCCCAGGGTCTCGCCCTTCCGGATGGAGAAGCTGATGTGGTCCACCGCCCGCACGTCGGCGACCTTCTTCTCGAAGATGATTCCCCGCATCACGGGGAAGAACATGGTGAGCTCGTTGACGTCCAGGAGCACGCGATCTTCAGCCATGGCTACCTCAACTCCCCTGTTTTCACATCCACCCAGCAGGCGGCGACGTGTTCTTTGCCCACTGCCCTGAGAGGTGGGTACTCCTCCAGGCACTTCTGCTTGACGAACTTGCACCGAGGCCCAAAGGGGCATCCTGGTGGCAGGTCCACCAGGTCGGGCGGCAGCCCCTCAATGGGGTCCAGCTTCTCTTTGATGGACTCGTCCAGGCGTGGCACCGAGTGCAGCAACCCCAGGGTGTAGGGGTGCTGGGGATTGCCGTACAACTCTCCGGCGCCGGCCCGCTCGATGATCCGACCGGCGTACATCACGTTCACCCGGTCGGCGTAGCGGGCCACCACGCCCAGGTTGTGGGTGATGATAATGACGGCGGTGCCGAGCTCTGTGGTGAGCCGCTTGACGATCTCCAGCACCTGGGCCTGGATGGTAACATCCAGCGCAGTGGTGGGCTCGTCGGCCAGGAGCAGCTTGGGGTTGCAGCTCAGGCCCATGGCGATCATCACGCGCTGGCGCATGCCGCCGGAGAACTGGTGGGGGTAGTCGTCGATGCGGCGGTCCCCCTCGGGGATGCCCACCATCTGGAGCAGCTCCACGCTGCGCTTGCGGGAGGCCCGCTTGTCCATCTTCATGTGCAGCTCCAGGGCCTCGGAGAGCTGGCGGCCGATGGTAAGCACCGGGTTCAGCGAGGTCATGGGCTCCTGGAAAACCATGGAGATGCGGTTGCCACGGATGTGGCGGATCTCTTCTTCGCTGAACTTGAGGAGGTCTTCGCCTTCGAAGATGACTTCGCCGGAGACGATGCGGGCAGGCGGGACGGGGAGCAGCCGCAGGACGGAGAGCGCGCTGACGCTCTTGCCGCAGCCGCTCTC
>JACPQN010000104.1 GCA_016190485.1 Chloroflexota bacterium
CTGGCCCCAGTTCACCATCAACTACCACAGCGTCGGCGGGTTTATGTTTGGGGGTGGGGAGGGGCTGAGCGGCGAGTTGGCCGAGCTCTACTCCCATGCCAGCGGCTACCCCCGGCCCACGGGCGGCGGCGGTGGCGGCAGAAGCCCCCTGGGATACCGGGCTACGGGCAACATGAACGGGTGGCAGCGCAGCGTCGGCATGGGCGGGTGTCTCATCGAGCTGGCCAGCGCGGCCGACCCGGAGTTCGAGCGGAACCTCGCGGGTCTCCGGGCGGTATTGGAGCGGCTGGGCGCCGAAGGCCCGCGGGGAGACCGATAGCCACCGGGCGAGCCAACCCGGGGCATCAAGCGCCACTGCCACCAGAAGGAGTTGGCCATGCAAATTGTAGACGTGCGCACTATCCCGCTCTCCTATCGCTGCGAGCTACCCTACGGGAGCGCAGGAGGCATGCAACAGCGGCGCGACGCCCTGCTGGTGGAGGTGGAGACCGATGAGGGCCTGGTAGGTCTTGGCGAGGCCGGTGGCCCGCTCGCCACCACTCAGGCGGTGGTGGAGCAGCAGCTCAAACCGCTGCTCCTAGGAGAGGATCCCCTCCTCATCGAGCGGCTCTGGCAAAAGATGTTCCTGCGAACCCGCGCCATCGGGCGGCGTGGACTGCTGATGTACGCCATCAGCGGCGTGGACGTCGCGCTCTGGGACATCGCAGGCAAAGTCGCCAGGCTCCCCCTCTTCCGCCTGCTCGGAGCATATCGTGACACGGTCGAGGCGTACGCCAGCGGCGGCTTCTACCAGGAGGGCAAGGATGCGGCAGCCCTGGCCAGGGAAGCCGCGGGCTACGCGGCCCTGGGCTATCGCGCCATGAAGATGAAGGTCGGCCGCAACCCCGCCCACCTGACCCAGAGCAACCTGCGGGAGATGCAGGTCGACCCCGAGCGGTGCGTGGTGAGCCTCGAGGAGGACCTGGCCAGGGTAGAGGCCGTACGCAAGGCCCTGGGACCCGAGGCCAAGCTGATGGTGGACGCCAATTGCGTGTGGAGTCCGGCCCTGGCTATTCGTATGGGCCTAGCCATGGAACCCCTTCACCTCTACTGGCTGGAGGAGCCCGTCGCCACGGACGACCTGCGCGGCAGCGCCGAGGTAGCCCGGGCCCTGAGCATCCCTGTGGCCGGTTACGAGACGGAGACCAGTCTCTACGGCTTCCGGGAGCTGATCGCCCAGGGCGCCGTAGACATCCTGCAGCCGGACGTCTCCCGGGCGGCCGGCCTCACCGAGTGCCGGCGGATCGCCTCCCTGGGGCAGGCTTTCAACCTGATGGTCGCCCCTCACTCCTTCTCCTCGGCCATCAACCTGGTGGCGTCCATGCACCTGCTGGCCTCGCTGCCCAACGGCCTCATGCTGGAGCTGGACCAGAATCCCAACGGGCTGCGGACCGATCTCCTCAAGGAGCCTATCACGGTGGATCATGGAGGATGCGTCAGGCTGCCGGAGCAGCCTGGCTTGGGGGTGGAGTTGAGCCAGGAGGCCGTGGACCGCTATCGCGTGGGATAAGCCGCTTCCTCAGCCCCCTCTTTGTTTCCTTCATTTTCTCCCACCGTCTGTGACACGGTTACCCGGCCATTGACGTTGACATCAGGTGTCCAAGAAAGTATGGTAGGGTAATCCTATGGGTTCTCTGGGATCCATGGGGGATAAGCGGCGCGCTGTTCAGAAGGACCAGGGAGGACGACATGAGAGTCGACATGAGACGGCGGTACGCTGTACCTCTAGGTCTGGCCTTAGCCGCATCCATGGTGGCCGTGGGGTGCGCCCCCTCCAGCCAGCCCGCGAGCCAAGCTCCAGCCTCCGGCGCACAGGAGAGCAGTGCGACCCAGACTCAGCTCCCGCCGGGCGTCACCAAGGGCAAGCCCGGGGGCACCCTCCGGATAATGACCACCTCCGACGCGGACCCCTTGGGGTTCGATCCCTTCGCCACCTTCACCTACCGGACCCACAACGCGCTGGGTTTTACCCATTCCTCCCTCATCGGCATCCCGGTCCCCGGCGACGGTTTTGCTGATTACACTCCTGTGCCCAACCTGGCAGAGAAATGGGAGTGGAACGACCCCAAGACCCTTACCGTCACCCTCAAGAAGGGCATCAAGTGGCACAACAAGCCGCCCGTGAACGGACGGGAGCTCACCTCTGAAGACGTAAAGTGGACCTACGAGCGGGAGCTAAACAGCAGCTTCACCTACCGCAGCCTCCTGGAGAGCGTCGCCAGCCTGGAGACGCCCGACCGGTACACCATTAAGTTCAAGCTTTCCGATCCCAACGTGGACTTCCTGCTGAACCTTTCGCACCAGTACCAGTGGATTCTGGCCAAAGACGCGGGGGACTTTGGCAAAGACGCCAAGTGGGGCGACTTCAAGGACGTAAAGACGGTCATCGGCACCGGGCCCTTCATGTTGGAGCGCTGGCAGCCGAACCAGGGCCTCCACTTCGTGAAGAATCCCGATTACTTCAAGCCGGGGCTGCCCTACGTCGACCGGGTGGAATACATAGCAGTCCCCGACATCGCCACACAGCTCGCGGCCCTGAAGGCCGACCAGGTGGACATCGGCCCGGTGCTGGCGCCCAACGTGAAGACGGTAACCGAAGGGAATCCCAAGCTAGTGGTGCAGAAGTACCAGGGCACCTGTGGAGGGCAGCTCTTCCAGTTCCGGGTGGACAAGCCACCGTTCAGCGACATGAGGGTGCGGAGGGCCCTCTCCCTCTCTATCGACCGGGAGGGGTACCTGAAGGCTTTCTACAATGGCGAGGGCGATCCCATGAACGGCCCCATCTTCCGTGCCTGCCACCCCGATGAGTGGAAGCTGAAGCCGGGACAACTGGGCCCAGGGGACGAGTGGTTCAAGTACGACCCCGCCAAGGCTAAGAAGCTCTTGGGGGAGGCAGGCTTCCCCAGCGGCATCGACGCAGGCGAGCTCCTGAGCACCGACGGCTACGGGGTTACAGTGGTGAACCAGGCAGAGTGGCTCAAAGCCACGATCGAGACGGGGGGCTTCAAGTCCCGCATCGTGCTGAAGCCCTATGCCGAGTGGCTCACGACGGGCCACGCCGGCCTCTACGACAATATTGCCTTTGGCGCCGCCACCGCCTACACTGCCATAGACGAGTGGACCTATGGTATGCTCCACTCCGCCTCCGCGGCCAACAAGTGCCACTGCAACGACGCCGAGTTGGACAAGCTCCTGGAACAACAGCGGCTAGAGCTTAACTGGGAGAAGCGCCGGGAGATCCTCAGGCAGATCCAGCGTCTGGCCGCCGACCGCATCTACTACCTCTGGATGCCCGCAGGCATGAGCTATCAACTGCACCAGCCCTTCCTGAAGAACGTCTTCCCCAAGGGGCTGTACCAGACAGGCCTCCGCTACGAGCAGACCTGGATAGACAAATAGAACCTTGGAGCGGCGCTCCTACGGGGCCAGCCGGTGCTGGCCTCGTAGGAACCTGTCTGACAGCGGCGTATCATGCGGGAATACATCCTCCGCCGTCTCTTACTGGCTATTCCCACCATGCTGTTAGTCAGCATGGTGGTGTTCGGTCTCATCCGTCTGATTCCAGGTGACATCGCCGTCCTCATGGTGGAGGACTTCCGCTACGCCTCGGACGTGGAGGAACTGAGAAAGCGGCTAGGACTAGACCAACCGCTGCCCGTCCAGTACGCCAAATGGCTGTGGCAAATCCTTCAGGGTGACCTAGGTGAGTCTCTGTGGACACGCCGCACTGCGATGGAGGAAGTGCTCCTGCGCTTTCCGGTAAGCGTGGAACTGGGCGTGCTGGCGATGATAATCTCTCTAAGCATCGCGCTACCCATCGGGGTGCTCTCGGCCATCCGCCAGGACACCTGGGCAGACTATATCGCCCGCACCCTGGCGATAATTGGCCTCTCCATGCCCAACTTCTGGATTGCCACCCTGGTCATCCTCTTCGGCTCAACGCTCTGGAACTACTCGCCGGCCCTGCAGTTTATCCCCTTCACCCAGGACCCCCTACGCAACCTGGGGCAGTTCATTCCTCCCGCGGCCATCCTGGGTGCCGCCACTGCGGCCGTCACCATGCGGATGACCAGAGGGATGATGCTGGAGGTCCTGCGGCAGGACTACATCCGCACCGCGTGGGCAAAAGGCCTGCGCGAGCGGGTGGTCATCTATCGTCATGCCCTGAGAAACGCCCTGGTGCCCGTCATCACCATCATTGGGCTACAGATACCGGTAGTCTTGAGCGGCACCGTCATTCTGGAGACTATCTTCGGGCTGCCAGGCATGAGCCGGTTCGTGCTCAACGCCATCCAGAACCGAGACTACCCCATGCTGCAAACGGTAAACCTGCTCTATGCCGCGGTGGTGGTCCTCGCAAACCTGGTGGTTGACATCCTCTACGGGTTCCTGGACCCCCGCATCCGATACCGATGAGCGCCTGGGGAGGGCCTCGCCCTTCGCGGTAGGCACACATGCAGCAGGGACCACTCACCACCGTCCGGCCCGTTCCAGCCCTGCAACATAGGCCCGCGCGCCCCTGGTACGGCCAGCTTCTCATCAGGTTGGTGCGAGAGAAACCCCTGGGCACGGTGGGAGCGGTCCTGGTGCTGGTCATGGTGGTGCTGGCCCTTGGGGCGGAGGTCATCGCTCCTTACGACTACCAAGGCACCTTCAGAGACTACCTTATGGTGCCGCCTTCGTCCAGGTTCCTCTTTGGCACCGATAACATAGGCCGCGACGTGTTCAGCCGAGTGGTCTACGGGGCCCGGGTGTCCATCACCGTGGGACTGGGCGTCGTCATCCTTGGCGTAGGCGCCGCCACCGTCTTGGGGATCATCACAGGGTATTTCGGCGGCAAGGTAGATATCCTGCTCCAACGGCTGGTAGACACCTGGATGGCCTTCCCCGGCCTGCTCATTCTTATCAGCCTCATCGCCGTAGTGGGCCCAGGCCTCTGGAACGTTATCCTGGTGCTGGCGGTGGGGCAGGCCTTCAGAGGCTCCAGGGTCATGCGCAGCTCTACCCTCTCTGTGAAAGAGAACGTCTACATCGAGGCCGCCCGGGTGATGGGGGCCACTGATCTACGGATCATGTGGCGCCACGTCCTCCCCAATATCATGGCGCCCATCATCATTCTTTCCACCCTGGAGTTCGGAAGCGTTATCTTGGTGGAGTCTTCCCTCAGCTTCTTGGGATTCGGTGTGCCTCCACCCTACCCCTCCTGGGGCGGGATGCTCAGCGGCGTGGGCAGGCAGTACATGCACCAAGCGCCGTGGATGGTGGTGTGGCCCGGGTTGGCTATCAGTGCCGGAGTCTTCGGCTTCAATATGTTGGGAGACGCCCTGCGAGACCTCCTGGATCCCCGGCTCCGCGGCTCCGGCGCTGGCAGGTACTAGGGGTTACTCTCCAGGGATTGGGAGACAACGGCGTGGCACCTTGCAGAGTGACGGGGACGGTCCTGGTAACGCTGCTGCTACTGTCCTCGGCGGTGGCGTGTGGGGGGGTGGCGGGGGGCGAGCGCGCTGGCGCTGGCCTGGGCGGCTCGGAAGCGGGCAAGGCCACCAGCGACCAGCCTCCCAAGGTGAGCATTCGCAACCAGGCTCAGTGGGAGGTGAGCGCGGAGCTTCAGCAGCAAAAAGTGGGTGGCAGGGCCTTCCGTCGCTCCGTTCCGGCGGGTGAAACCGTGACTTTCGGTGGATTGACGGCGGAGCAGTACGCTGTCATCCTGACACAGCCTAACTCGCCCGGAATCGTGGCCAGGATCGACGGCGTAGTCTTGCAACCCACCTCCGAGTGCGCCGTAGTCTTCACCTCTGAACGGCGGTTCCCCGGCAAGGGAGACGCCACCATCGAGTGTAAACCCTAGGGTCCCGGACTGTTCGGGCTTGCCGTTCTTCCCTGGTGCTCGCTCCCACATCGAGGAGGGAGGGTCCATACTCCCCTTCACAACCAGGAAGAGGCAGGGCGAGGCCAGCCAAGAGATTGTGCTAAGGGAGTCAGAGATGAGCGGAATAGTCGCCAAGCACGCGGTGCTGGAGCGGGCATATGGGGTGAGGATTACCCTGTCAGATGGTTCCGAAAACAGCCCGGGAGGGATTTGAACCCCCGACCCTCTCCTTAGAAGGGAGCCGCTCTGTCCGCTGAGCTACCGGGCCAGGCGTAGGCCGAGAGACAAGGAAGCCTGTAAGCCGGATTTTGTGCTCCTGTGTGCCTTGCGGCACACAGGAGCGGTGGCCATCTCTCTAGGCCCGCCGTTGCCAGCGGGCTCCAGCGACCAACCCGGGGACCGGCTGGGCGCCGTATCGTCCCCCTACTCGGTCTTGCTCCGGATGGGGTTTACCCTGCCCCCGACGTCACCGTCGGGGCGGTGCGCTCTTGCCGCACCATTTCACCCTTACTCGCCTGGGGCGAGCGGTGTGTTTCTGTGGCACTTTCCGTAGGGTCGCCCCTCCTGGGTGTTACCCAGCATCCTGCCCAGTGGAGTCCGGACTTTCCTCTCCGCTTGCGCGCAGCGGCCACCCGGCTTCCTTGCCTCACTTGCAGTCTACACGCCACTCTCGCCTGCGTCAAAGCAGGCAGATCGCCGCCTTGACAAGCCCGTGACCCTTGGATAGCATGAGGTCGCCATGAATACTCAGGTGGGAGAGGAGCCTCCCGGTCACTCGGAGAGCTCTCCATCCTTCCGTTCCTTCAACCGGTGGCCTCTGCTAAGCCTCCGGAGCGTGATTTCGTGTCCTCCCTCCAAGCCCCGACCCTCCCCGGAGCCATGACGTGCTAGACCACTGGGCCGGCGTCGTATTGGCAGCCGGGGAAGGTACGCGCATGCGTTCTCAGGTGCCCAAGGCACTGCACCCCGTTGCGGGCAAGGCCATGCTCCGCCATGTGCTGGACGCCCTTCAAGGCCTGCATCTTTCCTTCATGGTCGTCGTAGTCGGCCACGGCGCCGACCAGGTGCGGCAGGCGCTGGGCGAGACCGTGCTCTATGCCGAGCAGCCGGAGCCCCTGGGCACCGGCAACGCCGTGCTGCAAGCCCGGCACCTCCTGGGGGGCGGGCCTCGCCACCTCATGGTGGTTAACGCAGACATGCCGCTGGTGCAGGAGGACACCCTGCGCCGGGCCATGGAGCACCACGCCCACACCGGCGCGGCGGTGACCATCGTCACCTGTCTCCGGGACGACGCCGAGGGTCTCGGGCGGCTGCTGCGCTCCGAGTACGGCGCGGCCCTCGCGGTGATCGAGGAGGCGGAGGCCACGCCGGAGCAGCGGGCCATCACCGAGACCAACGAGGGCATCTACTGCCTGGATGCGGAGTGGGTCTGGGAGCAGTTGGAGCATCTCCCCAAGCACCGCAACAACGAGCACTATCTCACGGACCTGGTGGGTCTGGCCACGGCCACGGGCCGCAAGGTTTCCACCATCACCCTGGCAGACCCCTACGAGACCATGGGCGTCAACGACCGGGTGCAGCTCGCCAGTGCAGAGAGCGTCATGCGCCAGCGAGTGCGGGAGCGCCTGATGCTGGCCGGGGTGACCATCATTGATCCCCCTTCCACCTTCGTGGACGCGACGGTGGAGATCGGGCCGGACAGCGTGCTGCTCCCCAACACCACCATCTCCGGCCAGACATCCATCGGGCAGAACTGCCGCATCGGACCCGGCAGCATGATCAGCGACTGCCGCATTGCCGATGGCTGTGAGGTCGTCGCGTCCATGCTGGAGAGCGCCACTCTGGAAGACGGGGTGACCGTCGGCCCCTTTAGCCACCTGCGGCCCGGCAGCCACATAGAGGCCGGCGTACACCTGGGCAACTACGTGGAGGTGAAGAACAGCCGTATCGGGCGGGACACCAAGGTGGGGCACTTCAGCTATCTGGGCGACGCAACAGTAGGGCGAGACGTAAACATCGGAGCCGGCGCCATCACCTGCAACTTTGACGGCGTAGACAAGCATCCGACCCACATCGGCGACGGCGCCTTCATCGGCTGCGATACCATGCTGGTGGCGCCCGTCAGCGTCGGCGAGGGCGCCGCCACGGGCGCAGGCTCCGTGGTGACCCGTGACGTGCCTCCCGGCGTTCTGGCCGCGGGGTCGCCAGCCCGGCCGGTGCCGGGCAGAGAGCCACCCGGCCACGCCACACGGGAATGACCCGCGCTGCTACCTAGATCACCAAGAAAGGACGAGTTTCCTCCCCGCTCCTCTGAGCCCTGACTCGCAGGCGGCGGGCCTCTAACGGACGACGCAGTTGGAAACCGATGGCTGGCTAGGCCTGAGTCTCCTGTTGCTCAGCCTCACCTGCACTACCTTTGCCGTGGTTGCCGAAGCCGCGATCGCGGCCGTTCCCCGGGTGCGGCGCGGCATGAACGGCGAAGGCAGCCCCTGGGTCCGGGCCCTGGAGTGGGTACAGAGCCGGCGCAGCCTCCTCCTGGTCACCCTGCTGGCCCTCAAGACCGGGGGAAGCGTGTTCACGGTGGCGGCCCTGGGCCGGCTCCTCTATCCCATGCTCGAGGTCTCCTGGTGGAGCACCCTGGGTATCGCGGCCCTGGCGTTGCTGCTCCTCCTCCTCTTTCAGGCGGTGCCCCAGGCCCTGGCGGTCCGGGTGCCGCTACGGGCCTTCCGCATCGTGCTGGCGCCGCTGCGCCTGGCGCACCTCCTGCTGACACCCTTGTCTGCCCTCTACGACGGCATGGCCCGCCTGGCCGTGGGTCTGGTCTGGCGCGGACGGGCAGTCGCGGTGCCCCGGGAAGAGGAGGAAGAACTGGAGGCCATCGTCGAAGAGATCGGCGAGGAGTCGGGCGAGCTGGAAGACCAGGAGCGGGAGATGATCCGGGGGATCATCGAGATGGAGACCACCAGCGCCCGAGAACTGATGGTTCCCCGCATCGACATCGTGGCGGTGGAGGCCGACGCGTCCCTGGAAGAGGCAACCGCCAAGGTGGTGCTGCATGGCTTCTCCCGGCTGCCCATCTACGATGAGACGCTGGACAACATCGTGGGCGTGGTCTACGCCAAGGACCTGCTGCGGGCAATGTCCGGCGCCGAGGTCCGGCCCGCCCTGCGCGACCTGGCGCGCACCCCCCACTTTATCCCGGAAACGAAAAAGATCGACGAGCTGCTCAAGGAGTTCAAAGAGCAGCGGGTGCACATGGCCATTGTAGTGGACGAGTACGGCGGCACCGCGGGGCTGGTCTCTCTGGAAGACCTCATCGAGGAGATCGTAGGGGAGATCGAGGACGAGTACGACCGTGGCGAAGACACTATCGACCGGGTCAGCCAGCACGAGGCAGTGCTGGACGCGCGAGTTAGCATAGACGACCTGAACGAGCTCTTTGGTACGGAGATCGCCCCCCAGGACTTCGACACCGTGGGCGGGCTGGTCTACGCCCAGCTTGGGCGGATCCCCGCGGTGGGTGACCAGGTGCGGGTGGACGGCCTCACCATCTCCGTCCTCTCCACCCTGGGTCGGCGCATCAAGAAGGTGCGGGCCGTGCAGCAGGCCGGCCCGGAAGCCGCTGCCGGCTAATCCCCCCCAACCGCTCCCAGAACGGCGCGCGCTCGCGGAGGGTCCTGGCGGCCACCCAACGATTGTGGAGTAGCAGCATTTTGGCGCTTGAAGGCAGAGTAGCCCTGGTCACAGGGGCGTCTCGGGGCATTGGCCGAGCGGTGGCCCTGGAGCTGGCCCGCCAGGGCGCGAAGGTCTCGGTGAACTACGTATCCCATGCCTCCGCTGCTCAGGAAGTGGCCGAGGCCATCGTCCAGGGCGGCGGCGAGGCGTACGTGCTCCAGGCCGACGTGGGCGATGCCAAGGCCGTCGAGGCCATGGTGGGCGCCGTCCAGGAGCGGTGGGGCCGCCTGGATATCCTGGTGAACAACGCCGGCGTCAACCGCGACACCCTGCTCCTGCGCATGAGCGACGAGGACTGGGAGCAGGTGATCCGCACCGACCTGACGGGAGCCTTCCTCTGCACCCGGGCGGTGCTGCGCTCCATGATGCGCCAGCGCTGGGGCAGGATCATCAACCTATCGTCCATCATCGGCGTGCGGGGCAACGCCGGCCAGGCCAA
The DNA here is from genome assembly GCA_016190485.1 of Chloroflexota bacterium. Lineage (GTDB taxonomy): Bacteria > Chloroflexota > Dehalococcoidia > SHYD01 > SHYD01 > JACPQN01. The sequence continues at coordinate 10,083 of JACPQN010000104.1, forward strand.
CTACGCGGCGGCCAAGGCCGGGCTTATCGGCCTTACTAAGAGCGTGGCGCGGGAGGTGGCTTCCCGCAACATCACCGTCAACGCCCTAGCCCCCGGCTGGATCGAGAGCGACATGGTAGCCTCGCTGCCGGAGAGCTTCAAGAAGGCGGCCCTGGCCCGCATCCCCGCGGGGCGCTTTGGCACGCCGGAGGACGTGGCCACGGTGGTGGCCTTCCTGGCCAGCGAGGGCGCCGGCTACGTCACGGGCCAGGTCATTGGCGTGGACGGTGGGATGATGTTCTAGCTAGAAGGGCCGGTCCAGCGCGCCGTCCACCACCACGTCTACCAGGAAGGGCTTGCCCGCGCCGAGGGCCCGTTGCAGCGCCGGGCGTATATCCTGAGGCTCCTCCACCCGCACCGCGTCCACCCCAAAGCTCTGCGCCATCTTCTCGAAGTTGAGCTTCGGGTCGGCAAAGTCCATCCCGATGAACTGGCTCTCCCGGGCCGTCTCGCCGAGCTGGCTCAGCATGTTGACCTTGAGGATGCGGTAGCTCTGGTTGTTGAAGATCACCCAGACCACCGGCACCTTGTGGCGCACTGCGGTGTACAGCGCCTGGATGGAGTACATGGCCGAGCCATCGCCCACAATGCCGATGACCGGGTGGTCCGGCGCCGCCAGCTTGGCCCCGATGGTGGCGCCCATGCCCCAGCCGATGCCACCGCCTGCCAGCCCGTAGAAGGAGCCCGGCTCCAGGTCCATGGTGGCTTCCAGGGCCGGCCGGTCGCCAAAGGCCTCGTGGACGATGATCTTGTCCTTGGGCGCCGCCTCCTGGATCTCCCGCAGCAGACGGGCGCCGGAGATGGGGCGGGCGTTCCAGCGGCCTTCCACGGCCCGCTGCGCCGCATCCCGCTGCTGCTCCTTGAGCTTTCGCACCTCCGCCTTGCGATCTTCGGCCTCCCGCCACTCCGGAGAGGAGATGCGCCGCCGGGCCGCTTCGGCCAGGTCCCTCAGCGCCCACCGGGGGTCGGCCTGGATACCCAGGTCCACGGGCGTATTCTTGGCCACCTCCCAGGGGTTCACGTCAACCTGAATGACCTTCAGGCCTTTGGGCACGGCGCTGCCCCCCGGCCGCTGCACCGGGAAGGGCGCTGCGCCCACGGCTACTAGCACATCGGTCTCCGCCAGGACGCTCTGGCCCTCGGCCGAGGCGAAGTTCATGCTGCCCAGGTATAGCGGATGGGCCGTGGGGAAGTTGACCAGGGAGGTCATGCCGGTGGTGTGCACCCGCGCGCCGATAAGCTCCGCCAGGGCCACGGCCTGCTCCCAGGCCCGGGCCTTGCCCACACCGTCGCCTACCACCAGCAAGGGCCGCCGGGCGTGGACCAGCAGCTCCACCGCGGCCTCCACGGCCTCCGGGTCGGGGCGAACACTGGTATAGGGGCGACCGCCGGGTGCGATCTCCACGTCGGCGCTCTCCACCAGGGTATCGAAGGGAAAAGAGAGGAAGACCGGCCCCCTGGGGTGCGACCGCGCCTCCTTGAAGGCACGGCGCAGCACCAGCGGGATGTTGGCCGTGCCGGCCACCTCGGTGCTCCATTTGGTGAACTGCCGGGTAGTGCGCACCATGTCCGAGTAGAGGCCCGGCTCCTGCACCAGCAGCCGGCTGTCCTGCTGGCCGGCAAAGACCAGCACCGGGTAACCGCCCCGCCAAGCGTCGTAGAGCATGGCGATGCCGTTGCCCAGGCCCACCGTGATGTGGAGCTGGGCCACCCCAACCTCACCCGACACCCGGGCGTAGGCGTCGGCGGCGGAGACCACGGAGCTTTCCTGGAGGGCGAGGATATACTGGATCTGCGGATAGTCCTGGAGGGCGTCCATCACGGGAAGCTCGTAGGTGCCGGGGTTCCCGAACATGTACCGCACGCCCTCTGCCAGCATGCCTTCCAGAAGGATCTGCTTGCCTGCCATCGTGGCCATGGTTCCCCTCCTGCTGTGTTCCTGGTCTCGTGGTAACCGGGGAAGCCTGCCGCCGCTTCGGCCCCTAAAACGGGCGGACGCCTGCTGCTGCGGCATCCTCCTTATGCCACGTCCGCCCGATCTCGTCAAGGAAGAAGAAGTTGACAATCGGGGCGCCCTTCGTATAATACCTGTGCGTTGGCCTCGCCACCCGGACGACTGTTCCTTGCCGAACCTTAGGAGGCCCGAAGTGGAGTTCAACTGGTCGGAAGATGAGCTGGCATTCCGCAGGGAGGTGCGTGCGTTCCTTCGAGCCGAGTTGCCTTCGGACTGGGACCAGCGCAACCTGGACGAAGAGGAATCCTTTCAGTTCAGCCGGGAGTGCGCCAAGAAGCTGGCCGCCAAGAAGTGGCGGGTGATGCACTGGCCCCCGGAGTACGGCGGCTTGGGCTACACCCACTGGCGTCAGCTCATTTTCAATGAGGAGGTGGCCTATCACCGTTTCCCCGGCGCCGGCGACCTGGGCACCAGCGTGGTCGGTCCCTCCATCATGATCTACGGCAGCGAAGAGCAAAAGCGGCGCTTCCTCAACGGCATCGGATCGGCGGAGCTGCTTTTCTGCCAGCTCTTCACTGAGCCGGGCGCGGGCTCCGACCTGGCGGCGCTCCAGACCAGAGCCGTTCGGGACGGCGACGACTACATCATCAACGGCCAGAAGATATTCACCAGCGGAGGCCATCACGCCGATTGGGGTTGGATGGGGGTGCGCACGGACCCTACCGCGCCCAAGCACCGCGGTATCAGCACCCTCGTGGTGAACATGCGCACGCCGGGCATCTCCATCAGACCCCTTATCAACATGACCGGTGTCCATGCCCAGAACGAGATATTCTTCGACGACGTGCGGGTGCCTGCCAACTCCCTGGTGGGCGTGGAGAACCGGGGCTGGTACCAGATGGCCACCACCCTGGACTTCGAGCGCTCCGGCGTCGCCCGCTACGCCTCCGCCAAGCGCACCCTGGACGACCTGGTGGCCTACGCCAAGACCACCCAGCGGGACGGCGTGGCCCTGGCTAGCCAGCCTTCGGTGCGGGCCAAGCTCTCGGAGATGCATATCGAGATCGAAGTGGGGCGCTTCATTGGCTATCGCACCGTCTCGATGCAGCAGAAGGGGCAGATCCCCAACAAAGAGGCCTCGGCCTCCAAGGTGTTCGGCGCCGAGCTGGCGCAGCGGCTGGCCAACGTGGGGATGAACCTGCTGGGCCTCTACGGTCAGCTCACCCGGGAGTCCCGGCACACCCCCATCCAGGGCCGGCTCGAGCGGCTGTATAAGGCCGCCGTATTCGGCACCATCGGCGGCGGCAGCTCCGAGGTAAACCGCAACATCATCGCCGCCCGCGGGCTGGGGCTCCCCCGCTAGCCGCCCATCCCCCACAGCACACCGCAACTCGCACAACGAGAGAGGAGAGAAGGATGGACCTGAACCTCAACGAAATGCAGGAGATGATCAAGCGCACGGGCAGGGAGTTCTTCGACAAGGAGTGCCCCAACATCGTGGTCCGCCAGGCGGAGGAGGACCCCCGGGGCTACCCGCCCGAGCTGTGGCAGAAGATGGCTCAGCAGGGCTGGGCCGGCATGATCCTGCCCTCCCAGTACGGCGGCGCCGACGCCAGCTTCCTGGACCTCTGCGTGCTCTATGAAGAGATGGGGCGCGCCATGGCCCCCGGGCCCTTCCTGGACGTGGCGCTCTCCGAGTACCTGCTGCTGGACCTGGGCTCCGACGCCCAGAAGCGGCAGTACCTCCCGCAACTGGGCAGCGGCAACCTGCTCATGACCGTCGCCTACACCGAGCCCAGCGCCAGCTACGACCCCGACGCGATCCACCTCACCGCCACGAGAGATGGTAACGAGTTCATCCTCAATGGCGCCAAGCTCTTCGTCACCAACGCGCACGTGGCCGATCAGCTCCTGGTGGTGGCCCGCACCAGAGAAGCCATCAACAAGGAGGACGGACTGACGGTCTTCCTGGTGGACCCCAGGAGCCCAGGGCTGACCAGTACCCTCCTGAGCACCATCGCCTCGGACCGCCAGAGCGAGCTGGTCTTCGACAACGTCCGGGTGCCCGCGGGCAACGCCGTGGGGCCGGTGGACGGCGCTTGGCCGGGGGTCCGCCGCTATCTCGACCGGGCGAAGGTCCTGACCTGCGTGGCCTCCGTGGGCGGCGCCGAGAAGGTGCTGGAGATGACGGTGGACTATGCCAAGAGCCGCGTGCAGTTCGGGCGGCCCATTGGCACCTTCCAGGCCATCTCCCACAAATGCTCCGACATGGCCATCGACTTGGACGGCATGCGCTTCGTGGTCTACCACGCCGCCTGGCGGGTCAGCGAGGACCTGGCCGCCGACCAGGAGATCGCCGTGGCCAAGGCCTGGACCTCCGACGCCTACCGCCGCATCACCGCCCTGGGCCACCAGGTGCACGGCGGCGTGGGCTTCATGATGGAGTTCGACATGCAGATGTACTTCCGCCGCGCCAAGGCCGCCGAGGTAGCCTTCGGCGATGGCGACTACCACCGGGAGCTGGTGGCCCAGGGCCTGGGCCTCTAGCGCCACCACAGACCGAGCGCAGGGGGCCCGCTTTCGCGGGCCCCCTGCTTTTCTGCCCCGGACAAAGGCCTGGCGCGCAAGGCCCTGCTGCTGTGCCGGCCATCCGGCCGGGTGTCCTTTGCCGACGCCCTCCTCCGGGCCGCCGAGCCTGACTGCGATTGCTTATCCACTTCTCGTACTTCAAAAATGGCTCAGCAGCTCACCAACCCCTTAACCATATCTGCACCAAGAGCAAGGTGAAGGTGTCCTCCAACAAGTTGTAGATGGGCTTCCAGAACGAGCCCGTGCTCTCCATGGCCATATGGGTGCATCCTTCGCTGCTCAGCCAGTCGGACAGGTCCCACAGCCCACGGGTCAAGGTACTGAAACTTCGCACCTCCCGTCGGGGCTGTCCCCCCTCACCCGGCGTGAGCAAGCACGCCACCACCGTGCGCTTGTGAATATCCAAACCGCAACACCGCTCGTACACGACCTCCATGCTCAGCACCGCCCTTGGTATGAGACGAGCCGGGAGGATACCCTTCCTTACAGAGACTACCTTGCGTGCTCTCCACAGGGGAGGCGACAACCGCTTGTGCCCGCGGGGTACCCAGGTCCAACTGTTAGGCAGGCTCTGAGCACCAAGGCTGCGCGACCTTTGGTCTGCCGGCGCGTCCACCCTCCATTTTCATCCCCGATTGCGGCATGCACAACGCCATGAGCAACTGCTAGCTGTGCCAGAGCTCCCGGCGCCCCCTGGCCCTGGCGGCTCAAATGCGTAGCTAGCCAACCAGCATCTCCTGTTCTGTTCCTGCCCTCGCCATCTCCGCGTCTCCTAGAGCTTATTGCTCGAGAGAGGGGCCGCATGCAACGCCTGAAACTGGCGGTAAAGGAATGAAGCGGACGAGCAGAACACACTATGTAGTAGTTGAAAGCAAGCAAGCACCATATTTACGGATTTATCTTCTTGTAGCACACTGACAGATGATCATTCATCTATTACAGTTAGATTACAAAGCGCAATTTTTCCCCGTAATGTGCCGTAAATGCTATTGACACGCCATGTAGCCGCTTGGTAAGGTGTGTGTAGGCCGATTGCAAAGTGCCACGGAAGCCTCGGTGGTAGCCGTGGCGAAGAGGAGAACCAAAAGGAGGTTCAGCTACTATGTCGGGTTTATGGACGAGGTTCAGGCGAGCGGAAAACGGCTTCACCCTGGTGGAGCTGCTGGTCGTCATCGCTATCCTGGCCATTCTGGTGGCCGTGGTGGTCCCCAACTTCACCGGCCTCATCGGCAAGGGGGAGCTGCAGACCTACAATGCTGAGAAGAAGACGGTCCAGACCGTCGTCGACGCCTACTTTGCGGACAACCGGGCTTCGAAATTTGCCGGAACCGAAACCAAGACCATCCCGCACAACACGATCACTACTGCAGTCTGGATTACAGGCGAAACGTCGAACATCGGAACCTATTTCCGGCAGGCGACCAAGTGGTGCTGGCTCGTCGCAAACAACGGCCTGGTCAGCAACTCCCAGGACGCGGTTGCCTGCGGTAGCGCGCCTCCAGTGGCCCCTTCGTAATAGCGAGGCCAATTCTGAGGGTGTGACGGGCAGCGCGCGGATATGACGCGCCAGTTGCTCGGGCTGGCGGTAGGATGCAAGGGGAGCCCCAAGGCTAGGTGGCTCCCCTTGCGCTGAGCGGCTGTGAAACATTCCCTCTCCCTCGATGGGAGAGGGCTAGGGAGAGGGTGAAATCAAGCGTCCCCCTCCCTCCTTCGGCAGGCTCAGGACAGGTCTACCTCCCTCCAACCAGGGGCGGGAGGACAAAAAATTCACACCCTCTGAGCGCAAGGAGGCCACGAAGGCGGGAATACCGTCTGGCCGCGGGAGGAGTTGAGAGAGGCGATGGACCAGATGAATCAGGGGCTCCTGAGAAGCGAGGGGGGCTATGCCCTGGTGGGGTTTCTGGCCCTCCTCGCGGCGCTGGGGGTCCTGGTGGCGGCGGTGTTCATCGCGGTGCTGGGGGTAGTGATGGCGGTGGTGACGCCCAACCTGACGGCCTTCGTTGGCCGGGGCGAGCTGCAAAGCTATCACGCTGAGAAGCGGTGGGTACAGACGGTCATAGATGTCTACATCGCAGACAACAGGGTGGCTGCCTTTGTCGCAGCAGGAAACATCAAAAACGGCGACGGCCCCGACCTGGCGGCGGTAGCGCCGGGCGCCGCTCCTCTAGGCAGTTACTTCCTTCAGGCGGTGAAATGGTGCTGGAAATATTCCACCGCCGGGCTGGTCACCTTCGAGCCTTCCGCCCTAAACTGCAACCCAAGTCCTCCGGCGCAGCCGGCCGGCGGCACCTAGGCGCTCCTCCTCGTTAGGTGGAACGGCCTAAGACTATGGTGACCCGGAAGGGAGCGGCAAAGGGATCTTGTCCTGGAGCCGCTCATTCTTCGACCGGCTCTCGCCCAGGCGAGTCGCTCTCCAAAGGCGAGTCGCCTGGGCGACCTCTGGAGACAGGACGAGCGGCCAAGATTCTTCCCACCATAGATATGAAACGGTGCCATATAAGACCCCTTTTTAATCTGCTATAATCTAGC
>JACPQN010000109.1 GCA_016190485.1 Chloroflexota bacterium
AGCGGGTGGAGGAGATCGTCCAGCAGGAGCGAGAGGCCATCCAGGGCCGCCTGCGTGAGATGGAGGGGGAGCCTCCGGAAGCCGGCGACGCCGCGCTGCGAGATGTCTTCAAGCGCCTGGCCCAGAAGAACCTGGCCACCCTGGACGCCCTGCCCGGCGGCCTGCCGGAGACCATCCAGCAGCTCAAGGACTACGAGTTCCTGGACCCCGAAGCCGGGCGCAAGTTTCAGGAGCTGCTCCAGGAGCTCCAGAAGAGCCTGCTGGACTCCTTCTTTCAGAACCTCACGCAGCAGCTCCGCCAACTAACCCCGGAGGCGCTCCAGGAGATCCAGCAGATGGTGCGAGACCTGAACCGCCTGCTGGAGCAGAAGCGCCGCGGCGAACGCCCCGACTTCCAGAGCTTTATGGAGCAGTATGGGCACATGTTTGGGCCGGAGCCGCCCCAGAGCCTGGAGGAGCTGATCCAGCGCTTTCAGCAGCAGATGTCTCGCACCCAGTCGCTGTTGAACAGTCTCTCCCAGGAGCAGCGGGAGGAACTCCTAGACCTGCTGGGATCCCCGCTCTTCAGCCCGGAGCTTCAGGAGGAGCTGGCGGACCTGGCTGCCAACCTCGACATGCTCAGCTCCTCCGGCCCGCAGGGCGACACCTACTCCTTCTACGGCGACGAGGCCGTTTCTCTGGAAGAAGCGCTGCGGCTGGTCCAGCGGTTGCAGGAGATGGGCGAGCTGGAGCGCCAGCTTGAGCGCACCCGTTTTGGGGCCGACGTGGCGGACGTGGACTCCAGGCTGACCCAGGAGCTCCTGGGCGACGAGGCAGCCCAGGAGCTGGAGGCGCTGAAGGCCCTGGCCCGGCAGCTCCAGGAGGCGGGCTACGTGCAGCAGGACGGCGACGAGCTGCGGCTGACGCCCAAGGGCACCCGCCAGATCGGCCAGAAGGCGCTGCGGGACATCTTCGAGCGGATGCGAAAGGACGTGTACGGCAGCCACCCGGTGCGGAGCCGGGGCCTGGGCCGGGACCTGGCGGAGGAGACCAAGCAGTACGAGTTCGGGGACCCCTTCTTCCTGGACCTGAAGAAGACGGTGCTGAACGCGCTGCACCGGGCCAGCCCCGGAGTCCCGGTGCGCCTGGCGGCCCAGGACTTCGAGGTGCACCATACGGAGCTGCTGAGCCGCACCTCCACGGTGCTCATGCTGGACCTGAGCCGCTCCATGCCCATGCGGGGCAACTTCATTGCGGCAAAGAAGGTGGCGCTGGCGCTGAACAGCCTGATTCGTGCCCAGTTCCCCCGAGACACGCTGTATCTGGTGGGCTTCTCGGGCTACGCCCGGGAGGTGGAAAACGAGGAGCTGCCCCGCCTCAACGTGGGCGACTTCGGCCGGGGCACCAACATGCAGGCGGGACTCCAGGTCGCCCGCAGGCTGCTGGCCCGCCACCGGGCGTCCCAGCGCCAGGTGCTGCTCATCACCGATGGGGAGCCCACCGCCTACTACGAGGAAGATGGGCGGCTCTACATCGAGTTTCCGCCCGGCCCGCGGGTGCTGCGGGAGACCCTGAAAGAGGTGCGCCGCTGTACCCGGGAAGGGATCATCATCAACACCTTCATGATGGAGAAGAGCTACCACCTGCGGGCCTTTGTGACCCAGCTTGCCAAGGTCAACAAGGGCCGGGTGCTCTTTACCGGCCCGGAACACCTGGGCCAGTACATCCTGGTGGACTACGTGGGCAACAAGGGCCGGCGGGCGCGGCTGTAAGGGAACAGGACCGGGACGAGGCTGGTCTCCATGCTCCCCTAAGCCCTCCGAAGGGCGTGCCCACGCCCCTGTCCTGCGGTCGCACAAGTTCGTTGACCCTCCCCAGGGTTCGTGCTACACTTCACGAGAATGGGCTACTGGTGACGCTCGGCCTGCGTGCTCTCTCGCTAGTACTCCCACGAAGCCAGGTGGGCCCGGGGCAGACAACGCATCACCGGAGGCGAGATGGTTCTGGCAACCATGAACGTGAAGCTCCTGATGGACACCCTGCGGCTCACGGCGGAGCGGGCGCCCCAGTTTGTTGACATAACAGATGCCGTCACAGAGCTTGTGCGGCGGTCCGGAGTGCTCCAGGGGATGGCCCTCATCTTCTCCAAACACACTACCGCGGCCATCAAGATCAACGAGCACGAGCCGGAACTGTTGAAAGATATGGAAGCCTTCCTCTCTCGAGTGTCACCCCAGGACGGGGAGTACTGCCACAACAACTTCGAGGTGCGCACGGTGAACATGGAGGAGGATGAGTGCCCTAACGGGCACGCCCACTGCCAGCACCTCCTGCTGAACACCAGCGAGACCGTGCCCATTGCCGAGGGACAGTTGCAGTTGGGGACGTGGCAGCGGATCTTTTTCGTGGAGCTGGACCGCCCCCGGCAGCGCCAGGTGACGGTGCAGATCCTGGGGGTCTAGGGGGTCGGTGCGCCGGTAGCCCGGGCCAGGAGCGCGTGCACCTGTCGTAGCCCCTCCACCAGCACCGGCCCCGGCTGGAGAATATAGGCGGACTTGATCTCATGCACACGGCCGTGTTTCACGGCCGTGATCTCGTTCCAGCCGTCCCGCTCCAGGATCTGCTTCATCTGGACCTTCTTGCCGCACCAGGACGCGATGATCACCTCCGGGTCCCGCTGCCGCACCGCCTCTCCCGTCACCGTGCGCGCGCCGGCGTTCTGGCGTTCCCGCAGCTCCGGAAAAATATCCTGGCCTCCGGCCAGCTCGATGATCTCGCTGACCCAGCGGATCCCGGAGATGAGGGGGTCGGGCCACTCCTCGAAGTAGACCCGCGGGTGGTAGGGGAGCTTCTTCCCTTGCTCCGCCACCGCCTCTATCTCGGTGCTCAACTCGGCCACCAGCGCCCTCGCCTCCGGCTCCCTCCCCACCACCGCGCCAAGCACCAGCACCGCGTCCAGGGTCTCCTTCAGGCTGCGCTGGTTCAAGGCCAGCACATTGCAGCCGCTGGCCACCAGCTCCCTCACCGGCTCTGCCTGGAGATCGGAGAAGGAGACCACCAGGTCCGGCTGGAGCGCCAGCACCTTATCCAGTCGAATAGTGGTGAAGGCCCCGATCCTGGGTTTCTGACGGGCCTGGGGCGGCCGGGTAGTGAATCCAGACACGCCCACCACCTGGTCCCAGGCGCCCAGGCGCCAGAGCAGCTCCGGAGTCTCCGCCGTCAGGCAGACGATGCGCTGAGGAAGGCCGGCCGTGGGTATATCCATGAGGGGTGCCTCCTAGCTACGATGCGCCCGGCTCAGCCAGGGCGCGGGGCTTGCGGAGCAGCAGGGGGAGAGGCGTGGAGAGGGCGATGAGGATGGCGATGCCCAGGAACGCGGGCTGGTAGGACCCGGCCAGATCAAAGCTCAACCCCACAATAAAGGGCGTCGCAATGCCGAAGACCACATCCACAGAGTTGATGATGCCCTGGACCGAAGCGAAGTTGCGGATGCCGAAGTACTCGCTGATGAGGATGCTGCGACCAGGGATCATGCCTCCAAAGGCGATACCAAAGAACAGGGCGAAGGGAAAGACCATCCAGTAGTCGGTGATGTTCACCAGCACCAGCAGCCCAACGGCGTTGGAGGCCATGAGCCCCGCCACGATCTTCTTCCGGTCCCACTTGTCCATAAGGTAGCCCGCGCCCAGGCGGCCGATGCCACTGAGCACCGTGAAGACCCCCAGGGTCGAAGCTGCCGCTTGAGACGAGAACCCGATGCTCTCGAAGTAGGGGATCTGCACCACGAACAGGGCGCCCGGGCCCATCTGATGCACGCCGAAGATCAGGGCCAGCAGCCAGAAGGCCGGACTGGTGACGGCCTGGCGAATGGAGAGCCCGGAAGCCGCGCCGTGCCGCGTCCTGTCCTGCGGGCCGGGGGTACCCGCTGCCGCCTGGAGCTGACCGGTTGTGCCGGGGTCATCCTCCACCGGATCGCCGTCGGGCCGGTAGCCGTAGGTCTGCGGATGGTGCCGGATGAAGGTGGCGGCGGGGAGGCCGATGGCCACAAACGCCAGGCCCAGGAGCAGCAGCGCGTTGCGCCAGCCCACCACCTCGATCAGCAGGACCACCAGCGGCACAAAGAGGCCGCTGGGGATGGGGCCACTGGACATGACGCCCAGGGCACGGCCGCGCATCCGGACGAACCAGTGCACCACCGCCGCTGGAAAGGACGCGAAGGTCGCGCTCATGCCCAGGGAGATGACGATAAACCCCAGGTAGTAGTGCCAAGCCTCCTGGATCTGGCTTAGGACCACCAGCCCCCCGCCGATGAGGAGCACGCCAGCCACGGCCATGCTACGGGTGCCCACCCGGTCTACCAGCAGGCCGGCGATGGGGCTGACGAAGCCTCCCTCCAAGCGCTGCAGGGAAAAGGCCCCGGCCGTCACGGTGCGGGGCCACCCGAAGTGCTGGGTAATGGGGTTGAAGAAAGCCTGAAAACCATAGACAAAGGCGACGCTCACGGAGAAGTGGATGACCATCGCGCCGCCCACCACGTACCAGCCGGGGAATATCCTGCGCCGTCTGGCCGGAGCCGTTGCTGTGGCTGTCTCCAAGGTCGCCGCCGTCTCCTCGGCAGGGCATCGGCAGCCCTGCCATGCTAGCCAGATTACTCGATGCCCAGCTCCCGCTTCACTTCACGGTTGGCCTGCACCATCACGCGCAGCTTGGCCTGGGCTTCTTCGACCGAGCGGGTCTTGAGGCCGCAGTCGGGGTCCACGTAGATCTGATGGGGCTTCAGCACCTGAAGGGCCTGCTTGATCCCCCGCTTCACCTCCTCCACCTGCTCCACCAGGTGGTTGTGCACATCAATGACCCCCAGGCCAATGGCCTTCTCAAACCGGGCCTTCCGGAAGTAGTCCAGGAGCTGGTAGTTACTGTTGGCCAGCTCCAGGTCGAGCTGGTCCACCGGAAGGGTGACCAGATGCTGGAACACCTTGGCGAAGTCGCCGTAGCAGATGTGGGTGATGGTGTGCGCACTGAGCCCCTGGGTGACGATGCCCAGCGCTCTGGATCCCAGCTCCATCTCCTCGGGCCGCGTGGAGAGGGCCGGCTCGTCGATCTGGATGTAGGTGGCGCCCGCCCGCTCCAGGTCCAGGGCCTCCTCATGGACTGCCCGGGCCAGGTCCATGATGAAAGCTTCCCGCGTGGGGTAGTACTCGTTGAAGGACCAGTCGGCCATGGTGTAAGGCCCGGTGAGCATGCCCTTGACGGGTCGTCCGGTCAGTCCCTGGGCGTACTTCCACATCTCCAGCGTCATGGGGCCACGCCGCGCTACCGGGCCAACGGCGATGGGCTTCCGGTAGTAGCGGTTGCCATAGGAGCGCACCAAGCCGCTGATGGTGAAGCCGTCCATCAGCTCGGCAAAATAGGTGGCCATATCGCCCCGGTATTGCTCGCCGTCCACCAGGATGTCGATGCCGATCTCCTCCTGGAAGTCGATCCACTCCTTGGTAGCCCGTTTCTCCAGCTCCTCCAGCTCCCGGGCCGGCAGCTTTCCGGCGGCGAACTGATTGCGCGCCCGGAGCAAGTAGTCTGGCTTAGGGAAACTCCCTACGGAGGTGGTGAGCAGGCCCTTGGTCACAGCAGTACCTCCTTGGCGCGCGCCGCCGCGGCCACAATACGCTCGAGTTTTTCGTAGGCGTTCTTGCGGGGCAGGAACTCCAGCCCGCAGTTGGGATTCAGGTAGACTCGGTCCAGCGAGACGGTGGCGCGCAGGCCATCCAGGTGGCCCACCAGTTCCTCCACGATCTCCAGCTTGGTGTTGCGGGCGTCCACGATGCCGAACCCCAGCTCTTTCTCCTGAGGGAACCCCTTTAGAAGGCCAAAATTTGCCTCTCCCATCACAAAGTCCAGGCCCAGGACCTGAAAGGGGAGCCCTAAGAACTGGGGGTAGAGGCCGGAGATATCGCCGAAGTAGGTGTAGAGCGCGGTCTTGACGGTAATGCCTCTGGTCACGATCTTGGCAAGCTCCTGGAAGACCGCAAAATGCTCCTTCGCCCGGACCAACGTGGGCTCGTTCCACTGGATGAAGGAGGCGCCCGCCGCCTGGAGGGCGGTGGCCTCGGCGTTCAAGGCCTCCGCGGCTGCAAAGGTCAGCTTCTTGAAATCTTTGTAGTGGTTATCCTGGACGTGGCAGGCCAGGGTTAGCGGGCCGGGCAGCACAGCCTTCAACGGTTTTTGGCTATGCTCAACGGCAAAAGTATAATCGCGCACGGTCACAGGCTTCTGCCACGCCAGTGCGCCCGACACGATGGGTTGCCGGTAATAGGTGTTGGTATCAAAGAAGCGGAGCAAGCCGTTGAGGGAGACGCCGGACAACCCCCGGCTAAAGTAGGTGACCTCATCCTCCCAGCGGATGTGGCCGTCGGTGAGCAGGTCCAGGCCCGCCCGGGCCTGCTCACCGATCGCGTCCCTGGTGGCGTCGTCGGCCACCCTTGCCATCTCCTCCGCGGTGATGCGCTTCTGGTCGTACCGAGTAATGGCAGTGCGTAGATTGGGGCCATCGGTCAGGGATGGAACCTTGGGGTAGTTCCCCACGAGGGTGGTAATCATCTAGCCGACATGTCTCCTCACTCAAAGTTCCGGCTGGTGAACAAGGTCACGGACACGCGAAAGGACTGCGCCGAGCTCTTGGGTACGTAGGACAGGGTAGACTCACTGCCCCAGGTCTGCTCCCAATTATACGGCATCCATCGCCCGCCGGCGCTGCCTGGGGCACGGCGAACATCGCCCGACTTTGCCCCTGCTTCCCCCGCTTGCGACAGGCTCCACCAGCAACACGCCATGAAAGAGCGCCAGAGGCAGCCCCTGGCGCCCGAGGAGATCCCGGAACATGGAACGCTAGCGCTTCTCCTTCAGCATGGCCTCGGCGATGAGGCCGATCTCCGCGGGGTTGCGGGTGGTGCGCACACCGGCCGCTTCCAGCGCCCGCAGCTTGCTCTCTGCAGTAGCGTTGTTGCCACTGATGATGGCCCCGGCGTGGCCCATGCGGCGTCCGGGCGGCGCCGAGGCGCCCGCCACAAAGGCGCATGCGGGCTTCTTGACGTGCCCTTTGATGTACTCCGCTGCATCCTGCTCCGCGGCGCCGCCGATCTCCCCGATGATGACCAGGGCCTCGGTCTGGGGATCGGCGTTGAAGCGCTGAAGGATGTCGACGAACGATGTGCCCACGATGGGGTCGCCGCCGATGCCCACAGCGGTGGTCTGTCCGATGCCACGGGCAGTGAGCTGGGCCGCCGACTCGTACAGGAGCGTCCCGCTGCGAGAGACAAGGCCCACCCGGCCGGCCAGAAAGCTATCGGCGGGCATGATCCCCGCCTTGGCCCGCTCCGGCGGCGAGATTAGGCCCGGACAGTTGGGCCCGATGAGCACGGTGTCCTTCCCAGCCAGGAAGCTGCGCACCTGCACCATGTCCCAGGTGGGGATGCCATCGGTGATGCAGACGATGAGACCCAGCCCGGCGTCGGCGGCCTCGAAGATGGCGTCGGTGGCGAAGGGCGCAGGCACAAAGATGATGCTGGCGTTGGCGCCGGTGGCCTGCACCGCCTTGTCAATGGTGTTGAAGACCGGGATGCCGTCCACCTCCTGGCCTTCTCGGCCGGGCGTCACGCCCGCCACCACCTGGGTGCCGTAGGCCTTGCAGAGGCGGGCGTGGTTGCTTCCCTCGGCCCCGGTGATGCCCTGCACCAGCAGGCGGGTGTTGCGGTCTAGCAGGATGCTCAAGATGTTGCCTCCTGATGGGCTATTGACAGGCCGGCTTCGTTTGCGGCTCTCCGCAAGTTTGGATCCCACGTGGAGACGCTCACCGGGAGTCCCAACCGTTGCTGGAGAACGAGAGCCGAAGCCAGATGAACTGCGTCGTAGCCCCGAAGGGCGTAGCGCTCGGCTGCCCCGCCCGCCCGACGCACCAGAGATTCCGTAATCCCGATATGCACTATCCGGTCTCGCCAATCACCATTAAGGTCACGGAGAGCAGCACTATAGTCCTGTGGGTTAGCGAAATAGCTCTCTCGTCTTCGTCGCGCCAGAGCAGCTCGAGCTTCAGCATAGGTTATCCGAGAAGTGAACACGTTGTTCGCCTGTGCATACTGGCTTCGGACTTCCGCTGACTCCCATCCTGCATCGTGGCCTGCCGGGGCGTGCTCCGGTTCTATGACGTACAGCTTGACCAGGCTGGAGGCATCCAGGTACAGAATCAACGCCGATTCTCGATCACGGCTTCTGCCACGGTGGGTGAGCCTGGCTTTAGTCTGAGGGAGCGCCTTGCCCCAAGTTGTGCGCGTCCCATCCAGGCTGCTCTGCCGCCTGAGGCCAGGCCCCGTAGCAGCTTCCTCAGTATCTTAGCCCTGAATGTGCGCGTTTCTTCGTTGTCCAGACCCAATGCTATAGCTCTGTCGAAGCTTAGAAGAGCCTCCTGGTAACGCATTAGCCACAACCGTACACTGCCAAGTCCGAAATGTGCTAGTGCATAGGTGGGCTCTATTTCGATGGCTCGCTCCAGAGCATCGAGGGCTTCCTTGTATCGCTGAAGTTCTACGAGAGCAGTACCATAGCCAACATAATAGTAAGCCGCGATATATGGCTGGAGTTCAATTGCTCGGTGGAAGTCGGCGCGGGCGTCGTCATAGCGCCGTAACTCTAGGTATAACTCACCTCGAGCAGCATGAGCCCACGGAGCATTAGGACGAAGTTCAACGGCACGGTCAAACGCCCTCAGCGCTTCTTGGGGACGGTCAATGTCCAAGAGGGCTAAGCCACGGCAGCAGTGAGCCTCAGCAAGCTCGGGGTACGCCTCTAGAGCGGCATCATATGCCTTCAACGCGCCGGTGAAATCCCCCTTTTTGTGGAGGTTATCACCCCGACGAATGTGTTCGAGCGCAGAGGCAGGCACTCCGATGTCAATGGGGGGCTCGGGGATTGATATAAGGACGGACTCGCGCAGCGTGACCACTTCTAGCTCCTATCGCCCTCGCGCCGCCTCCACCGCCTTGCGGGCGCCGTCGGCCATGTCGGCGCCTTCGATGACCCTGATGCCGGCGTCGGCCAGGATCTGGCGGCCCTCCTCCAGCCCGTTGCCGGTGAGCCGGGCCACCAGGGGCACCCGGACGTCCAGTTGCTTGTACGCCTCTACCAGGCCCCGGGCGATGACGTCCACCCGTGCCATGCCGCCGAAGATGTTGAAGTAGATCACCTTCACGTCGGGGTCTTTGATCAGCACCCGCATGGCGCTGACCACCCGGTCGGTGTTGTTCACGGTGCCGATGTCCAGGAAGTTGGCAGGCTCACCGCCGAAGAGCTTGATGGTATCCATGGTGGCCATAGCCAGACCTGCCCCGTTCACCACACACCCGATGTTGCCGGTGAGCTTGATGTAGTTGTTGACACCCGTGGTGGTCGCCTCTACCTCCAGGGGGTCTTCCTGGCTGGTGTCCCGCAGGTCGGCCAGGTCGTGGTGGCGGAAGAGAGAGTTGTCGTCCACGTTGAGCTTGGCATCCAGCGCCAGGAGCTTGTTGTCCCTGGTGACCACCAGCGGGTTGATCTCGGCCAGGGAGCAGTCCCGGCTGGTGAAGACCCGGTACAGGTTGCCGATGAGGTCCGAGGCGGGGCGCACCAACGCGGGGTCCAGGTTCATCCCATAGGCCAGGCGGCGACCCGAGGCTGGCTGAAACCCCATGACGGGGCTCACCCAGGCCTTCAGGATCTTCTCGGGTGCGGTGGCGGCCACCTCCTCGATGTCCATGCCGCCGGCCTCGCTGGCCATGATCACCGGCATCTTGGCCTGGGCGTCCACTACGATGCCCAGGTAAAGCTCCCGGGCTGTGTCCACCGTCTCTTCCACCAGCACCTTGGGCACCGGCACGCCCTCGGGGCCGGTCTGGTGGGTGACCAAGCGGCTGCCCAGGAGTTGCCGGGCCGCTTGCTCCGCCTCGGCGGGGCCGCTGATCACCTTGATCCCGCCGGCCTTGCCACGGCCGCCCGCGTGGACCTGCGCCTTGATCACGACGCTCCCGCCCAACTCCGTCGCGACCGCGCGGGCCTCCTCGGGCGTGGCAGCGACCTTGCCCCGGGGCACGGGCACGCCAAACTCAGCCAGAATGGCCTTGGCTTGGTACTCGTGGATTTTCATGGGTGTTCCCTTCGGCCGTTCGTCTTGTCGGCAGTGTGCTACGTTGTTACTCGATTTTGAATTGCGGGTGCCAGGCTACTTCCCACAGATGGCCGTCGATATCCTGAAAGTAGCCAGCGTATCCGCCCCAGGCACGGTCATGGGGTGGGTCGGTGATGGTAGCGCCTGCGTTCTTCGCTCCCGCCATCACGGTGTCCACTTCTTCTTTTGTGTTGACGTTGTGCGCAAGGGAAAACTCAACGGCACACGACCCGCTAGCAGGCACCTTCGCATCCCTGGCTAGCTCCTCTCTCGGAAACAAGGCCAGGGTGAGGCCGTTCGTCAGAGGAAAAAATGCCACGGCCCCGCCAGGAATATTCGTGCCAATGATACCTTCCGTCTGCCAGCCCAAGCCATCTCGGTAGAATGCCAGCGATCTTTCCAGGTTGCTGACACCCAGGGTGATGAACGTGACTCTGGGATTCATGCACAAACGCTCCCTTATGTAACGCCAGCCATCCTGATTCCATGTAAATAGCGGCTGGAGAATCCACGTAGAGGGTGAGCAGGCAACCAACTGGCGGAGGGGGTGGGATTCGAACCCACGGCCCGCCGTGAGGCGGACTGCGGTTTTCAAGACCGCCGCCATCAACCGCTCGGCCACCCCTCCCCGTGCCTCTCGGACCGACGTGCGCAGGTCTTGCGCAGTCCCCCGAAAGGCTCCGCCCCACTAGCTGCGGTAGTATACCCGTCCCCAGCGATGCCCGTCAATCGTTCGTGCAGCAAGTAGCTGTTCAGACTTGCGGAGGCGAGCTCCACCCGACCACCCCGCGACCATCACCCCCTGACCCCCTCTTCCTGGCCAGGAAGAGGGG
>JACPQN010000110.1 GCA_016190485.1 Chloroflexota bacterium
GGGGAAGAGAGAAATCTTTCGAGGGGACATCCCTTCGGCAGGCTCAGGACAAGCCCTCGGGCTCCCTGGCAAAAGGGCTGCCGCCCTTCTGCACTTCCCGCGGGGCGCTGCCGAGGGTCGGCCTGCGGCGAAATCCCCTCCTGACTGAACCGTTACGCAGAAGAGCGCTGAATAAGCCGCTCACCTCGAAGGGCGCGCCTTCTCTGGGCCTTCGGATGCCTGCTACGGGCTTGCAGGCGTCGCCTGTTGGGTTCGGGCGACGACGTAGGTATCGCCGATGAAGTCCTGTGCGGCGAGCTGCTGGTACTCCTGGTCGGAGTAACCAAGCACCTCCTTGTAGACGTACTCGTTATGCTGTCCCAGGAGCGGAGGGGCAGCCCTGATATGCAGCGGTGTCTTGGTCAGCTCGATGATAGGGCCGGGGTTGACGTGGGTGCCCGCCTCGGGGTGGGAGATGGTCTCCCAGAAGCCCCGATCCAGCAGGTGCGGGTCGTGGAACACCTCCGAGACCTTGAGCACCGGCCCGGCCGTGACCTCGGCCTTCTGGAGTGTGTGGAAGATGTCGTAGTGGACCTTGTCGCGTGTCCAGCCGCTGATGATGGGGTCGAGGACATCCTGGTTGCGGTAGCGGCTGACGCTGTCGGCAAAGCGCGGGTCGACCACCAGCGACGGCTGACCGATGGCGGCGCACAAGGCGCGGAACTCCTCGTCGTTGCCACAGGAGATGGTGACCCAGCTATCCTCGCCGGCGCAGGGGTACACCCCCTGTGGGGCGCGGGCAGGGTCCCGGTTCCCCATGGTGCCCTGCACCCGTCCGTTCATGGAGTAGTCCATGACCGCCTGGCTCAGGCAATGCATGACGTTCTCCGACTGGGACATGTCTATGTGCTGGCCGCGGCCCGTCTTGATGCGGTACTGGAGCGCCGCGAGCACGGCAAAGGCGGCGCTGGCGCCGCCGCAGGCGTCGGCAAGAAAGACGGGAGTGGTGGAGGTGGGATCACTGTCCGGATAGGTGCGGAGCCAGGTGTGGCCCACCACCGCCTCCATGTTGGCCCCCACGGCCTTGAAGTGCCTGTAGGGTCCGGTTCCCCCGAAGGCGGGGAGGGACATCATGATGAGGTGAGGATTGACCTTGCTCAGGACCTCGTAGGTGATATCGAGGTTTTCCACCACGTCTGCGGCATTGTTCTCGAGGAAGATGTCGCTCTGTCGCACCAGCCGGAAGAAGATCTCCCGCCCCTTGGGGCGCTGCAGGTCGACGGTGAAGCTCTTCTTGTGCCGGCCGGTCTGATTGAACTGGGTGTTCCTGTTCCACGGTCGGGGGCCGGGGTCTCGGTTCGGGTACTGGAGGCCGCCGCCGCCCGATATCTGTGCCGGGGGCACGATGGGTTGTCCGCGGGTGTTGACATCGGGGTGCTGGAGGGAGTCGACCCTAATCAGCTCGGCGCCCATGTCTCCCAGCAGGACCGTCGCAAAGGGGCCCGCCCAGACGATGGTCATGTCGATCACCCGGATCCCTTCCAGGGGCAGTTTCATCGTGGTCACGTCAAATCACCCCCTGCTCGCGCATGCGCACCAGGTCTTCCGGGCTGAACCCCAGGCGGTCGCAGTAGACCTCTCGGTTGTGCTCTCCCAATAAGGGGGCCCGCCCGGCCCTCCAGGGTGTCTCGCTCATCTTGAAGTTGGCGCCGGGGTATTGCAGCGGGCCCGTGAAGGGATGGTCTATCTCCACGAAGAACTCCCGGGCAGCCAGATGGGAATCGTTGAACACGTCTTCCATGGTGTTGATGGCGCCGGTAAGGTAGCCGTACTCCTGGCCCTTCTCCATGACCTCCTGCTTGGTGTGCTGGAACAGCCATGCGTAGAGCATTGTCTCGACTTCCTGCTTGACCTCCGGGCTGGCGAAGAAGTTTTCGGGGGTCGTGAAGTGGGCGTCGTTGGCCAGGTCGGGTCGGTCGATCATGTGGCAGAAGCGCCCCCAGCGGGAGAGCGGCCCGCCGGCGAACTGGACGTAGCCGTCGGCGCACGGGTACACCCCGGTGGGCAGAATGCTGCGGGAGAACTCCCTGCGGCGCTGGTGGCTGGGCTCTCCGGAATACTGGTAGGTCATCAGGCTGGCAATGCCCCGGTCCTGGTTGCCGGTCTGCATCTCCATGATGGCCAGATCAAGCTGCTGGCCGATGCCATGCACCTGCGCGCCAATGAAGGCTCCCAGGGTGGCCGAGGCTGCCACGTTACCCGAGTAGAACTGCTCCACGGTGAGCGCCAGCTTGATGGGCTCTTTGTCGGGCATGCCGGTGCCGTGCATGACACCGCCCATGGCGTAGGCGGTGATCTCGCTCATCTTGTAATCCCGGTACGGCCCGGTGTGGCCAAAGTTGGAGATGGAGGTCATTACCAGTCGCGGATTGATCTGCTCCAGCGCCGGGTAGTCCAGCCCCAGGCGGGGCATTACCCGGGGGTGGAAGTTCTCCACCAGGATGTCGGCTTCTCTCGCCAGGTCTTTGAGGATCCCTTTTCCGAGCGCGGTCTTCAGGTTAAGCGTGATGGATCGCTTATTGGTGTTCAGATGCAGGAAGAGGCCCGATTTTTCTGGGTGGGGATCGTTGTGGAAGAAGGGACCCATGCGGCGGGCTGGGTCGCCGCCATCGGGCCGCTCGACCTTGATGACCTCAGCCCCGTAGTCCGCGAGCAGCTTGGTGCAGTAGGGACCGGCAATGTGGTGCGTGAGGTCTATGACGCTGACACCCTCCAACGCGTGAGGCATCCCTCGTAACCTCCTCTCCAGGCATAGACCGCCGTCCTGCGGCTGAAGGGCGACGTGGCTGGTGGGGCAGTCGCGTCGCCGTTTGGTGGGTTGCACAATTGTAGCGCCCAGAGCGGTGAAGTCAAGGACACCGGGGGGAACCTGGTCTATCTCAGGCCTGCGTTGGGAACAATAAGTCGCTTCGGCAGGGAGTTCACGCCCTTGGCACAAGGAGGCATTGCCATCGCCTGCTGTCTGTGATTGCGGGCAGGCAAGCCAACGGGGCTAGCCCTTCGGCAGGCCCTTCGAGAGCCTCAGGACGCGGCTCAGGACGTGCTCCGCTGGCGTCGCAGGGCCTCCAGCACCCGGCGGGGGTTGTGCTCGAACTCGTCCAGCAGCCGTTCCAGGGCCAGACGCACGAACTCGCTCTTGTTCAGGCGCTGCCTGTGGTCCAGCTTGGCCCGCACCCAGAGGTCGTCTAGCCGGCGGAGCTGCTCCGGCGTGAAGTAAAAGGTGAACTTGACCGGCGCTTCCGGGACGGCTGGCGCCGCCTGGCTCCTGGCCGTGGCAGCCGCGCCCCGGGCGCCAGGCCTGGCCATTGCTCTGGATCCGGGCGCCGCTGGCGCGGCGGCGCTCTGGGGCTGCGCCTCGGCGGGCGCCGTCCCTGGCGCTGCCGGCGGCGCTGTGGGCGCCTCTTGCGTTACCGTAGGCAGAAAGAGGGGGTTGATGAACTTACTCTTGGCCACGGCGGATCACCTCTTCCGTGAGGGCTTCGAAGGCCTGAGCGGCGGCGCCCGCTGGCTCATACTCGAAGATCGTGCGGAGGCGGTTGTTGGCCTCCTCCAGCTTCACCGTCCGGGGTATGGTGGACTCGAAGCAGACGGGGCCGAAGTGGTCCCGCAGCACCGCCACGGTGTCCCGGGCCACGTTGGTGCGGTCGTAGAACGTGCCCAGGGCCCCGACGATCTCCAGTCGCTCCAGGTCCAGGTTCTCCTTGATCTGCGTGATGGTGTCCTCCAGCAGGTTCAGGCCGATGAGGGCGAAGGTGCTCATGCCCACCGGGATAATCACCTCGTGGGACGCCACCAGGGCGTTGACGGTGAGGATCCCCAGGCTGGGGGGAGTGTCGATGATCACGTAGTCATACTCTGGCAGCGCCCGGCACTTGCGGGCCAGGATGCGCTCCCGCCCCGGCACATTGGCCAAACTCAGGTCGGCCGCGCTGAGGTAGATGTTGCAGGGCGCCAGGTCCAGCCCCAGGCGGCAGCTCATGAGCACCTGCGGCAGCGGGGTGGAGTTGGCCACCATCACGTCGTAGAGGGACGGCTCCACCAACCGGCCACCGGTGAGCACGTAGGTGGCGTTGGCCTGGGGGTCGATGTCCACCAGCAGGGTGCGCAGCCCCTTGTGGGCCAGCCCTGCCGCCAGGTTCACGGCCACGGTGGACTTGCCTGTGCCGCCCTTTTGGGTGGCGATGGTGATGGTTCTCATGGCCTCACTTGTCTACACGTGTACCCGTCGCCCGCATACACGCACGCATGCACGCAGACGACAGCAGCACTATAGCAGGCAGTTTTTTCCCGGTCAAGGGGGCGCCGGGCGTGCCACTGGCAGCGAAGAAGGGATTGGTATACTCTGATGCCATCCACTCTGGTGACAAGGAGGGCCACGATGGCGGACTACGGGCTCTTTATCGGGTTTAGCTTTCCCGCGCGGGGCCGGGAGCAGGCGGCCGCCACGGTGTTCAACGACATGCTCCAGTTTCTGGGGGGACAGACCAGAACAGGGGCCGTGGAGTCCCTGGAGCCGGTGTTCCTGCAGCCCCACGGCGGTGACCTGGGGGGGTTCATCCTGGTGCGGGGGGACCGGGCCAAGCTGGATGACCTGGTCGCTTCCGAGGAGTTCCAGCGGCTCTCCCTGCGGGCCCAGCTCACGGTGGAGGGCTTTGGCGTGGTGCACTGCACCATGGGCGAGGAGATCCAGCGCTCCATGGGCATCTTCCTGGAGGTGGTCCGGGGGCTGGGGTAGCGGACGCTGGCGCAGCGCGGGGTCGCTGCTGATGAACCGCCCGATGGCCGGGTCGTAGTGGCGGGCCCGCAGATGGAGAGGACGACGGTTGGGCTCTTGTACTTACCCGCTTTAAGGACAGGAATTTTGACCCTGGACGATCACCACCTCCCAGAGCTGGTCGTTGATCCTGTCTTTCCAGGTGTAGATCTGACAGAAGAGCACCGTTCCACTGGCATCCCGCGCTTCGACCCGTCGATACAGATCCCTGGGATTAACTTGGATCCATCCAGTTGTGGCGATCTCTGAGGGATACAATTTTATCGTCCACCCAGCGGGTTCTGCGTGCTTCCTGGCATCCCATGAATACACTACGACGGAGTAGTTAGTGGTATTTTGGAATCGGACTGAAACTCCCCGATCAAATTCTGCCATGGTTGCCACCACTAGGACGAGTCCTAGCATAGATAACAGCGTCAGGACGACAAGCAGTCTCCTCGTATTCTGGACACCAACCCAGGGAATTGACCATCTATTCATGCTTCCGCTGTGCCTTTCTAGTACCCACCCCAATCCTCAGGCAACCCAGCAAGACAGTTCGCATGCCGTTAAAAAGGTTGTAAGATACGGTGAGGTATCTGCAAGCCCGTCAAAAGGGATATGGAGCGTGGGTCTTAGAAACGCACGTTTGTAAGACGCCTGACAATACGTTCATGAAAGAATCTTTAAGCCGGAACTAGTCATGGAAGCCGCTTTAGAACGGCATCCTACTGTAATGATAATTCAGAGAAATGGGATTCGAGCGCCCTCCTCTGAATAGGCTAAGCTCGATTCGCCGCTTGAATCATTGACCTGACAATAGCCAGCGCAGCCTTTACTCTCTCTTCTTCAGTTGCTGACCCATTGGGGGGCTCACCCTGCCAAATTATCCGCATGTCGTACCATATACTCCTATGATCCCACTGTGCTAAAAAGTGGAAGTTTGGTTCCGTTGGTCCTGGCAGCACCATAGTAGTGTAGAAGACGGTCACCCCTTCGATATCAGTTGATAGGCGCGTCAAAGACCCGCGGTTCCCCGAAGCAGGCCATTCTTGGATAATAATGAGGAACCCCGGGGTCTCCGACGTGTATTCCAATTCCAGCCGCGCTGGTTTAGCCTTGGCGAGGCGTGCTGTAACCTGTGGCTCCGGGTTTGTATTGGGCAGCAACACGTCGGGGAACACGGGCTTGAAACCAACTGACCTTATGGCATCCTGAACCGTTGCCGCTCGGAGTTGCCCATCTTCGATTATCACTGCTCCCTCGGGTGCAGATGCCGGTGGCGCCAGATAAGCGCAGGCCTCAAATAGCACCACCAAGGATAGCGCCATCAGCATGCTCCATTGCTTCTCTCGATGATCCACATTCAACGATCGCATCTTGAGCACACAATACCGACTGTTTTTTACCTACAGTAAAGCTCTACGCTGAAAAAATCATTCAATATCTTGAAACCAAGCGTGAAATCTCTCTGGCCAACAAAGATGTCGAAAACCCTGGGAAGCATGTCTGGATCTCTGGCATATGCACCACCTCCAGAAACCACGAAGGTGTTAGGAGGTCGCATCGATGGGCCTGTGTCTGGATAATAATCGATGCCTAGCCTGTCATAAAGACCTCTGAACGCGAATTTGAGGTTGTCGAACACGATTGAGCTAAAGACGTTGGCAAGTCCACCCTCCCATAAGACGCTTGCCGATGCAAACACGTACGACTGGATATGCTGCGGGACACCTATTGGCGACTTACCGTTGGGATCGCTGGGAGGATTAAACTGTACAGCGTTAACAGTGGTTTCGCTGTAGCCGCTGCATGAAATCCGTGTTCGGTCGGGGACCGGCGTTGGAGGGGAAGACGAAGATGCGCCCATTGAAGGCGCTGGCCTGCCAGCGCTTACGCCGCCGCCGCTGCTGGGAGACGTTATTATTGTCATTGGCAATATGCCAGGGCTACCATTTGCGCGACATCCGCCCAAACACATATGCAGCCCAGTGGGGTCGCCACCGTTGACCGGGTTATTGCCGGCGTACACGTACTTGTTCTGGGTTACCGGGCTGCTCAGCTTGCCCCCGGCCGGGTCCTTGCTCAGGAAGCGGCCCGTGGTTGGATCGTAGTGGCGCGCCCGCAGGTAGATCAGGTTCACTGTGTCATCGAACTGCTCGGCAGCGTACCGGAACTCTGTGGATGCCCACCGCAGAAGATCGTCAGGGGACGGGAAGAAGATTCTATTGATCCTGACTGAAGCGAAAGCGTTCGTCAAATTGTTGACGCCACTCGGTTTCACCAGCAATTGGTCGGGACGAGGGGGCACTAAGCGAGGTCAATAACACTGTAACGATCTTGCCATTCCCGACGGTATAGTAACTGCGAACGCGAATGTTTGCCGCCATCCAAACAAGGATGTGTCGTTCAATCACCTCCACTTCCTCTGCCTCCCCAATATGCAATACCCGCACGATTTCACTAAGTTCAATAGTTTCCTCTTTCAGAATTTGAGCTAGCCGCTCTCGGTAGTCTGCTTTCCCGAACAAAACCGGATTATCATTTATACGTACGGTCACGTCTTCAGCCACATATCTGAGGTAGGCTTCGATGTCTTGGCGAGTCAGCGCAGCAATAGCGTGTCGCACTGTATCTTCGGCGTTCATCGGCATATGTTTATGTTACATAGAATTGCGCTGAACCGATGTAATCTTATTGCCCCCATCCCCAGGTTACAGATGCTATCGACCCAGCTTCGTACAATCCTGGAATAATGATGGGCCAAAATGCTGGACATACTCCGAATGCACCCAGCCGAGTATACGAGCCGCGACAGCTTTGATTTGGCAGAGGGGACTCCCATTCCGCACACCCACGAGCACCTGGAACTCCGCAATGCCTCAATCCCATAGTGAAGTCTATCTTCATAGTGCTTTCTAGAGTCGGAAATGCGCAAACTAACATTGCGACTGCTCCTACAAAGCCTACAAAATTTGTGTTTACTCCTAGCTCAAGCCCGCCGCAGAACGGTTCCGACGGTTCAGGTCCCTCCCCGCTAGGCCACGGCGCAGGCCGACTTCCCCCACTACCATCGACCTGTGTAGGCGCTGGCCTGCCGGCGCTTACGCCGCCGCCACCGCCGCCTCTGTTCGGAATTCGAATGGTGCCAGCTGCTACCGCGTCGTCAAAACTGGTACCTAGTGGGTATGTCCAATCATTGAATCGGTAGGTCAACCCGGTTGGGTCACCACCGTTGACCGGGTTATTGCCGGCGTACACGTACTTGTTCTGGGTTACTGGGCTGCTCAACTTGCCGCCGGCCGGGTCCTTGCTCAAGAAGCGGCCCGTTGCAGGGTCATAATAGCGCGCCCGCAGGTAGATGAGGTTGAGCGTGTCATCGAACTGCTCGGCAGCGTACCGGAACTCTGTGGAGCCAGAGCCCGAAGAGCTGCGCCCCCCCCGAAGACGTCGTACTTGTAGCTCTTGCTGACCGTCCCGCTGCCATTGGTCAGCACCTCGTTGCTCTTGGTGCCGTCCGGCAGCATGTAGGTCTGGTTCCCCGACCCATCGGTCTGGCTGATCAGCCCCAGGCCATAGACGTTGGTGTAGGTGCCGTCCTGCAAGATAACCGGGAGGCTCGCCCCCACGTCCCAAGTGTAGTTGGTGGTTGCGCCGGCCACGACCGCCTGGATCATCCGGTTCTCTCCATTATAGGCGAAGGTGTCGCCGCCGGAGGAGCAGGCGCTGCCGCCGCGCCGGGTCTGGCAACTCCAGCGCTCCCAAGGGGAAAGGGAAATAAGAGGGGGGAGAGCCGCCTCCTCAGGCTGCCCGTTGCGGGCTCAGGGGAGGGGCAGGGTAACCCAGCGGCCCTCATGCGCCGATAGCAGCGCCGCCTCGGTGAACTCGGTGTACTTCACTCCGTCGGCGAAGGTGGGGCGCCCCTCCGGCAGCTCGCCTCGCACCAGCCGCACGAAGTCGGCCTCCACCTGCCAGGTCTCCTCTAGCTCGGGCGGGATGAGCAAGACGCGGAGGGCCTCGTCCCCCAGTCGAGCGCCCAGCACCTCATCGGTGCGCACGCTGTACACCAGGGTCCCCTGGTCACCGTAGATCTCCACACGGTTCTGTCCAAAGAGGGCCACACCGCTCAGGAGCATGGTCACCACCGCGCCGCTCTCCATCTCGGCCACCACGTTCACGGCATCGGGGACCTCCACCGGAGCCAGCGGGCCGCCCTCACCCTGGGGGCGCTGCCGGGCAAAGGTGGCGCTGTGGGCAAGCACCCGGCTCGCATCGCCGAACCAGGGGCGGAAGACCTCCCAGAAGGGGCTGAGAAACAGGGGGTTGATGGCGCCGGAGACCCGGGCGTCCTGGCGCCAGTGCAGGGGCGCGGAGGAGTTGGCATAAGATGGGACCAGCCAGTGCCCGAAGACCTGGCGCACCCGGCCCACATAGCCTTCCTCCAGCAGGCGCTTGATGAAGCGCTGCCCCTTGAGGCAGAAGCTGGTGCGAACCAGCATGGTCTTGAGTCCGCTGGCCTGCGCCTGCTGGAGCATCTCCCGGGCCTCCCGCAGGCTGGTGGCCATCCGGCCTTCGCACAGCACGTGCTTGCCGGCCGCCAGCGCCGCCAGGGTGGCCTGGTGGTGCAGGTAGGGGGGCGTGCCGACCAGGATGGCGTCGAGGTCGGGCCGGGCGATAACCTGCCGCCAGTCGGTGTAGGCGTGCGGGATGCTGAACTCCCTGGCCACCTGGCGCACCGTCTCCGGCGTGCGGTTGCATACGGCCAGGATTTCAACGCCGGTGATCTCCCGGAGCTTGGGAATGTGCCGCTGCCGTGTGAAGGCGCCGGCGCCGATGACGCCGATGCGCACGGGTTGAGCCACGTCAGACACCACGGGCTCAGGCCGTCCCGGCAGGGCGGAACTTGGGCAGCGTCAGCTCCGGATTTACCTGGTGGAAGACCACCTCCACGGGCATCCCGATGCGGACCTGATCCGGCGGGCAGTCCACGATGTTACTGGTGATGCGCACGCCCTCTTCCAGTTCCACCAGGATGACCAGGTGAGGCACCTTGTCCGCCAGAGAGGGGTGCAGCGCCTGGTGCGTCACGGTATAGCTGTAGACGGTGCCGCGCCCGGAGGCGGGCACCCATCCGGTCTCTTTGCTAGTGCACTGGGGACACATGGGTCGGGGAGGATAGCGCAGGGCGCCACAGGCGGCACACCGCTGTAACAGGAGCTGGCCTGCCTGGCAGCCCTTCCAAAAGGGCGCGGTGTCCGGCGTGACCAGGGGCGTAGGAAAGTCCGGCACGGGCTACCTCCCCAGGATCAGCGCGCCGGCGCCGATGCCGCTGTCCACCAGCACCAACTCGGCGTCCTGCACTTGGGCCGTTGAGGCGCCTCTGAGCTGCCGGACGGCCTCGTTCATATGGTTCATGACGTGCAGGTAGGCTTCGGAGAGGTGGCCTCCGGCGGTGTTCACCGGCAGCCGCCCGTTAGGCCACTGGATGTTGCCTTCCTCCACGAAGGGGCCACCTTCGCCCTTCTTACAGAAGCCGTAGTCCTCCAGGGCAAAGATGACCATGGCGGAGAAGTGGTCGTAGATCTGGGCCACGTTGATATCCTGGGGGGTGACGCCCGCCCCGGCGAAGAGCCCGGGCGCCAGGGTCCGGGCGTTGGCGTAGGTGACGTCGGGCAGGGGCCCGCGGTAGCCTGGCAGGCACTGTCCTGCCGACAGCACAAAGGCAGGGGTGTTAGGCAGGTCACGAGCACGCTCGGCGGTGGTGACGACGACGGCGCAAGCGCCATCGGTCTCCAGACAGCAGTCGAACAAGCGGAAGGGCTCCACCACGTAACGCGAGTTTTGGTGGTCTTCCAGCGTAAGTGGAGTGGTGTAGAAAGTGGCTTTGGGGTTTAGGTTAGCATGCGCACGCAGGGCAACGGAGACGGCGCCGAACTGGCGGCTGGTGGTGCCATACTGGTGCATGTGGCGCCGGGCCAGCATAGCCAGGCCTTGCTGGGGCACAAGCTGCCCGTAGGGCTCCGTGAAGGCGCCGAGGCCGCTGCCGCCGCGCATAGTCACCTCGCCACGCCCGTAGCGGCGTCCGGAGCGGCCGTTCATGGCCCGGTAGACCACCACGTTGTTGGCCAGGCCCGTCGCCACGGCCGCCGCGGCGTGGGCCACCAGGCCGCAGCCGGCAGTCCCCGCGCCTCCCAGCTCGCCGTAGAAGCGCAGGTGGTCCATGCCCAGGCACCCGGCGATCTCCCCCTCGCTGTTGGCATCCACCTGGAACTTCAGCAGCCCGTCGATGTCCTTGGGGGCCAGGCCGGCGTCCCGCACCGCTGCCGTGATGGCGTCCAGCGCGAGGGTCAGCTCACTGCGCCCGGAGTCCCGGGAGTACTCCGTCTCACCGATGCCAACGATGGCCGCCCGCTTGTAGAGACCGTTCTGCGCCATAGCGCTCAGCTATCCCTTCTCGCCTCGGGAGCCGCGCAGCCGCGGGTCCCAGACGTCCCGTAGTGCGTCGCCGAAGACGTTGTAGGCAAAGACCACCAGGCTCAGCGCCACGCCCGGCCAGATGACCAGGAAGGGCGCGCTCTGGATGTAGCGCGTCGCGGCGCCACTGAGCATACGGCCCCAGGAGGGCGTGGGTGGCGGGATGCCCAGCCCGAGGAAGCTGAGGCTCGCCTCCGCCAGCATCGCGCCGCCTAGCCCGGCGCTGGCCAGGATCAGCCAGGGCGCAAAGACATTGGGCAGGATGTGCGCGGCCATGATGCGCAGCGGCGTCGCCCCCATGGCCCGGGCAGCTTCCACGTACATGTGCTCCTTGGCCGCCAGCACCACGCCCCGCATGACGCGCGTGGGCCGCGCGAAGAAACCAATGGACAGCGCGATGATCACCTTGTCCAACCCCTGGCCCAGGGCGGCGATGAGGGCTAAGGCTAACAACAAATCTGGAAAGGCCAGCTTGATCTCGATGAGGCGTTGCACGATGGTGTCGAAACGCCCTCCGAAGTAGCCGCTCAGGACGCCCAGCACCAGCCCCAGGCCGCCGCCCAGGGTCACCACGCTGACGCCCACAATGACAGAAACTCGGGCGCCCTCCACGATCCGGCTGAAGAGGTCACGGCCGAACTCGTCGGTGCCCAGCCAGTACTTGGCGCTGGGGCCCTGAAGCCGCTCGAGAGGGTGCATCTGCTCCCCCGAGTAGGGCGCGATGGCGCCGCCGAAGAGGGCGATGAACAGTGTAAGGACCATGATGGCCAGTCCCACACTCCCCAGGGGCTTCTGCCGGACGAAGGCCGCGGCTGAGGCCAGGAGGGAGCGCTCCCGCCTGACGCGCATCGAGGCTATTGGCGTTGCCGCTGCGCTATCTAAAGCCATCGCTCTTCTTCCTGGCCTGTCCCTGTCGGCCCGCTAGGGCGCGCCGTCTCAGCTCATTGCAGCCGCATCCGGGGATCGACGACGGTGTACAGGATGTCGGTGAGCAGGTTCACCACGATGAAGCTCATGGCCACGATGGTCACCAGGAACATCACCACGGGGAAGTCCCTCAGACGCAGGGAGTCGATCAGGAGCAGGCCCAGCCCCGGGATGGTGAAGATGGTTTCCATGATCACCGAGCCGGTGATGACGCCGGCCAGAGAGAGGCTCACGATGGTTACCACGGGGATCATGGCGTTGCGCAGCACATGGCGAATGACCACGATGCTCTCCGCCAGGCCCTTGGCGCGGGCCGTGCGGACGTAGTCCTCTCGCATCACCTCCAGGGTGGCCGAGCGGGCCATGCGCGCGATGATGGCGCTGCCCGAGAAGCCGGTGATGAGGGAGGGCCAGATAAACTGGCTCAGGTTGTCCAAGGGCCGCTGCCAGATCGGGTTATAGCCCAGGGGAGGGCTCCACTCGAAGCCGTGCACTAGGACCATGAGCAGCAGCAGCGCCAGCCAGAAACCGGGCATGGCCAGAGCCCCAATAGAGACGCTCCGGCCCAGGTAGTCCCACAGGGTATCCTGGCGCAACGCGGCCACCACGCCCACCGGGATGCCGATGAGCACCGCAAAGGCGATGCTCATCAGGGAGAGCTGCACGCTCAGGGGCGCCCGCTGCACTACCGTGTCCCAGATGGGTAGGTGGTTCCAGAGGGAGCGGCCAAAGTCCAGCCGCGCCATACCCCACACCCAGTCCAGGTACTGGATGTGGAGCGGTCTGTCCAGCCCCAGCTCGGCGCGGATCCTGGCCAGCTCCTTCTGGTTGAGGGCGGCGGCGTCTTCGCCGCCACCCCCCGTCACGATCATCATGGCGACGTCGCCCGGCGCGATGCGCATCACGATGAACACCAGCATGGTCACCCCGATCACCGTGGGGATGGCCAGGATCAGGCGACGAATGAGAAAGTCCTTCATGGCGGCGTCCAGGTCCCCGCGCTACCGCTTCTGCGAGGCGTCGATCCAGACCAGGTCCTTCCTGCTGTCCACGTAGCTGTTCCAGCCGGGGTTCCAGTTCTTGACGTAGGACCACCACATGGTTGCGCTTACAGTCTGGGGGATCGGGATGACGGGCAGGTCTTCCCAGACCATGTCTTCCAGCTTCTGGACCATCTCCATCCGCTTCTTCAGGTCCTGCTCTTTGGACATCTGCTGGAAGAGGCTGTTCCAATCGGGCCGGTCATAGCCAAAGTAGTTGCGTGGGGCGTCCTTGAGGAAGTGGATACCCAGCAGCTCGTCGGGGTCTGTGGTGAAGAAGGCCCAGCTATGCTGCCACACCTCGTAGCGGCCGGTTTCACCTCGCTCAAAAATGTCGGCGGAGTCCCTGAGGATGATCTTGGGCTTGACGCCGATGAGGGCCAACTGGTTGGCCCACAGCTCCGCCTCCCGGGCCCGGTCGGGCTGGTCGTTGCGGACCTGCATCTCCATCTCAAAGCCGTTTGCGAAGCCGGCCTCAGCCATCAGCTTCTTGGCCTCGGCAATGTCCGGGTCCTTGGGGATGCGATAGCCGGGTTTCGTCTGCCAGAACTCCGGCGGGCGGCCCCAGGGAGTGCCGCTGGAGAGGATCCCGGTGATGATACCCCGGCCATCCATGATCGTAGCGATGTTGCCCTGCTGGTCGTAGACGAGCTGCATGGCCCGCCGGACCCGCTTGTCGGTCCACGGCCCCTTCTGGTCCGGGCGCATGTTGATCCCCATGCCCGCAATGCCATAGCTTATGGCGCGCTGCTTGAGGAGCTCTCCCCGGGCTTCCATCTGGTCGGTGCGCTGGTAGCAGTCGAGGGACAGGCACGCGCCGACATCGACTTTCTTGGTGAAGAAGGCGGCTTCGTAAGCTGCCTCGTCTCGGATGAACCAGTGCTTTATCGCGTCCAGGTAGGGACCCTCGGCGCCGTAGTAGCTGGGGTTCCGCTTATACAGGAGGTGGCTTCCCTGTACCCACTCATCCAGCATCCAGGGGCCGCTACCCTTGGGCACGCGTTTCAGATCAGCCGCCACCGCTCCTGCAGGAATGATGGAAGCATGCCCGTTGGTGATCAGCTCCAGCAGCACCACTGCCGCGCGGTGCAGCTCCATTTCCACCGTGTATTCATCCTTGGCGGTCACGGCTTTGACGTAGCCGTCCAGGATCCCGGTCCGGCCAGACTTCCGCTTCTCCGGCTCCGACCGGCCCATCATGCGGTTCAGGCTGTACACCACGTCCCTCGATGTGACCGACACGCCATCGTGGAACTTCACGTTGCGACGCAGGTAGAAGGTGTACTTCAGCCCGTCTGGACTGACCTCCCAGCGTTCCGCCAGATCACCTTGGATGGGGTTCCTGTCCTGCTGCCTGACCAGGGTGCTGTAGAAGTTCATGTTGTTCTGAATGTCATTGGTGGAGATGGAGTAGTGGGGATCAAAGTCCACCATCTCTCGCTGCTTGCGGAGATTGAGGACACCTCCCTGGGCTGTGGGCTTGGTGACTTCCTGGCGCGTGAGGCCGGCCCGTTCCTGTCCGATCCCTCTGGTCTCGGGGGTGGGTGTAGGGGGCACAGCCGCTGAGCGGGCCCCGCCACCGCAGGCGATGCTCAGGGCCATGAGCAAGCCCGCCGCAGCAACCAGGGGGAAACGTCGTATCTCCATTGTAAGCTCCTTCTGCCCTCTCATCCAGGCCTACCACCGTCCTGCTGGGTGTATGGGATAGACCACGCTAGTAGATCACCTGCTTCAGGATGTACTGGTTGACGTCGTCCTCGGACATGCCCAGCAGCTCCCGGAACACGTAGTCGTTGTGCTCGCCCAGGAGGGGCGCTGGCGCCCGCAGCCTTCCGGGGGTTGCCGAGAGCTTGGCCACCAGCCCGTCGTAGCGGGTGAGGCCGGCTTCCGGGTGCTCCAGCCGCGCGTAGAACCCCCGGGCGGCCAGGTGCGGGTCTCGCTCCATGGCATCTTCCATGTTCTGCACCATGCCGGCGGGCACACCCTGGGCCTGCAGCAGGCGCATCGCCTCCTGGGGGCTGCGAGCGCTGGTCCATCCTTCCACCAGCCGGTCCAGCTCCTCCTCGTGCTCTTTCCGCCCCTGCAGCGTGGCGTACCTGGGGTCTTTGGTCCACTCCGGTTCTCCCAGGGCACGCTGGAAGCCGCACCACTCCTCCTCGGAGGTCACTGCGATGGCCACCCAGCGGTCCTCGCCCTGGCAGCGGTAGACGCTGTGGGGCGAGGCGTAGGCCGCGTGGTTGCCGGTGCGGGTCTGCACACGCTTGTTGACGGTGTAGTCCAGGACATAGGTCTCCATCACCGAGGCGGTGGACTCGAGCTGGGCCACCTCGATGTACTGGCCGCAGCCGGTCTGATTACGGTAGTGCAGGGCGGAGAGAAGCGCCGTGGCCAGGTGATAGGGGTTGCTGGCGTAGTCGGGGTAGTTGATCTCGGTGCCGGTGGGCGGGCGGTCCGGGTAGCCGGTCATCTCGTTGATGCCGGAGAAGGCCTCCACTGTGGCGCCGTAGCCGATCATTCGCTTGTGGGGGCCCCAGCGTCCGGCCACGGGCATCTCGGCCATGATGACGCCGGGGTTCACTTTCACCAGCTCGTCGTACCCCAGCCCCCAGCGGTCCATGACGCCGGGCGAGAAGTTGTTCACCACGATGTCGCTGAGGCCGATGAGCCGTCGGGCCACATCGACGCCCTGGGGCGTCCGCATGTTGAGGGTGATGCTCTCCTTGCAGCTATTCAGGTTGTTGAAGAAGCCGCTGAGGTTGGGGCTGCCCGTCGGGCCCTTGGCCTGGGGCTGCCCCATGCGGATGCCGCCCCGGGTGTGGGACTCGATGATAATGACCTCCGCGCCGAAGAAGGCCAGGAAGCGGGTGCAGGTAGGCCCTGCCCCGATCCAGGTAAAGTCGGCGACGCGAATGTCGCGCAGCGGCAAGTTTCCCTGCATTGAAGCCTCCTACCCCTGCCCTAGATGACGCCGCGTCTTTGGAGCTCCCGCAGTTCCTCCGCGGCCAGGCCCAGGCGGCCGCAGTAGACCTCCTGGTTATGCTCCCCGATGTGAGGTGGTCGGCGTTCCATGACCCACGGGGTCTCCGTCATGCGCACTGGCGGGCCAGGGTACAGGAAGGACTCTCCCAGCTCCGGATGTTCCACGGGCATGAAGAAGCTCCTGGCGTTGAGGTGCGGGTCTTCCGCCAGCTCCGCCGCCGTGCTGGACGGGCAGATGGGAAGCCGGCGCGCCACGGCCTCTCTGTAGATCTCCGCCTTGGTATGGGTCGCCAGGAAGCTGTTCAGCACCTCGTTGATGTGCGCCTGCTGGGCCCGCCGCACCGTCACCTCCTGGTAGCCGGGCTCCGCCAGGTCCTCGGCCATGCCCTCGCCAGCCATCCACTCCACCAGGTCGTCCCACCCGGCGCCCAGGTTGTGCCGGACGTAGCCGTCAAGGCAGGGGGAAAGCCGAGATCCTTCCCGGTTCCGGATGACGCCCGTCAGATCGTACAACGCCATGGTCCACTGGAGGTCGGCGGCCACGGCCTCCTGCATGGAGACATCCACATGCTGTCCTTCGCCGCTGAGGTCACGCCAGAAGAGGGCAACCATGGTGGCTGCCGCCGCGTGCAGGGACGCCTGGTGGTGGCCCTGGGACGCCCCGGTGCGCACGGGGGCACGGTCCTGGAAGCCGCACAGGTTGAGCTGGGTCCCCATGGCCAGGCCGATGAGGTCCGTCGCCTTGTACTGGCTGTAGGGGCCGGTCTGGCCGAAGCCGGTGATGGAGGTGAGGATCAGCCGGGGGTTCAGGGCGTGCAGCTCGGGGAAGGAGAGGCCCAGGCCGGCCAGGTAACCAGGCTGGAAGGTCTCGACCACAATGTCTGCGCCCGCAGCCAGACGACGGAAGAGCTGTACGCCCTCCGGCTGCTCCAGGGACAGCGTAATGCCCTTCTTGTTGACGTTGTACTGCCAGAAATAGAGGCTCTTCTCGGGATCGGGCGTATCGTGGTAGAAAGGCCCGACGCTGCGGGTGACGTCGCCGCCGGGAGGCTCCAGCTTGATGATCTCGGCCCCCAACCCTGCCAGGAGCCGGGTGCAGTACAGTCCCTTGCCATCGGCCAGGTCCAGCACCACCAGGTCGCTCAGTGCGCTGGGAGCGGCCTCAGGCTGTGGGCCCACTGACGACTCTTGCTGACGCATCTCTCAGTTCCCTCTCGCTGCGGTCCCATTCCCGGCGGCGGCAAAGCTAGCCCCGAAAGCCTGTTAAGTGGGTATACAAGATTGGCATAGGTTTGTCAATGCTATCCGCTGCAGCGGTAGTCGCCGCCTATCCTGCAACACGGGAGGGGCTAGAAGGCAGCCCGTAACAGACAGTAAGCTTCCGATGCATAGCTCATAGCCGCCGGTGTTGACCCAGGAGTATCGGATGACTATGCTTCAGCTACATTAGCAGTCCCGACCCGACCGGGAGGGCGACATGCCCAGCGAGTACCTTCAGCGCCAGATAGACCGACTCCTGGACCAGGCGTCGGAGGCGCTGGCCCGCTTCCAGTGGCAGACCGTGCGAGACAGCGCCCAGGCCGTCTTGCAGTTCGACCCGGAGAACGGCGACGCTCAGGCGCTGCTGCGGGTGGCGCAGACCAACCTTGCCACTCCTCCGCCCCTTTCCACCGCAGAGACCGCCGGGGACGCAGAGAAACAGCAAGCAACCTCCTCCGCGCCCTCTGTCCTCAGCCCTCAGTCCTCAGCCCCCAGTCCTCAGTCTTTCGCCGACGGCCGCTACCAGGTGGTGCGGTTCCTGGGCGAGGGCGGCAAGAAGCGGGTCTACCTGGCCCACGACACCGTGCTGGACCGCGACGTGGCCTTCGCGCTCATCAAGACCGAGGGCCTGGACGACGTGGGCCGCCAGCGCATCACCCGGGAGGCTCAGGCCATGGGCAGGCTAGGCTCCCACCCCCAC